>NZ_JBFOFA010000002.1:0-383507 GCF_040887125.1 Enterococcus sp. C74 | reverse complement strand
CAGCACGAATCACCAACCACTACAACCAATATCTATGGATGAATTGACCAAACGTTTTCATCAAATCGAGCTTAGATCAAATAGCTCAGACCAAGTGAAAGGAAAATATGAAAAGAGTCAAGAAATGAAATCAGAAGGAGAGAGGAAGAGAAGAAATTCAGAATCGGATCCTGGCGCCCTGGACCTAAGTCTGAAAAAAGCACGGGTAGACTCACCCATATTGTCACAGCCAAAAAGTTTTTCATCGACTACAACTCGTGCCGTTGAAAAAGTACAAAATGTCATCGAACAGAAATGGCAACAGCATCTAAATAACCCACGTATCCAAGCTAGTTTACGAAGCTTTGTCAACGAAAGGTCTTAGGATAGATAGATGGTGTATCAATCCGTTTTTTTAACTTTTTCTAAATTAAGATCTGGATAGTCGCTCAATCAAAAATGACCCAAGGACCTTAAAAATAGGCTAGGCTATTTTGAGGTTCTTTGGGTCTTGTTAGGATCGGAACGATAGTGTCAATCCTGATCAATAATGATTACAAGTACATGTGATAGTCAGGATTATTACTCGTTAATGTAGTCAATTAGCTCTTCTTTTTTGATCGATTCATCAAAAATATGCTCTTCCAAAATAACAGTTGGAACAAAACGGATATTGGCAGCATTCGCCTCAGCTATAATTGCTTGAGAGGCAGGAGATTCTTCTTGGTAAGTTAGACCTAACTTATTTTGAGCATAATCTGCTACTTCTGCTAGACTAAGATTTTTCCAATCATCCTGCGAATCAAATACTTTTTTGATTTCTCGTAAAGCTACTTGACCGTCTGACGTATCAATATGATGATGCATCACATTCCCACGTTGCAAACTTTCTTTTTCTTTATCAAAAAGTTTGATCACCCGTTGCAAACGACCTTTACTTACAGCTTCTTCGAGTAATTCATAAGATTCGTTGAACCATTGACGGCAATAAGGGCAAGCCAGATTGATAAACTCTGCCATTTTCTTAGGAGCATCTAAGTTTCCATAATGAATGCCAGTTTCGGTATTTGTTTTATCTGCTTTAATGATAGATATATCCATGTATAATCACCTCTTAGATTCATTTTAAGCATTTTTCAGGAAAAAGACTAGTTTTTTGTTTAATAAAGCATGTATCTTCTCATGTGAGTACTTTTACAGAATAGGTAGGTTTTCAGGAGCTTTTGCGTTATAATAGGTGGGATATTTGAGAGAATTTGAACAAGGATGATGACAAATGCGAAAAATGAAAACAATGGACGGAAATACAGCTGCCGCTTATATTTCTTACGCTTTTACAGAATTAGCTGCAATCTATCCCATTACGCCCAGCTCAACGATGGCAGAATTAGTGGATCAATGGTCTGCTAGTGGGAAGAAAAATATTTTTGGACAACCAGTTAAAGTGGTTGAAATGCAATCTGAAGCAGGAGCGGCTGGTGTTGTGCATGGTTCGCTCAAAACAGGCGCGCTGACAACGACTTATACAGCTTCTCAAGGATTGTTGTTGATGATACCCAATATGTATAAAATCGCTGGTGAATTACTACCAAGCGTATTTCATGTCGCAAGTCGTGCAGTCACGACGAATGCGTTAAATATCTTTGGGGATCATGGGGATGTCATGGCTGCTCGATCGACTGGATTTGCGATGCTTGCAGAAAGTAGTGTGCAAGAAGTTATGGACTTAGCACCCGTAGCACATTTGGCTTCGATTGAAGCAGAGCTGCCATTCTTGAATTTTTTTGATGGTTTTCGTACGAGCCATGAAATCCAAAAAATTGAAGTACTAGAATATGACGAGTTAGCATCGTTAATCAATCAAGAGAAACTTACTGCGTTTAGAAAAAGAGCGATGAACCCTAACCACCCAACTGTTAGTGGAACGAATCAAAATCCAGATATTCATTTTCAGCAAAGAGAAACGATCAATTCGTATTACGAACAATTACCTCGCATCGTACAAAAATACATGCAAGCAATCAATGAATTACGTGGAACTTCCTATGATTTAGTCACTTATCATGGTGCTGCCGATGCGACAGAAGTCATCATTTCGATGGGGTCGGTAGCGCAAACGATTGAGCAGACAGTCGATTATTTGAATAAAAATGGCCGGAAAGTCGGTTTCTTGAATATCCATCTTTATCGCCCATTCCCAATTGAAACATTGTTGCAAAATCTTCCTAAAACTACACAGTCAATTGCCGTATTAGATCGAAGCAAAGAACCAGGAGCTGGTGGGGAACCATTACTGCTAGATGTTCAAAGTGCACTTTATGATGCAACAATCTGTCCTAAAATAATTGGTGGGCGGTATGGATTAGGATCAAAAGATGTGACACCAGATCAAATCATCAGCGTTTTTGACGAGTTGCAAAAAGATGAACAAATGAAAAAACGATTTACAATCGGGATAGTGGATGATGTTACCTATCATTCTTTGGCACCAAGACCAACATTGGATTTAACGGATGCTGAAACTTATCAAGCTAAGTTTTGGGGTTTTGGTTCTGACGGGACAGTCGGTGCAAATAAATCTGCTATTAAAATCATTGGTGATCATACAGACAAATACGCCCAAGGCTATTTTTACTATGATTCAAAAAAATCAGGTGGATTGACGATTTCCCATCTCCGTTTTGGAAACACGCCAATTCGTTCTACTTATTTAGTTGAACATGCTGATTTTGTCGCTTGTCATACGCCTGCTTACTTGCACAGCTATGATTTAGTTAAAGGGTTGAAAAAAGGTGGCACATTTTTATTGAATACTTTATGGACAGATGATCAGTTAGAAACGCATCTGCCTATTCGTCTAAAAAAATATTTGGCAGAAAATGAGATTCAATTTTATACGATCAATGCGATGAAAATTGCTCAAGAAGTTGGATTAGGTCGTCGTATTAACACTGCCATGCAAACGGCTTTTTTCAAATTAGCAAACATTATTCCTATTGAAGAAGTGATTCCGCTCTTGAAAGAAGAAGTGCTTAAAAGCTATGGTCATAAATCAATGAAAATCGTAGAAAAAAATAACCAAGCGATTGATCATACCCTTGAACTTCTCCATAGAGTTGAAATCCCCAAACATTGGCAATCATTAGAACTACCTAGCAAAAAAGAAGAGACAACATCACGTTACGTAAAAGAGATTTTTACGCCGATCAATGCTCAAGAAGGAAATCAACTGTCAGTAGGTACTTTAGTAGCCAACCAGATGACAACTGGCGAGATGCCATTAGGAACAGCAGCGCTGGAAAAACGAGGTGTAGCCCTAGAAGTCCCTGAATGGATCAGTGACCGTTGTACGATGTGCAATGAGTGCGCATTTGTATGTCCGCACGCAGCCATCCGCCCATTCTTAGCTGATGAAGAAGAGCTGACTGAAGCGCCTGAAGGATTTATCGTTCGTGATATGAGAGGACCTGACGGGTTAAAATATCGTATCCAAGTTTCCGTGGAGGACTGTACAGGATGTGGATTATGTGTGGAGGCTTGTCCAGCCAAAGGAAAAGCGTTAGTGATGAAACCTTACGAGGAACAAAAAGAACAAGCGGTCAATTGGGCGTTTGCAATGACATTGAGACAGAAAGAAAACCCTATGAAAGGAAAAAATACGGTAATGGCTACCCAATTTAACCAACCGTTGCTTGAATTTTCAGGTGCCTGCTCTGGTTGCGGTGAAACGCCATATGTGAAACTTTTGACCCAAATGTTCGGAGACCGAATGATGATCGCTAATGCAACCGGCTGTTCTTCAATATGGGGAGGAGCTTCGCCAGCATCACCGTTCACAACGAATGCTTGTGGGCAAGGTCCAGCTTGGTCTAATTCCTTATTAGAAGATAATGCTGAATTTGGCTATGGTATGTTACTAGCTGCTCAAACCCGTCGTGAAGCTTTAGCGCAATCTGTTCGTGAAATCATGCCAAAAGTATCGAGTGCGCTTCGACTGTTGATGGAGGATTGGCTCAACCATTTATTCGATAGCGAAGGAACACAACAACGAGCAGCTAAACTTCAGGCTGCGATGGTAGCGGAAGTACAGCAAGTCCCAGAATTGGAATCCATTCTTGAGCACAAAGATATTTTTGTCAAAAACAGTCAATGGATTATTGGCGGAGATGGTTGGGCTTATGATATTGGCTTTGGTGGTATCGATCATGTATTGGCTAGTGGGGCAGATGTGAATATCCTAGTATTGGATAATGAAGTTTATTCTAATACTGGGGGGCAAACCTCTAAAGCAACGCCAACGTCAGCTATTGCAAAATTCTCCGCAAGTGGGAAATATGCGTCGAAGAAAGATTTAGGAATGATGGCAATGACTTATGGGAACGTCTATGTCGCTCAAATTGCTTCTGGTGCCAATCAAATGCAAACAATCAAGGCGTTTGAAGAAGCAGAGAAATACCCAGGGCCATCACTAATCATTGCGTATACGCCTTGTATCACCCATGGTCTGTTGGGGGGCATGAAAGAATCGATTAAAGAAGCCAAAGAAGCTGTTTCATCAGGCTATTGGTCCCTCTATCGTTATAATCCAAGTTTAATTGAAAAAGGGAAGGTTCCGATGATTTTGGATTACAAAAAACCAGACTTTTCAACAATGGGCGATTTTATGCGTAAGCAAGTTCGGTTTTCTTCACTAGAAAGTGCCAACCCTCAATTAGCTGAAAAATTGTTTGAAAAAACGGTTCTAGATGCAAAAACTCGTTTTTACAATTATGCTTCACTCACTGGACAGCTTGATAAAATTAAAGAAAAACTAGAACCGTCTGATCCAATTGTAAAAGAAGAGGAAGTCGAAACGAAAAAGAGAAAAAAAGAACGTAAGATCGATGATGAAGCAGCAGCCAGAAGAGCTGCTAAAAGAGCAGAACGCGCAGCACGTCGAAAATGATGTTTTGATGTTTCGTTCAGTGATCCAACTATCTCATTCGGTAAATGATAAGCAAACAATTTAAAGGGCGGAAAAATCGACCGAATAATTTATGTAATTTTCTTGAAAAAAGTAGCCAGAATCGTCTCATATTTCCAAACATATGATATACTTAAAGGGAAATCTCAAAAGAGAAGAGAGGCTTTTTATGTCATTTCAAATCGGGGAACTTTTTAATTTAGAGTATTGGCAACAAATGTTTTCCGGTGACTTATTTTCTCTGAATTTTTTGGTAAACATACTGGATATTTTAGTCGTATGGTATTTGGTTTACAAACTGATCCAGCTACTAAGAGGGACGAAAGCGATCCAATTGCTCAAAGGCGTTGCCATCTTTATCGTGATTCGAATTGCGGCTGAGTTGATTGGGCTACACACGCTGTCATGGCTGATGAACCAAGTCATAACTTATGGTGTGATTGCAGCAATCGTCATCTTCCAACCAGAGATTCGTCGTGGGTTAGAACATCTGGGAAGAAGTTCGTTATTCAAACAAACGAAAAGCGAGCAACAAGAAGACGAGAAGATGATCCTATCCTTTGATAAAGCTATTCAATATATGTCGAAACGTAAGATTGGTGCTCTGATTACGATCGAGCGTCATACTGGTTTGGATGAGTATATTGAGACAGGCATCGCATTGGATGCAGATATTACTGGTGAGTTACTCATTAATATCTTTATTCCCAATACGCCGCTGCATGACGGGGCAGTTATTGTCAAAAATGGAAAAATTGCAGTTGCTAGTGCCTATTTACCTTTATCAGAAAGTATGTTGATTCCAAAAGAATTTGGAACACGTCACCGAGCTGCTGTCGGTATTAGTGAGGTCAGCGATGCAATAACTATCGTGGTCTCGGAAGAAACAGGAGATGTAAGTATCACTTTAGACAATCAATTGATACCAGGGTTATCGCAAGAAGAGTATTTATCGATCTTACGAAAACAACTAATTGTAGAAGAAAAAAATAAAAACAAAAAGAATGGGCTTCAATCTTTCTTGGACGCAATGACTAAGGGAGGGGATCGGAAATGATCTCAAAAGAAAAGCGTACGAGTATTCTGTATGGGTTTGTTGCGTTATTGTTTAGTATCATTCTTTATTTCAATGCGAATGGTCAAACGATGCAAAACACATTATCTGGAAACGAGTCCTATTCGCAGACAGCTTCTGATGTTTCGATCCAACTTTTATATGATACCGATAAGTATTATATCCATGGTTACGAAAACACTACTACTGTCAAATTGGCTAGTGCGAATCGTATCCAGTTGATGGCTGAGGCAAATGAAGACACCCGTACCTTTAGGGTCACCGCAGACTTAGCACATCTAGGTGAAGGAACCCACGAAGTGCCATTGAAAATCAAAAATCTAAGCAGCGCTGTCACCGCTAAGTTGCAACCGGAAACGATCACGGTTACAATTGAAAAGAAAGTGACCAAAGACTTTGAAGTTAAAGCTATTCTGCCAACAGAGACGACGCCTTCTGGTTATAATTTAACTGAAACAACTGTCGATCCAACGAAGGTCACGATCACCACTGGAGATAAGACTTTAGCGGAAATTCATCAAGTGGTTGCAAAAGTCAACCCGTCAATGATAACGGACGATGGTGTGAATAGCAATGTATCTGTACAAGCGTTAAATTCAGCTGGTGAGCCGTTGAGTATTGTTTCTGATCCAGTGCAAGTCAACGTCACGTCAGATGCAATCAAACCGAAAAAAACGGTTAGCCTATATGGTATTCAACAAGGGACAAAAGGCGAAGGAATTAAGAACTATAATTTCAAGTTTTCCGAATTAGAGGCTGAAGTCACAGGGACGACGGAACAACTTGCTCAAATAGGGGATAGTATCGCTGTGCCTATCGACATATCAGGAATTACTCATCGAACGACTAGGACGATTCAGATTCCTGTTGAACAAGGAATGAGCGTCTCGCCTAAATCGGTTAAAGTTGAGATAACACCAGTGCTGGAATCGACAACTAGTGATTCTTCAGTCGATAAAAATCAAAGTTCGACTAAAAGGAATGACTCAACAACGTCAACGACAAAGTCGACTACATCGAGCACGTCACTTTCTAGTGTCCAGACAGAAAGCAAGCAAACTTCTGAAAGTACAGATTCGAGTGAATCCACTATGCAAAGTACACAAGAGAGTCAAACGTATTCTTCGGAAAATTAAGTTAAAGGAGCAAATTTACAATTATGGGTAAATATTTTGGAACGGATGGTGTCCGTGGCGAAGCCAATAAAGAATTGACACCAGAATTAGCGTTTAAGTTAGGTAGATGTGGCGGATATGTATTAAGCCAACATGAAACAGAAGGGAAACGTCCACGGGTTTTAGTTGGGCGTGACACCAGAATCTCTGGGCAAATGCTAGAAGAAGCCTTAATTTCTGGTTTGTTATCAGTTGGTATTGAAGTATTTCAACTTGGCGTCATTTCCACACCAGGAGTTGCTTATTTAACAAGATTGCAAAAAGCCAATGCCGGCGTGATGATTTCTGCTTCACATAATCCTGCACAAGATAATGGAATCAAATTTTTTGGTGCTGATGGGTTTAAATTAGTGGATGAACAAGAATTAGAAATTGAAGCATTGCTTGATGCCGAAGTGGACGAATTGCCACGTCCTTCAGCAGAGGGATTAGGAACAGTAGAAGAATTTCCAGAAGGCTTATTAAAATATTCTCAATTCTTAGTGCAAACGATCAATGGGGATCTATCAGGCCTAACCGTTTGTGTCGATGCGGCAAATGGAGCGACAGCAACTTCTGTCAACCGTTTATTCGCAGACTTAGAAACAGATTTTTATACGATGGGTACCAGCCCTAATGGCTTAAATATTAACGATGGTGTTGGTTCAACACACCCTGAAAAGTTAGCTGAAATGGTTGTTGAAAAAGGCGCCGATGCCGGTTTAGCATTTGATGGTGATGGGGATCGAATTATTGCAGTGGATGAACTTGGGAACATCGTTGATGGTGATAAAATCATGTTCATTTGTGCGAAATACCTTTCAAAGAAAAATCGTTTGAAAAAAGATACGATCGTTACAACGGTCATGAGTAATTTAGGATTCCATAAAGCGGTGGAAGAAATTGGCTTGAAAGACGTAGTTACTCAGGTTGGTGACCGCTATGTTGTAGAAGAAATGCGAAAAAATGATTATAATTTTGGTGGAGAACAATCTGGTCATATGGTCTTCCTTGACTTTAATACTACAGGTGATGGAATGCTATCAGGAATCCAATTACTGAATATCATGAAGCAAACTGGGAAGAAATTATCCGAGTTAGCGAGCGAAGTGACGATCTACCCACAAAAATTAGTAAATATCCGAGTAAGTAACAAAAATGGTGCAATGGAAGTTCCAGCGATCAAAAAAGTGATTGAAGAAACTGAGGCTGAGATGGCTGGTGAAGGAAGAATTTTAGTTCGTCCTTCTGGAACTGAACCATTATTACGTGTCATGGCTGAAGCGCCAACGGATGAAAAAGTAGCATATTACGTGGATAAGATTGCTGCAGTTGTTCGAGAAGAGATCGGACTTGAAGAATAAGAACTAAAATTTTTCTCATTTTAATAGTAATCGACTGTTATTTACAAAAATGTTTTCTTGTTTTTGTGAATAACAGTTTTTTTGTCCGTAGGAAAACAAATTTGGGTTGCTGTCAAATGCTTGTTCCAAGATAACTACTTTTTTGTATAAAATTAGCGTTGGGTTTAGACTATTCTCCGTTAAAAGTTGTTATGATAGAACTTTAATTTCTAATTATACGAAAAAAAAGGGCTTTTTTTATCTCTGAATAGATTAAACTAACTTGCGAAACAACTAATTTAGAGGAGGTAAATATGAAAATTTTCAAAAAACTGATTCGATTGATGATGATTGTTTTTCTATTTGTTAAACCGGTCATTGTAGTAGCGGTTGATCCATCTTATGCACCCTCTTATCAACTAGCAGAAGAGGTGATTATAAAAAATGGTGAATTTAATGATGGGTTGAATCACTGGATCGTTTCCAATCCTGGAAGTAACAATCCTGCACTTGTGACAGATGAAAGTGGCAATCATTATGTAATGGCATCAAATGGAGAGAATATCCTGCAATATGTTCAGTTAAAACCGAAAACGACCTATCAATTCACTTATTATGTGATCGGAGACCCTTCGTTTCCAGCAATTGTGGAATTTGGCACGCTTAATCATGGGGAAGGGTTTATTTCGTTGAAGGATGAGAGACATTATAATGATGCTTGGAAACAACATGAATTTAGCTTTACGACTCCGGAAGGTGAAAATACATATATTATCCGTTTTGCGTCTAGTGGAAACGGGACAGCATATTTTGATAACGTTCAAGCCACTGCATTAGATTTGGAAGCTCCTACCAATCCTAAAAATCTGAAAGTCAACGACGTTTCAAGTGATAGTGTTAGCTTGTCTTGGGAAGCTGCAACAGACAACGTAGGCGTAATGGGTTATTTGGTTTATCGAGACAACCAACTGATTCAAACAGTCACCGATGCAGACCTCGCTTATACCGACAATGGATTAACGGAAGATACTACCTATACGTATGAAGTGAGAGCAGTTGATCAAGCGGGGAATGTATCAGCAGCGAGTAATGCAGTGACGGCTAGGACAAAACTGGCGAGTAGCAGCCCACCAGCAGTGCCTTTGAATTTAAAAGTCACTAGTGTAACAACTGATAGTGTCAGCTTATCGTGGGAATCAGCGACAGATAACATTGACGTAATCGGTTATATCATTTATCGAGACAATCAGTTAATTCAAGGAGTGATTGGTGCGGAGGAAGTAGCATACACGGATATAGGATTAATGGAAGATACGATGTATACATATCAAGTGAGAGCAGTTGATCAGGCAGGAAACATATCAGAAATGAGTAATACAGTAACAGCTAAGACAAAACCAACAGAAGAAATTCTTCCTCCTGCAGCTCCTTTGAACTTGCGAATCGATGATGTAACAACTAACAGTGTCAGCTTGTCATGGCAAGAAGCAATCGATAATGTTGATGTAGCTAGTTATAACGTTTATCGAGATGATCAGTTGGTTCAAACGCTAACTGGTACGGACTTAACCTACATAGATACAGGGTTGATGGAAGATACCACCTATACCTATATAGTCAAAGCTGTTGATCAATCAGGGAATCTATCAGAAGCAAGTAATGCGGTAACGGCTAGGACAAAATCAGCAGAAGATCTGACTCCTCCTACGCCCCCTTTGAATTTACGAATCGATGATGTAACAACTAACAGTGTCAGCTTGTCGTGGGAAGCAGCAATCGATGATGTGGGTGTCACTGGTTATCACGTCTATCGAGACGATCAGTTAGTCCAAACACTTTCTGGTACGGACTTAACTTACATAGACACAGGATTGATGGAGGCTACCACTTATACCTATAAAATCAGAGCGGTTGATCAAGCTGGTAATCTATCAGAAGCGAGTAATGCAGTGAAAGCAAGAACGAAAATGACAATGGAGGTGAGTCGCCCGTTGCCCCCTACTAAACTGAGATCAGCCCGTGTCACAGAACATGAAGTGGCTTTAATGTGGGACGCACCTAATGAATCGAAGGAAATCATGAGCTATCAAGTTTACCGAAACAATGTATTGGTAGGAGAAGTAGCGGGGGAAACCTCACTATATACTGATAAAGATTTACAGGAAAATACGAAATATTCTTATGTAGTTAAATCGAAAAACAAAGAAGGGAATCTCTCGGAAGAAAGTAATAAAATTATCGTGCAGACAAGCAAAAAACATGAGACGGTTCCTCCTTTAGAGGAAGAGATAGTAAAAGAATCAACGGAAAAACCACCTGTGGCAAAAGAAACCGAAACAAAAAATAATGGAGCGATTAATAAAGGAAAAGAGGAAGCAAAAGTGAATAAGAATACTGCTAAAAAGGTGAGTAAACAGTTACCAGCTACGGGTAATAAAGTTAGTCCATTGCTACAACTACTGGGGCTAACCATAGTGAGTGCAACAATCCTGTTATCTTACAGGAGACAAAAAAAGAGCCATCAAGCAAAACAGCCCGGAACTAATGCTTAGCTCGTTTAGATGGGGGACTCGATACAAAATAGGTTAAAACAATAAAAAGGCATTTTCGAACTGATTGATGACTACACAAAAAAGCCAAAAAGGCAATGAAAATTAAATTTCATTGTTTTTTGGCTTTTTTCATGGTGATACATGCTATATTTTTTTAACCTTTTTCCTATTCAACGGTCACTGATTTTGCCAAATTTCTCGGTTTATCAACATCAAGACCTCTTAGCAAGGTCGCGTAGTAGGCAATCAATTGTGTAGGGATCACTGTGATTAATGAAGTGAGTAAAGGATGAACAACAGGCAATACTAATTGGTCATCTGATCGATCTAAGCCTTTTGTAGCCATGACCAATGTTTTTGCTCCACGACTTTCCACTTCTTTTAGATTTCCTCTCGTGTGTGCACCTGTTATCTTTTCGCTGATCATCCCGATAACCGGTGTGTTCGTTTCGATCAGCGCGATCGTACCATGTTTTAATTCTCCAGCTGCGAAACCTTCTGCTTGGATATAACTGATTTCTTTTAACTTCAATGCAGCCTCTAAAGAGACAGCATAATCTGTTCCACGTCCAATATAAAAAGCGTTTCTTGCATCCATTAGATAGTCAGCTGCTAACTCCTGTAAGTAGTCCTTTTGAGAAATTAGTTCTTCCATGCCATTCGCTACGATACTAAGCTCGTGCGTTAGATCGAATTCTCTAGCTGAAGAAAGATTTTTTTCATGACCAATTCCTTTAGCAAGTGCAGCTAAAACAGCGATTTGAGCAGTATAAGCTTTTGTTGAAGCCACGGCGATTTCAGGTCCAGCATGTAGTAAAAGAGTGTAAGAAGCTTCCCTTGATAAAGTAGAGCCGGGTACATTAGTGATCGTCAATGATGGGTAATTCAATTCATTCATTTTCACGAGTACTTGTCGACTGTCTGCTGTTTCCCCACTTTGGCTTAAGAAAATAAAAAATGGTTTCTCTGAAAGTAGAGGCAAATTATAACCAAATTCACTTGCAAGATGGACTTCCACAGGAATACGGGTTAATTGTTCTAAAATAGGTTTTCCAACTAAGCCAGCATGGTAACTCGTTCCACAAGCAACAATGTAGATACGGTCACTGTTTTTAGCTGTTTCTAAAAGTTGTTTATCCATCAGTACTTCATTCTCATGGCTCACGTAAGTTTGGGCAATCTTTCGCATAACGATCGGTTGTTCATCGATTTCTTTCAACATGTAGTAAGGATAAGTGCCCTTTTCAATATCAGCTGCATCAATTTGTGCTTCAAAAGAAGTTCGTTCAACTGGTTGACCTGAGATCGTTTCGATTGAAATTTCATTTTTAGTGACGATCACTAATTCGCCATCTTCAATTTCAACAAATTCTTTCGTATAAGCCAGCATAGCCATTGCGTCGCTGGCGATAACATTGAATCCGTCTCCCAGACCAATTAAGAGAGGGCTTTTGTTTTTAGCGACAAAAATTTGATCTGGCAGAGTACGATCAATTAATGCGAAAGCATAAGAACCTTTGATTAATTGAAGTGTTTTGACAAAGGCAGATTTTGTATCCAGTCCTTCATTTGCAAAAAATTCAATAAGATGAGAAATGATCTCAGTATCCGTTTCCCCTGAAAATTGATCCGTTTCTAAATAATCATTTTTTAGTTCAGCAAAGTTTTCAATTACACCGTTATGGACAAGAACAAAACGTCCGCTTTGAGAAGTGTGAGGGTGCGCATTTTTTTGAGAAGGTTCGCCATGAGTTGCCCAACGAGTGTGACCGATTCCGATTGTTCCCGCTGTTTCGTTTGTTAGCTTATCCTTTAGGTTCTGAATTCTACCTTGTGCTTTGACCAAAAAATCATTTTCATGATTCGCAACAAAGATTCCAGCCGAATCGTATCCCCGATATTCTAATTTTTCTAAACCATTGATCAATCCTGGTGTTACGTTTTCTAATCCAATCATTCCGACAATTCCACACATAAAAAACATCCTACTTTCTATAATATAATCATTATGAAAGTTTCCAGCTGCTGGAATCGATTTTTGTTCTATCTTCACAGATAGGTTTTGATCGATCCTATAGAGTGCAGTCCCTAGGGTCATCCGCCGAATATTTCGATAAACCCTTTCCTCGTCATCTGTAACTACAGACCAGGCGCTATTCCTTAAAATGAGAATGGTATATCTAAACTCCTTTTTCGTATTTTTCTGGAAACTTCTTAAATGATAACGTTGTTGTGTGATGTTTGTCAATAAAAAAGAGAAAAAATAAAATTGGTCTATATGGTTGTGGCGGGAGGATCGAAATGAAGTTTTGACTATCATCTTTTTGCAGACTTCGGTACAATATGAGAGTAAGTAAAAGAAGGAGGATGAAAAATGGCATCAAATATCGCAGTCTTGACATTAGGCATGCTAAAAAAACAGTTGGCCGAACTTGAAAAAGTAAATACAGTGGATGATGAAACCAAAATCTTTTTAGATACTGGTTGGGATAGTATCCAAGAAATTGCGCCTGATGCGTTGACTATTGGAGAAGCGCAACAATTCGTAGTAGAAGATGAGTGGACAAAAGAGAAGTTCAATGGATTTACATTAGTCGAAAAAGCAGAAAAAATGAATGCAACTGGAGAAAAAGAAACAGTGATCGTTATCAAAAATTTATATTAAGCGAGGGAGAGTATGAATAAAAAGCGTTGGATAGCAGTGTTGATTGCGGCAGGCTTATTGGTTGTTTCGTTGGTATCATCTAGCCTGACGTCAAATTCAAAAGAAGAAAAGCAAATGAGTGGTTTGAATAGCTTATTATATGGCACTAATGAATTATCGCCCACGGTTCTGGAAGAAGGAGATAGTTCAGAAAAAATCGTAAAATTGACTGTTGATGGGACGATCACTAGTGATGGAACATCAGGTTTGTTTGCAACAGAAGGATACAATCACGCTAAGTTTATGGAGCAATTAAATGCTATAAAAGAAGATAAAACGATCAAAGGGATGATGTTAGAAGTCAATTCTCCTGGTGGTGGTGTTTATGAAAGTGCAGAAATAGCTAAGACAATCAGTGATATCCGAAATGAACGAAATATTCCAATGTATGTCAGTATGAAAAATACAGCTGCTAGTGGCGGATATTATATCTCAGCCCAAGCAGATAAAATCTATGCAACAGAGGAAACGGTCACTGGGTCCATTGGTGTCATCATGTCAGGTCTTAATTATTCTGGTCTTTTAGAAAAATTAGGGATCGAGGATACGACGGTAAAAAGTGGTGCATTGAAAGATATGGGTTCAAGTACTAGACCACAAACGCCAGAAGATCAAAAAGTCTTACAAACTTATATCGATAATGCCTACAATCGATTTGTCAAAGTAGTCAGTACTGGACGAAATCAATCAGAAGAAGAAGTCCGAAAAATTGCGGATGGTCGTATTTATGATGGAGAACAGGCGAAAGCAGTCGGATTAGTGGATGAAATTGGGTATCCACAAGACGCGTTAAAAGCAATGAGAAGTGAGCAACATTTAGAAAACGCTCAGTTAGTAGAATATGAAACGAATACTACTGGTTTTGCAAACACATGGTTCGGTTCGAAACTTGCTCAGCTTCAAGGCCTAAAAGCTTCTGAAACAAGTCAAATCTTGTCTTTCTTAGAAAATCAAGGAACCGTTCAATCACCAAAGGCAATGTATTATTACGGAGGTGAGTAAGCATGACGAAGCAACCAGAAGATTTAACTTCACATAACAAGGCAGATCGTCCTGCTGTAGGGCCAGATCCGAGCTTTTCTCAAAAAGTACTTCAATCTTTTAAAGAAAAACCACTATCTGAAAGTGAAATCAAAGTAAAGCAACAACAATGGCAACAGTATACCGAAGATAAAGAGGAAAAAATCAATGTAAATGACTTTCCTAAATATTTTTATGCAGGATTTTGGATAAGATTTTTCGCTTTTATTGTGGATCTGATTTGTATTGGCTCAATCACACGGTTGACCATTGGATTAGCGGCTAATTTAGACTGGTTAAAAGTATCCGATTCTTATTTAAGTATTTATGGTTTTGCTGCTTTGCTGATTTACCTTGGTTATTTTATTTTATTCACGAAATTAAATCATGGTCAAACGATTGGAAAAATGATTTTTGGGATTCGTGTGATTTGCTTTAATGAATCAGATTTGAGTTGGACAACAGTGCTGGTGAGAGAAGGAGCTTGTCGGTTCATTTTGAAATTCCCATTACTTTTTGTTGGCTATTTACCGACAATCTTTAATCAAAGAAAACAGCATATTGGTGATTATTTTTCAAATACGAGTGTAGTCACGCTAAATCTAGTCAAAGCCTTTAATCAAGAAATTAATGCTTGATTCATTTTATTTTTTCAACATGGCAATCTAAAAAAGATTGTCATGTTTTTTTATGTTTGATACTATAGTTTTATTCATGATTTTACTGGCAAAGAGTCGAAGGGAGAACGAACATTGGAGCCGATTGATTTTCCTGATAAATACGAAAATCTTATGCGTCTAGCGCAACAAGCATTAGCTGATCATCAATATTTACAAGCAAAGACATTTTTACAACGAGCATTGGAGCTTAAAGGAACATTTGAGGCGAATCGTCTACTTGTCCTTTGCTTAGTTGAGCTAGATGAAAAAAAAGAAGCGCTGAATCAGGCGTTTCCTTATGAAAATGACTACCTGACAGATGAAAAAGTGGCAGCTTTTTATTTTGATCTGCTGATCCAAACAAAAGATTATCTTTATGCTCGCAAGTTAATTGCCAGCTATGATTTTTCTGATTTATTTGAGCAACTCATGGTAGAGAAGATCCAACAAGCAGAAAATTTCACGAGTCAAAATGACCGTCAAAAAATACGTAAGATTCACCTTAGTGTTGAAAAAATGCCGACAATGCCACCTGCAGAACAACTTTTGGTTGTGTCTGAGATTGAAGAGTTGCCTTATCATGAATTGGTACAAACAATCAAAAAAATGATTATCTTACCAGAGATCCACTTATTAGTGCGAGCAAAAATGTTAGAGTCACTCGTGCAAGTGAAGAAACACCAGCCAGTTGTTTATTTAACGATGGATCAGACGTTTATAGAAGTCATACCTGCAACATTACCAAAACCAGAAAAGCAGAAGGCTTATGAACAATTAATGCGATTAGCAGAAGCTTATGAAGATCAAGATGCCTATCTTAGTACAGTGCTAAAAGAAGAATTTATGATGCAATCCGCTCTTCTTTATCCTGTTTATGATACATATGTCGGTGATCCCAAAAAATGGTTTGCTGATACACTTAGCATGTATGATCCAAACTATAATAATAGACAAACAGAAGCAGAGGAAGCAGATTTCCTAGAAAAAAGGGGAAATATTTTAAGGGAAATGCTGCTCTTTCAAAGTGACCGTTGACACTTATCAGATAAAAAAGTCATGAAAAACGTGGATTCTAACCATTCAATATGTTTACAATTTGAAAGGGTTAGTGTACTATTTAAGGGTATGCATGAAACGTTTTTGATGTATAAAATGAATTTTCTAAACTCGGAGGGAACTAAATGACTGCAACATTTGAAAAAAAAGGCACAAACGATGGTGTTTTAAAATTTACGATTGCGCAAGATGAAATTCAAAAAGGATTGACAGCTGCGTTTAATAAAGTTAAAGGAAACTTGAACGTACCAGGGTTCCGTAAAGGGAAAGTTTCACGCCAAGTATTCAACCGTATGTACGGAGAAGAAGCTCTTTATGAAGACGCATTGAATGCTGTCTTACCTGAAAGCTATGAAGCAGCAGTTAAAGAAGCAGGTATCGAACCTGTATCACAACCTCAAATCGATGTTGAAAGCATGGAAAAAGGGCAAGATTGGGTGATCACTGCTGAAGTAACAGTTAAACCTGAAGTGAAATTAGGTCAATATAAAGATTTAGTTGTTGAAAAACAAGACCGTGAAGTTACTGAAGCGGATGTGGAAGAACGTATCAAACGTGAACAAGAAGCTCAAGCAGAATTAGTAATCAAAGAAGATGCTCCAGCAGAAAATGGCGATACTGTAGTGATTGACTTTGAAGGCTTTGTTGATGGCGAAGCATTCGATGGCGGAAAAGGTGAAAACTATTCACTAGAACTAGGCTCTGGTTCATTCATTCCTGGCTTTGAAGATCAATTGATCGGTAAAAAATCAGGTGAAAGCTTAGATGTAACAGTTACTTTCCCAGAAGACTATCAAGCAGAAGACCTTGCTGGTAAAGAAGCAGTGTTCAAAGTAACGGTTCATGAAGTAAAAGCTAAAGAAGTACCTGAATTAGATGACGAATTTGCAAAAGATGTAGATGATGAAGTTTCTACATTAGCAGAATTGAAAGAAAAATATCTAAAAGAATTGACAGAAGCAAAAGAAAAAGAAGCAGAAGACGCAAAAGATGAAGCTGCAATCCGCTTAGCTGTTGAAAATGCAGAAATCGTTGATCTGCCACACGTGATGGTTCACGATGAAGTACACCGTTCAATGGATGAATTTTTGAACAACATGCAACGTCAAGGTATCTCTCCTGACATGTACTACCAATTAACTGGTTCTACAGAAGAAGACTTGCACAAACAATTTGAAGGCGAAGCAGAAGTACGCACAAAAACAAATCTTGTAATCGAAGCTATCGCTAAAGCAGAAGGACTAGCAGCAACAGAAGAAGAAATCAACGCTGAAATCCAAGAATTATCTGAGACATACAACATGCCAATCGAACAAATCAAACGAGTGTTAACAGAAGATATGTTGGAACATGATGTGACAATGAAAAAAGCAATTGATTTGATTACTGGAACTGCTACTGAAGCAAAATAATCATCTTTTATTGCATTTTATCAAAGAGGAAACTGAGAGGTTTCCTCTTTTTGCATATTTTCGATTTTTGGTTCTTGTTTAGTGCTTTTGCTTTTTTTTGAATTATGGTATGATAGTAAAAGACTGTAAAGTCTGTGATAGTTTCTTGCATTTATGATGCAAGTTAAGGGGTGAAGACCATGTATGATAATCCAAGTGGCAATGAGACCGTACGTTGTTCTTTTTGCGGGAAAACACAAGAAGAAGTAAAAAAAATCGTGGCTGGTCCAGGGGTCTACATCTGTAATGAATGTATTGACCTATGCAAAGAAATCATTGATGAAGAATTTTATGAAGAAGCGGTACGTGAATTCACAGAAGTACCAAAACCATTAGAAATTTTGGAAGTCTTAAATAATTATGTGATTGGTCAAGATCGTGCGAAACGTTCATTAGCTGTAGCAGTATACAATCACTATAAGCGTGTTAATCAACAATCCCAAGAAGATGCAGATGATGTTGAACTGCAAAAAAGTAATATCTGCCTGATCGGTCCTACTGGATCAGGGAAAACTTTCTTGGCACAAACATTAGCTAAAACGTTAAATGTACCTTTTGCGATCGCTGATGCAACCAGTTTAACTGAAGCTGGTTATGTTGGGGAAGACGTCGAAAACATCCTATTGAAATTATTGCAATCAGCTGATTACAATGTGGAACGAGCTGAAAAAGGGATCATCTACATTGACGAAATCGATAAAATTGCTCGTAAAAGCGAGAATGTTTCAATTACTCGAGATGTTTCAGGTGAAGGTGTCCAACAAGCCTTATTGAAGATTTTAGAAGGAACAGTTGCCAGCGTTCCTCCTCAAGGCGGTCGGAAGCATCCTCATCAAGAATTTATCCAAATCGATACGACAAATGTTTTGTTTATCGTAGGTGGTGCGTTTGATGGGATTGAAACAATTGTTAAAAATCGTCTAGGAGAAAAGACAATCGGTTTCGGGACTAAAAATCAAAAATTAGCAGATGGCGAAAGTGTCATGCAAGAAATCATTCCAGAAGATCTATTGAAATTTGGTTTGATTCCTGAATTTATTGGTCGTTTACCAGTAATGGCAGCACTTGAAAAATTAACGACAGAAGATCTTGTGCGTATTTTGACAGAGCCAAAGAATGCTTTGGTCAAACAATACCAAAAATTACTTGCTTTGGATAATACGGAATTAGAATTTGAACCAGAGGCATTAACAGCAATCGCTGAAAAAGCAATTGCCCGAAATACTGGGGCACGTGGACTACGTTCGATCATCGAAGAAATCATGATGGATATTATGTTTGACATCCCATCTAATGAGAATATCGAAAAAGTGATCATTACGAAAGAAGCTGCTGAATTAACTGGAGAACCGACTGTCGTTTATAAAGATTCTGAGAAAAAAGCGGGATAAAAGCAGATAGAAGTTGGAGTGCTGTCGTGAAAGTTAGTTATTGCTTTTGCGGCAGCTTTGTCTTTTTATCGAAACTATTGATTAATGATTAAGGCATTCTATTGACAGCAAGCGATTCAACGTTGTGATTACTCAAAATCGACAAATAGGGAAGATGACTTTCGTTTATGTAAAAACGTACTTTCCGCAATCAACTGCAGTTTTTCGATCGTTGAATCTTAGAATGAAATCAAAAAACCTCAAAACATGAGAAGCTGTTTCGAGATTTTTTTCTTTAAGGAACGAATCAATTCATGCTTCTCGCAACCTGTTACACGGCGTTTAAGAAGCGACTCTTCGTTTATCAGAGATTGTTTATTAAAGTGATATTAAACAATCTTCTCTCATCTCGATAGAGTTCCTTTCTTTTTCAACGACCTTTTTTAGGAGAGATTTTATGAAAGTACATCAAGCAGAAATAGTGATTAGTGCAGTTGCACCAAAACAATACCCAGAATCTGATTTACCAGAAATTGCTTTAGCAGGGCGTTCAAATGTCGGAAAGTCTTCTTTTATCAATACGTTGATTGACCGAAAGAATTTAGCTCGCACTTCGGGAAAACCAGGTAAGACCCAAACATTGAATTTTTATTTGATTGAAAATGCGTTACACTTTGTCGATGTCCCTGGTTATGGTTATGCCAAAGTATCAAAGACTGAACGTGCAAAATGGGGTAAAATGATCGAAACATATATTACGACCAGAGAGCAGTTGCGAGCAGTCGTTTCTTTAGTCGATTTACGTCACAAACCTTCCCAAGAGGATATCCAGATGTATGAATTTTTGAAATATTACGATATTCCAGTGATTGTCGTAGCGACTAAAGCGGATAAGATACCACGAGGAAAATGGAACAAGCATGAAAGTGAAATCAAAAAAGCGTTGGATTTTGATAATAATGATCAGTTTATTTTATTTTCTTCTGTCACAAAGCAAGGAAAAGAAGAAGCTTGGCAGGCAATTGAAGAAGCAATTTCAGAATAAAAAACTAGTAGCAGACGAAGGACTCAAAGAGGAGAACATTCGCTTGCTACTAGTTTTTTTCTATTTTTTTGTCTGTTCTTTTTTTTTGTCATTTTTTGGTTTCAAAAAGCGATCGATTTCTTCTTTTGAAGCAACTGTTTTTTCTGGATCAACAGCAAAGGATTCAAATAATTTATCAAGATTATCTGTACGTTCAAATTTAAGCCCCAAATTATTCACCTCTTTGATTATTTGTTTCTATTCTACCATGGATAGTTACTAAAATAATTGGAAGTCGTTAAATTTTAGTTTTTTCTTATGCTTGGTTATAATTTAATTATAAAATACTTTGAAAGGAGTGAGAGCAGAGTGGAAGAACAACAATTATTAATGACGATTCAATTAACCGATTTGAATCAAAGTCAAAGAGAAAATGAATTGGAAGATTGGTTCTTTTTTATTCGGATGATGTTTAGTCCCTCATTTTTTCAGACTTCTCGTCAGACAGCACGAATATTTGAATGGACAACCTTTAAAAAGGAAGCAATGCAGGAATCTCAGTTCGCATTTGGTTGGCTGACTGTAAAAAATGAAACGAATGAGTGTCGTTTTCATTTTGATGGTCAACAATTGATCACTAAGAATATTTTGGAGAAGAATATTTTCTTACAACATGAATCGGTGATCAGAGATTATATCCAGCTTAAAATGGATAAAAATGGCGTATTTGCTTACTTACGTTCATACAATGAATTTAAGTATCATAATATTAAAGAAATTGAAGAACGGTTGAAGTTTGAAACACAAGAAGCTATTGATAAGTTGCCAAAGATGAGAGAACGATCGGGAGCGGTTGTGATTGATTGTAATCAATTGCCTGGTTACGATCTATCTCATGAGGGATTATGCTTTACTTCTTGTTGGGAAATGTATTACAGCTCTTACTACTATCGCATCATTCCGAAACAAGTATTTTTAGATGTCCAACAAGTGGAATTTGTAAAAGAGAAACAAAATGGTGTGATCTGTATTCAATTATATCGTGACCCTTTCAAATGGGCCGAGGAAACGAATCGACATTTTCAGACCTATTATCGCGACCAATTGGGATTTGATCATCTTTCTTGGGACAATGGTGTTGGGCTTTTGAAAGCCCCGTACATTGAGTATGCTTATACCGATCAAAGTATTCAATCTGTTCAATACCAAAATGAAAGAATGCAACCGACTCAGAAAAAGGATGCGACGTTCTTCGTTACTCGAAGTTATAATTTTGTCAATGATGAATACCACGAAAAGCGAGTAAGAGGGCGGTTGAATACACAAGCTTATTTTCCTTGGGTAGATGAGCAGCGGGCGCAGATGATGTTTTACAAAGTGATTGATCCCCGTATTTCTTTAGATGATGGGATCGAAGCTTATTGCTACTATATAAGAGAATACTTAGAGATCGCAGTTGACGATGAAAAATATCAAGAATATTTAGTTACTTTACGATTATACGTACCTACTGAAAATTTGACACAGCTCCCATTGAATGAAATTCGCGAAAAACTATCAGATATTCAGTTTAAGCGAATAAGAAAAAGACGAGGACGTTTAAGCTTTGACGTGAAAAAAGGTGTAAATCATCTTAGAGTAGAAATCTATGATTATCCAAAGTTAAACAAATTTGCGACATTACAAAAAATTTGAGGTGATCACATGGATAAACACTTATATTATCGGGTCATGTTACCTACAGCATTTGTAGCTTTTTTGATGTTCTTTCTTCCCAACATCCCTGTACGATCAATTTTGGGCTTTATCATTATGTTCATTGGATTAGGAAGGTACTATTATTTAGTGCATAGAAAATAAAGCATATAAAAGGTTGTGGAAGATTCGTACAGCGAATACCGTTCGTACTTCTTTACAACCAATCAAGAGTCTGGACCAGTTGAAAGTTCAGACTCTTTTTTGAATGTTTTAGATTGTCTGTGAATGTTTTTGAATGATTTTTATTGATTAATAAAAAGAATTATGCTACTATATGTCGTGAGGTGATCGTGGAAATGCTTACAGAAGAGCGCAGACAAAAAATACTACACTTGTTAGAACAAAATAAAATAGTGAAATCTCAAGATTTAGTAACACTTCTAAACGCTTCTGAATCAACGATTAGACGTGATTTGCAAGAGTTGGAGAATGATGGTCTGTTAGAAAGAATCCATGGTGGCGCGAAAAAAGGGCAACTTTTAGGGTTTGAACAGAATATGAGTGAAAAAACGCTCAAAAACGTTCAAGAAAAACAAACAATCGCTCGATTAGCAGCTCAATTAATCAATGACGATGACGTTATTTATTTAGATGCTGGGTCCACGACGTTAGAAATGATCCCATATTTGCAAGAGAAAAAGGTAACGGTAGTAACTAATTCAGTGAAACATGCAGCTAGTTTGGTTGATTTGCAACTTCCCACCATCATATTAGGTGGACAAGTTAAATTATCAACAAATGCTGTACTAGGAAATAGTACAATCAGCCAGTTAAAAAATTTCTATTTTAATAAAGTGTTTATGGGAATGAACGGTGTTGACTTGAACCGTGGATTTACAACGCCAGATCCGGAAGAAGCAGCCGTGAAACGTCTAGCAATGGCAAATGCAGAAGAAAGTTTCGTCCTGATTGATCATTCTAAGTTCAACAAGCTTAGTTTCACTTCTGTGGCACCTTTAGAAGCAGCCACGATCGTAACCGAACGTTGTCCATTGGAATTTGTTACCGATTATCGGGAACGGACAACTATCAAGGAGGCAGCTATACAATGATTTATACAGTAACATTAAATCCGTCGATTGACTTTATCGTACGTGTTGATGGGTTAAAAATCGGGGAATTGAATCGAATGAAAGAAGACTTTAAAGTTCCTGGCGGAAAAGGGATCAATGTTTCTCGAATTTTGAAAAGAATTGACTCTGATTCGACAGCCCTTGGTTTTTTAGGAGGCTTTACAGGAAACTTTATCGCAGAGTGGTTGGAAAAAGAAACAATCCAAACTTCTTTTACAACGGTTCAATCAGATACTCGGATCAATATCAAATTAAAATCTGATTCTGAAACGGAGATCAATGGTTTAGGCCCAACGATCTCAGATGAAGAAATCCAATCATTCAAGCAAGCGCTAAGTGTTGTGAACAAAGGAGACATCGTTGTCTTATCTGGTAGTACTCCTGCCAGCTTAAGAAAAGGGTTCTATCAAGAATTGATTGAGATCATTCGTGAAAAAGAAGCAGACTTTGTGATTGATACAACTGGGGATGATCTAAAAAATTCTCTTGCTAAAAGACCATTGTTGATCAAACCTAATAACCATGAATTAGCCGAATTATATCAGACACACTTTGATCGTGTGGAAGAGATTTTGCCATATGGTAAGAAACTATTAGCTGAAGGGGCACAAAATGTCTTGATATCAATGGCGGGAGATGGTGCCTTGTTATTTACTAATGAAGGTGCTTACCGATCAAACGTATTAGTTCGCCCGTTAAAAAACTCGGTTGGTGCAGGAGATTCAATGATTGCTGGATTTATTGGTGCTTATAGCAAAAATCAAGATCCAGTGGAAGCATTTAAATGGGGAGTCGCTTGTGGAAGTGCGACAGCATTTTCTGATGATTTAGCTTCTAGAGCATTGATTGATGAACTGTTACCAGAAGTTGAGATAACAAAAATAGATTCGTTTTCAGGAGGATTATCATGAATATCAAAGATTTAATGATCAAAGATGCAATGATCATGGACCTACAAGCAACTGATAAAAAAGGCGCAATTGATGAAATGGTCCAAAAAATGTTTGCTGCCGGAAGAATCTCAGATATTGAAACCTATAAAGAGGGGATTTTAGCACGAGAAGCGCAAACTTCTACCGGACTAGGTGACGGCATTGCGATGCCTCATGCAAAAAATGCAGCAGTAAAAGAAGCAACCGTACTATTTGCTAAAAGTAACAAAGGGGTCGATTATGAGGCATTAGATGGTCAGCCGACTTACCTATTCTTTATGATCGCAGCTCCAGAAGGCGCAAATGATACACACTTACAAGCGTTAGCTGCTTTATCCCGCCTTTTAGTGGATCCAGATTTTGTTGCAAAATTAAAAGAAGCAGATTCACCAGAAGCTGTACAAGAATTATTCCAAACAGCGGAAGATCAAAAAGCTGCGGAAGAAAAAGCAGAACAGGCAAAACAAGCTGAAGCTGCAACCGTTGATCCTAAGAGCAAGTTTGTTATTGCAGTAACCGCTTGTCCAACAGGAATCGCCCACACTTATATGGCGGAAGATGCTTTGAAGAAAAAAGCGAAAGAAATGGGCGTAGAGATCAAAGTTGAAACAAACGGATCAGAAGGCGTTAAAAACTTATTAACAGCTGAAGACATCGCTCGTGCGGATGGTGTAATCGTAGCTGCAGATAAAAAAGTTGCCATGGATCGTTTTGACGGGAAAGAACTTGTCAATCGTCCGGTTAGCGACGGGATTCGTAAGCCAGAAGAACTGATCAATCTTGCTTTAAGCGGTACTGCACCAGTTTATCATGGACAAGGGAAAGATACTGGTTCTGATGAAGGAAATGCAGAAGGAACCGTCGGTCAACGAATCTATAAAGATTTGATGAATGGTGTTTCTCATATGCTGCCGTTTGTTATTGGCGGTGGGATTGCAATTGCTCTTTCTTTCATGGTAGACCAATTTATGGGTGTACCACAAGATCAGCTTGCAAACCTTGGGAATTATAATCAAATTGCCAGCTGGTTCAACCAAATCGGTCAAGCTGCTTTTGGTTTCATGTTACCAGTTCTTGCTGGATTTATTGCTTCAAGTATCGGGGATCGCCCTGGTTTGATTGTTGGTTTTGCTGCTGGTGCATTAGCTAATACTGGCGGTGCAGGCTTCTTAGGGGCTTTGATCGGCGGTTTCTTAGCTGGATATGTCATTGTGTTCTTGCGTAAACTCTTCAAGAAATTACCTAAATCATTAGACGGAATCAAAACGATTCTCTTTTATCCTGTGTTTGGGTTGTTGATTACCGGGTTCTTGATGTTGTTGGTTAATGTACCGATGAAAGCAATCAATGATGCATTAAACGGATTTTTAACAAGTATGAGCGGTTCAAACGCTGCGTTACTTGGTGCTTTACTTGCAGGAATGATGGCTGCTGACTTAGGTGGACCAATTAATAAAGCGGCTTATGTTTTCGGTACAGCTACGCTAGCAACAACTGTTGCGACTGGCGGTAGTGTCGTGATGGCTTCTGTTATGGCTGGTGGGATGGTTCCACCATTAGCAATTTTTGTTGCTACTCGTTTATTCAAAAATAAATTTAGTAAAACAGATCAAGATGCTGGTCTAACGAATATTGTGATGGGCTTGTCCTTTGTAACAGAAGGATCGATCCCATTTGCAGCAGCTGATCCGATCCGCGCCATTCCAAGTTTCATTATTGGCTCTGCTTTAACAGGTGGTTTAGTTGGTGCTTTCGGTATCAAATTACTTGCTCCTCATGGTGGGATTTTCGTTGTATTCTTGTTAAGTCATCCAGTCTTGTACTTAGCATTCATCGCTATTGGTGCAATCGTTTCTGGTGTGATTTATGGTTTACTAAGAAAATCACCAACAGTAACAACAGCATAATTTTCAATTTATAAATATGAGACCTTCTTACGGAATTTAACAATAATTTTCGTAAGAAGGTTTTTTTGTGAGATTAAATGCAAATTTTTTGAAAATTAAAAAATGGAAAGCGAAATTGATCAATAGATGCATAAATATAGGATTTGTGATTAGAAATTAGTTATTTATTGACGGATATAAATGTGTATAGTATCATTTTTTTGTAATCTAATGTTAATCAAAAGCGCTTTTATATAAAAAAAGAATGGTTATAGAGGAGGGGAATATGAAAAAAAGTACAAAATGGGTTGTTTTATCGCTCTTTATTCTTTGTGCTAGTATTGTCCCAGTCAATGACTTTGATGCACAAGAAAATTCTGAGAATAGTGTAAATCTCCATGACAATGTGCAAACGAGCACAAGTGATGAGTACTCCGTTTCCTTTGAGACAACTACGGAAGAATCCCATGAAGATGTCAATAATCAAGTCACCGAAGCATCAACAAGCAGCGAAGAAACAAAACAAGTGTTAGCAGAAAACGCTGAACTGTCCGACGAAATTGGTGCAATTAGTCCTTTGGTTGGAGAAGGAACATTAGAAAGTCCTTATACTGCAGCAACAGCAGATGAATTAATTAGGGTAATGAGTTAGATCAATAATGATTCAGGTTCGGGAACCTATTATGTTGCTTTGACAGCAGACATCGTGTATACAGATGCGGATGTTTTTGAGTTTTATAAAAATATCGAGATCGATGGTCAAAATCATCATATGCTATATACCAACGCTTCCAACTCAACTGCTTCGAATACTGGTTATCGAGTGAAGATTAGTGGATTAAGAATCAAATTGAAAAACATGAATTTTGGAAGCGCGACACTAACTGATGAAAATGGCGTTATCTATGGCAACCAATCTTACTACGGGATCTTAGGGGCTGGAAGTTTATCTGTCCTCTCATTTGACGCGGTTTTTGAAAACGTCAATTATTATGGCAAGACCGGGGCGCAACTACTTCTAGCTTGGCATACAGAATCCACCTTCACCTTTGAGGGGAAAAATGAATTTGTCAGTGAAGCAGGAGCAAACAGCGAAGAGTTCATGGAAGGAAACAACATTACATTTGCGAAAGATTCGACGACGATTATCAACCACCAAACGAGTACGAATCTCGCTTTGTTTTATGGTTCAGCTTCTGGCGGATCGGGTGATCGGAAAATACGAGTCACTCTTGAAGAAAATGCGAATGTGCAATTGACATCAAGCAAAGATTATTTTTCTTATGATGGGACAGGATTAATTTTTACGATTGGTCAAAATGCTAAATTTTTGTATGAACAAACAGGTAACAAGCCAATGAATTTTACGAATGGTCAAGCAGCAGAAATCAATTTTGGCGCTAATTCACAAACTTCAATGACCAGCCAAGGCAGATTCAATTCAAATGGAAATGTTGTAATGAATGCGGATGAGCCCGATTTTGTTCGTTTTCAAAATACTTCTAATACCAACGGCTTGTTTGCTAGAAATATGACATTTAACCGGATCGATGGAGTAGCAGGAGAAATAGGAGGCTATCAATTTAGCTATTTAGCAACTGATCAAAGTTTACAAAAAAAGGAAGTAGTAGGAGCTGGTACAGCTACATTAAATGACAGTTACTTTACAAATACAGCTCTAAAACAAGCAATCTATCAAAAAAAAATCAATATTACCGATTGGAAAGCACAGCCGAGTGTAGCGGTCGGACAAAGTCAATTAGACACTACGATCAATGCTTATGAGCCAGCCAGTCGGATAGGAAAGGCAACGACGTTTAAATTAAGTACGAAACAACTTTGGAGTGAAACCGATTTAACGACTGAGGAAGCACAACAACAAGTTGAGCTTGCTGATGAAAATACAGATGGGATGATCGCAGTCGAAGAAACCGAGGGAATGACATGGACAAAAGAAAAACTACCAGCTGGAACTTATTTTGTCTATACAAAAATAGCTGGTGCCGTCAACGATGATTCCGAACTTCAAGCCTATTTAACTGAAAGCCTTTGGGTAGAACAACAGGTGGAAGTAGTCAAAAGTCCATTAAGTGTGGAAGTACCTTTAGAAATGATATTTGAATCGAAAACAGAAGGTGCATTCGACACGGCGTCTTCGACCAAACCAATCATTAGTTCGAGTAACTATCCCATTGATTTTACGATTGGCACGGTTCAAGATCTTACAGCTGATTCATCAGTTGTGCTAGTCAATCAATTTTCTGGCGGAAATCATAACGAGTTGATTCTTAATCTTGTTGCCACTGATGGGACAACGATGGGACCGTTGGTTGTCGGGCAAAATAATGTGGACAGATTGGAAATTGCCCCTTTTTTAACAGAACCAATTGAACTTTATTTAGCTGGAGAATTTTCAGGAAACATTTTACAAAAATATTATCCTAGTTATGCCTTTAATTATCAACTATCAGCTAAAGAATAAAGGGGAAAAGCAATGGAAGAAACAAAACGGAAAAAACAAAAACAGGTACTACTCATTCTACTAGGATTATTGTTGTTGCTAAGTGGCTGGCTAGTGTACCGCTATTATCTTCAAGCAAAACCAGAGCCCGTTACTATTGTCAGTGGCGAATTTTTACCCGCTGGGAAAGATGCCCAAAAAATCTCTGACTCTGAAAAGAAAAAAATCGCGCAGGTTGCAGTAGATAAAAGCAAATTCAATTTAGTTATCTCACCTGAAGCGAAAATCGATCGACAAACAGGGAGCGGCGAATTGATGATAAAAAATCCCAGTGAAAATGGCTATCCGATCAATGTAGAAATTAGAGAAAAAAAGAACAATCAACTTGTTTATACTTCCGGTGCGATTCAGCCCGGGTATGAAATAAAAAATGTCACGTTGGAACAGGCATTAGAAAAGGGGGAGTATCCATCAGTTGCTTTATTTAGTTTGTATGACCCAGACACCAACGAAAAAAAAGGTCAAGTGGCTGCAGGAGTTACATTAACAGTTGAATAAAAAATAAAAGGGGTTTATTGATATGATGAAAAAAGTACTTGTAAGTATGTTGTTTAGTGGGAGTTTTGTTGGATTTGTTGCGCCCGCAATGGTTCAAGCGGAAGACGTGATTGGTGTTGACCAAGCCGATATTCAAATCAATGGTACGATTGGATTAGATAACACAGATCCAGAAGAAGCGATTGAGGAAAGTCATGACAATTGGATCAATGTGACATTAGATACAGCGACCATATTCTATAACGTAAGCGGGCGAAATGATATTGAATCTCCAACCTATAATATTGAAAATAAATCGGGACGTCCAGTTGATGTATCCATTGCAGATTTCGCGCAAACAAATGCCGAAAGTATCACAGAAATTTCTAGTCTAAATCTTGTTTCTCCAGCAGCAACGAACACTTCCTTGATCGCCGCAGGAACACTCACAGATTTTGCGACGACACCAGTCAAACTCTTTACATTAGCAAACAATGAAGGAAAACTAACTGCAAATGGAACCGCAAATAATGCTTTTTCGACCACCTTCAACTATGCTGGAACAGTATCTTCTACCACAGCAACCAAGAGTACACCAACGTTCAATTTGACGTTGCAATTAGATGCTGTATCTTGGACAGCAGCGCCTTAAACTGATTAAAAAAGTTAGAAGGGATAATATGAAGGCAACACTTGACGTAAAAGGATCACTTGGAATTGATGCCGAACTGCCAAATGACCAGCAAGAAAGTGCAGGGGCTCAAAAACCAGGTTATGTGATTAAAACAGAAGTAAAAACGATGAGTACCTTCCCCAAAACAACGGACACAGACAGTTTAATGATTAGTTTCTTGGGAATATTCCTTGTAGGAGTAACAATTACAGTGAAGTATTTTTGGGGAAATAAAGAAAGAGAATAAGATGAAAAGTTTTTTTAAAGATAAAGATACTGGTTGTATTTCCCTATAAAATAAAAATTTGCTCTTACCACTAGCATACTGGCTAATCGTAAGAGCAAATTTTTATTGCCTAAAAGGCTTGTTTCGTCGTTAAAATCGAAGAGCGAGCAACAATCGTTTTCCGTACGCTTGAAAGATGACGTTCATCGGTTAAGATGACTAAAATGTCGCCAACATTCATGATTGTATCCCCATGAGTCAAAATCTCTTTATTTCCTCTAATAATGGAAACGAGTAACATATGTTTTGGCCAATTGAAATCTCTGACCATTCGTCCATCCAATGTACTTTCCGCAGTGATTGGAAAATCAAAGGTTGTTTTGCCGACTAATATTGGTTGTTTTTCTTGTTGAATCAATCGCTCGAGTAAAGATTCGTAAATCGGATTGCCTCCTAATAAATCATTGCTAACGTAAGCGAAGAGTGAAACGACACCTAAAGGCATCAAATGATTCAAAGAACCGACCATCTCCGTTACTAAGATAATTGCAGTCAACGGGGCTTTTCCGATTGCTGTAAAGTAACCTGCCATCGCAATCACGAGAAAGTCTTTGACATAAATCGGATTCATACCAACTAAGTTCACTAAAGCCCCTCCATAAAATGCTCCAATCAGCGCACCTAAAGTTAGGATTGGTAAAAAAATCCCGCCCGGTAAACTGGCGCCATATGAAACCATAGAAAAGAAAAACCGTAAGATAAATAGACCTGCAATCAATGTTAATGGGTAAAAGGCATGTCCTGAAGTGATGATGATCTGGTTTCCGCCCCCTAGGATTGTTGGCCAAAAATAGCCAATCGGCAAAACTAAAAGAAAAGGAACGATTCCGTGAAAGTGTGCAGGAATCGGCAGCTTTCGATAAAATTTTGGTAAGCTAAGCAAAACGATCTGATAAATATACCCTAGCACACCGAGAATAATACCTAGAATAATTAAAAAACCATAATATTTTAACGGTAAAGACGGAATTTTTCCTAGAGACAATACAGGTTTCAAACCGAAAAAATAAAGTGACACAAAATTAGCAGTGATCGCTGATGTAAAGGATGTCAGCCAAACTAATGGAGAGAAAGAATGATGGATTTCTTCTAAAACAAATAATAACCCAGCAATCGGTGCATTAAATGCTGCTGCTAATCCCGCACTCGCTCCGCTAGAGATAAGAATTTTCTTTTCAGCTGAAGAGCTGTTTAATAATTGGCTTGTTCCTTCACCAACCACTGCGCCTAACTGGATTGATGGACCTTCTCGACCTAAGAATAAACCGGAGCCAACCGATAACACGCCTCCAATAAATTTTTTCCATAGAACAGAAAACCATGAGACTGTTAATTCTCCTTGTAATTGTCCTTCAACTTGGGGAATGCCGCTTCCTTTAATATCGGGATCGCTTTTGATAAGAAATCCCACAAAAATAGCAATAATAATTGAAGCTGCTAAGATAAATGCTAAATATAAAGGTTCTTGTTGACTATGAAGGTAAACTTGTTCGGTCAATTCACCAAATTTCTCAATCGCCAAGCGAAAAATGCTAACGATACCGCCAGTGAGCAACCCAACTAAGACCCCTTTTAAAATATAATATAGTTGCGTTTTGTCGACATGTTTAAATAATGTTTTTGCTTTCATTGCTAATCCCTCGTTTCAATTTAATTTAGCGTGATTTTTTCTTTTTTACAAGAGGAAAAGAAAAGAAATTTTTTTTCATTGCAAATTCATCGCTTTGCAAACAAATTTTCATTTCGCTTGCAGTGATCAGATTGCGGTTATTACTACCCTATTCATAGATAATATATGCTTTAATGAAAGCTGGGGAAATGCTATAATTAAACGGATTGATAAAAGAAAGGATGTTGTAAATGTCATCCAAAAGTGAATTATTGAATGGGATGAATCCTCGACAAAAAGAAGCGGTTCTTCATACCGAGGGACCACTATTATTGATGGCCGGTGCAGGTAGTGGGAAAACGAGGGTCTTGACCCACCGAATTGCTTATTTAATTGAAGAAAAGGAAGTAAATCCGTGGAACATCCTAGCGATTACTTTTACCAATAAAGCCGCTAAAGAGATGAAGGAGCGGGTAAATGCCATTTTAGAATATGGTGGCGAAGATGTTTGGGTGTCGACTTTCCATTCCATGTGTGTGCGTATCTTAAGAAGAGATGTCGATTTTATCGGTTACAACCGAAATTTTACTATTATCGATTCTTCTGAACAGTTGTCTTTAATGAAACGTATCTTAAAAGAATTGAATATTGATCCGAAAAAATACGATCCAAGAAGTATACTTGGAACGATTTCGCAAGCAAAAAACAACTTGCAAAACCCTCAGGAGTTTGCCAAGTTGCAGGGAAGCTACTATGAAGAAATTGCAGCTAAGTGTTATGTAGCTTATCAAAAAGAATTACAATATAACCAATGTATGGATTTTGATGACTTGATTATGAATACCATTCGGTTATTTGAAGAGCATCCTGATTCTTTGACTTATTATCAAAATAAATTCCATTACATCCATGTGGATGAATACCAAGACACGAACCATGCACAATATACTTTAGTTAATCTACTCGCCCAAAGATTCCAAAATTTATGTGTTGTGGGGGATGCTGATCAAAGTATTTACGGTTGGCGTGGCGCTGATATGCAAAATATTTTGGATTTTGAAAAAGATTATCCGAATGCCACAGTCATTTTATTAGAGCAAAACTACCGTTCGACTAAAACAATTTTAAGTGCTGCCAACCAAGTGATCGAAAATAATAGCAATCGAAAGCCGAAAAATCTTTGGACAGAAAACCGAGAAGGAAATAAAATCACTTACTACCGTGCAGATAACGAGCGAGATGAAACACGTTTCATCGTGGATCGTATGCAAGAGCAAATTCGTGAAAATCAACGGAATTATGGCGACTTTGCGATTTTGTATCGAACTAATGCTCAGTCTCGTGTGATGGAAGAAACCTTACTAAAAGCGAATATTCCTTATAAAATGGTGGGCGGACATAAGTTCTACGACCGTAAAGAAATTAAGGATATTTTAGCGTATTTGAATGTGATTGCGAATCCTCAAGACTCAATCAGTTTTGAACGGATCGTTAATTCGCCTAAACGCGGGATCGGACCTGGCTCGATCGAGAAATTAAGAAGTTTTGCGACGATCCACCAATGGCCACTCCTTGAAGCGGCGCAAAATGTTGATTTAACTAACATTGGTGGAAAAGCCGGTCAACAATTAGCAGTTTTTGGCGATATGATCAATGACGTCACACAAATGGTTCCCTATCTAACAGTGACCGAACTGACAAAAGAAATCTTAGAACGTAGTGGGTATCTAGAGGACTTAAAAATTCAAAATACTTTAGAATCACAAGCAAGAATCGAAAACTTGGAAGAATTTTTAACCGTTACTCAAGAATTTGATAAACAATTTGAAAAACAAAATGAAGAAAATGCGGATGCACCAGAAGAAAAATTAACTGTATTTTTAAATGACTTGGCCTTAGTTTCTGACATCGATAATTTAGAAGAAGAAACTACCCAAGTGACATTGATGACTTTGCATGCCGCAAAAGGTCTTGAATTTCCAGTCGTCTTTCTGATTGGTTTGGAAGAAGGAGTTTTCCCATTGTCACGAGCCTTGATGGAAGAAAGCGAATTGGAAGAAGAACGAAGACTTGCTTATGTCGGGATCACGAGAGCAGAAGAAGCACTCTACCTGACCAATGCTTTTTCCCGTACCTTATATGGCAGGACGCAATATAATCGACCTTCTCGCTTTGTAGAAGAAATCGATCAAGAATTATTAGAAGTCCAAGGCATGCGGCCAACGCCAAAACAAACGAGTCCTTTTACGAGCAGAACAGCTAAACCAGCCTACAAACAACCAGTAACAACTGTTGTTTCTTCAAAAACAGCAACTGGTGGAGAAAGCAATAGCTGGAAAGCAGGCGATAAAGTCAATCATAAAAAATGGGGGATCGGAACAGTGGTAAGGGTAAATGGTACTGCCAAAGATTTAGAATTGGACGTGGCATTTCCTAGTCAAGGTGTGAAACGGTTGTTAGCAGCATTTGCGCCAATTGAAAAAGTTTAAACAGGGGGGATAAACGATGGAACATGAAATGACAATTGATGAAGCTGCAAAACGAGCAGAAGAACTACGATCTCGGTTAAATCGTTGGTCCAGAGAATATTATGTTGAAGATAAACCAACTGTCGAAGATTATGTTTATGATCAAGAATATGCTGAATTAGTAGCAATTGAAGAGCAATATCCTGATTTAATCACTTCAGATTCACCAACTCAGCGAGTAGGGGGGAAAGTTCTCAGTGGCTTTGAAAAAGTGACTCATGATATTCCGCTTTATAGTTTGAATGACGTATTTAACAAAGACGAACTCTTTGCCTTTGATCAACGTGTCCAAAAAGCGATTGGTCGCCCTGTTGATTACTGCTGTGAGTTAAAAATTGATGGTTTATCGGTTTCCTTGCGCTATGAAAATGGCGAATTTGTTCGTGGTGCAACAAGAGGAGATGGGACGGTTGGCGAAAATATCACAGAAAATCTAAAAACAGTTCGTTCTGTCCCATTGAAGTTGAAAGATGCTATCAGTATCGAAGTCCGAGGCGAATGTTTTATGCCCAAAAAATCATTTGTGCAATTAAATCAAGCAAGAGAAGCAGAAGGGAAAGATATTTTTGCAAATCCTCGAAATGCAGCTGCAGGATCACTGAGACAACTGGACTCTAAAATTACTGCAAAACGTAATTTGGATACTTTTTTATATACGGTAGCGGATTTTGGACCGATGAAAGCGACAACCCAATATGATGCTTTAGAAGAATTAGAACAGATCGGTTTCCATACGAATCACGAAAAGCGTTTGTGTCATTCGATTGATGAAGTTTGGTCATTTATTGAAGAATACCATGAAAAACGAATGGACTTAACCTATGAAATTGATGGAATCGTCATCAAAGTGAATGAATTTTCTTTACAGGACCAATTAGGTTTTACTGTCAAAGCACCTCGTTGGGCAACAGCGTATAAATTCCCACCGGAAGAAGTAGAAACGAAGATCGAAGAAATCGAATGGACGGTTGGGCGGACAGGTGTTGTGACACCTACAGCGATTATGACTCCGGTACGAGTGGCTGGCACGACAGTTAGTCGGGCAAGTCTGCATAACGGTGATTACATCAAGTTAAAAGATATAAGGTTAAACGATATTGTTCGTATCTACAAAGCAGGAGATATTATCCCTGAAGTAGCACAAGTCGTGTTGGATCAACGACCTGCTGATAGCGAACCTTATGTTTTACCAACACATTGTCCGATCTGTCATAGTGAATTAGTTCATCTTGATGAAGAGGTTGCTCTTCGTTGTATCAATCCGAAGTGTCCAGCCCAAATCAAAGAAGGATTGAATCATTTTGTTTCACGTAACGCCATGAATATCGATGGCCTAGGACCAAGAGTATTGGCACAGATGTATGATAAACAACTAGTTACAGATGTGGCTGATCTTTACAAGCTAACGGAAGAGGAATTGATGACGTTAGATAAAATCAAAGAAAAATCAGCCAATAATATACTGACAGCGATCCACGATAGTAAGGATAATTCGGTCGAAAGATTGATATTTGGCTTAGGGATTCGCCACGTCGGCTCCAAGGCAGCGAAGATATTAGCAGAGCATTTTGGCGATCTGGAAACACTAAGTAAAAGTGACTTTGAATCAATCATTGTTTTAGACACGATCGGCGATACGATTGCTGATAGCGTAGTGACTTATTTCAGTAATGAAGAGGTCCATGACTTGATGTCCGAACTAAAACAAGCAGGTGTCAACTTTGAGTATAAAGGGATTCGTTCTTCACAGATCGAAACGATCGAATCACCTTTTAAAGAAAAAACAGTGGTTTTAACAGGGAAATTGACTCGTTTTACGCGTGAAGAAGCAAAAGAAACCATTGAAAATCTTGGAGGTAAGGTTACTGGCAGTGTGTCTAAGAAAACCGACATCGTGGTAGCAGGCGAAGACGCTGGTAGTAAGCTGACCAAAGCACAAGAACTAGGAATCGATGTATGGTCAGAAGAAAAAATGGCAGAAGCATTAGCTGACAGTCATTTTAATTAAGAAAATCTGATTTTTTTCAGACAAATTTCAAGAAACAATTTCAGATGGGAATCACTTATGTTAAAATAGAGAGCAAAGTTTTTAACTCGTTTAGAAAGAAGGGGTAGTATGGCGATCAGTGAAGAACAAGTAAAACACGTTGCCAAATTAGCAAAACTTGCGTTCGCAGATGAAGAACTTGCAAGTTTTACTGATCAATTAGGGAAAATCATTGATATGGTGGAAATGCTTGAGGAAGTTGATACAGAAGGTGTTCCATTTACATCAAATGTGGTTGAAACAGTGAACGTTATGCGACAAGACCGAGCAAGTGCTGGTTGGGATCGCGATGAATTGTTGAGAAATGTACCAGAAAAAGAAGATGGCTTTATCAAAGTGCCAGCAATTATTGATAATGGGGAGGCTGGCGCATAATGACAAAACTATATGATCTTTCTTTAGAAGAATTGCACGCATTACTGGTTTCTAAAGAAATCACTGCACAAGATTTAACAAGAGCAACCTTTGAGCGAATCAAAGAAACTGAGCCAGAGATTGAAGCTTTTATTACATTGAATGAAGAAAAAGCTCTGGCACAAGCCAAAGCGTTAGATGAAAAAGGAATTGACGAAAATAATGTCTTAGCTGGGATTCCAATTGGGATCAAAGACAATATCGTTACCAAAGATCTGTTGACGACTGCAGCTTCCAAAATTCTTTATAATTTTGATCCTATCTATGATGCTACTGTCATGGACAAAGTGTATCAAGCAGATATGATTCCAGTTGGTAAATTGAACATGGATGAGTTTGCGATGGGAGGAAGTACAGAAACTTCTTACTTTAAGAAAACAAAAAATGCTTGGGACCATTCGAAAGTTCCTGGTGGTTCTTCTGGTGGTTCGGCTGCTGCAGTCGCTGCTGGACAAATCCCAGTTTCCTTAGGTAGTGATACAGGCGGAAGTATTCGCCAACCAGCTTCATTTAATGGAATCGTGGGAATGAAACCTACCTACGGACGTGTGTCACGTTTTGGTTTGATCGCCTTTGCCTCATCACTAGATCAAATCGGGCCAATGACTCGCAACGTGAAAGATAATGCATTAGCTTTAACAGCAATCAGTGGCTATGATGAAAAAGATGGCACATCTTCTGGTGTTTCTGTTCCTAATTTTGCCGAAGGATTGACTGGCGACATCAAGGGGATGAAGATTGCTTTACCAAAAGAATATCTTGGCGAAGGAGTCGCTCCTGGCGTAAAAGAAAACATTTTGAAAGCGGCAGAAACTTTCCGTTCATTAGGCGCAACTGTAGAAGAAGTAAGTTTGCCACATTCAAAATATGGGGTAGCAGTCTACTATATCATTGCCTCATCAGAAGCAAGTTCCAACTTACAACGTTTTGATGGTATTCGTTTCGGTTACCGTTCAGAAAATGTGAAGAACTTAGAAGATGTATATGTGAATTCACGTACTGAAGGTTTTGGCGAAGAAGTCAAACGTCGGATCATGTTGGGAACATTCTCATTAAGTGCTGGATATTATGATGCTTACTTTAAAAAAGCGGGTCAAGTTCGAACATTGATCAAACGTGATTTTGAAAAAGTCTTTGCAGACTACGATTTGATCATCGGCCCATCTTCTCCAACAGTGGCATTTGGTATCGGTGAAAACATTAACGATCCAATCACGATGTACATGAGTGACATCTTAACAATTCCTGTTAACTTAGCTGGTTTACCTGGAATGTCAGTTCCTGCGGGATTATCTGAGAATATGCCGGTTGGTTTACAAATCATTGGTAATTATTTTGATGAAAAAACAATGTACCAAGCAGCCTATGCTTTTGAGCAAGCAACACAATTCCATAATCAAAAACCAGCAATTTTAGGAGGGAAAGGCGAATGAACTTTGAAACAATCATTGGGCTTGAAGTCCACGTTGAGTTAAAGACCAACTCAAAAATTTTCTCTCCAGCTCCTGCACATTTTGGAGCTGAACCAAACAGCAATACAAATGTGATCGACTGGGGATATCCTGGTGTTTTACCAGTAATGAATAAAGCAGCATTAGAATTCGGTATGCGAGCAGCACTCGCTTTGAACTGTGAAATTTCTAAAGACACACATTTTGATCGTAAAAATTATTTTTACCCAGATAATCCAAAAGCTTACCAAATCTCACAATTTGATCAACCCATTGGGCATGACGGTTGGATCGAGATCGAAGTTGAAGGTAAGAAAAAGAAAATACGGATCGAACGAGTTCACTTAGAAGAAGATGCTGGTAAGAACATGCATGGTATTGGTGGCTATTCTTACGTTGACTTAAACCGTCAAGGGACACCATTGATCGAGATCGTTTCTGAAGCTGATATGCGTTCACCAGAAGAAGCCTATGCTTATCTAGAAGCATTGCGTTCAATCATCCAATTTACTGAAGTTAGTGATGTGAAAATGGAAGAAGGTTCTATGCGCTGTGATGCCAATATTTCTTTAAGACCTTATGGACAGGAAGAATTTGGAACAAAAGCAGAGTTGAAAAACTTAAACTCCCTTTCATTTGTTAAAAAAGGTCTAGCCTTCGAAGAAAAACGTCAAGCAAAAGTCTTACTTTCTGGTGGAGAAATCCAACAAGAGACACGACGTTTTGACGAAACAACTAATAAAACAATTTTGATGCGTGTCAAAGAAGGTTCTAGCGATTATCGTTATTTCCCTGAACCTGATATTCCTAAATTTATGATTGACGATGAATGGATCCAAAAAGTGAAAGCAAGCTTGCCGGAAATGCCTGCCTCTCGTCGTCAACGTTATATCCAAGAATTAGGGTTACCAGAGTATGATGCAATGGTTCTAACTCTATCAAAAGAAATGTCTGACTTCTTTGAAGCGACTTTAGAGAATGGTGCGGATGCAAAACAGGCATCTAACTGGTTAATGGGTGAAGTATCTGCTTACTTGAACAGTGAGAAACTAGAATTAGCTCAAACGAACTTGACTCCTGAAAATCTAGCAGGCATGATTCGTCTGATTGCAGATGGTACGATTAGTTCTAAGATTGCGAAAAAAGTATTCCGAGAATTAATCACAAATGGTGGCGACGCACAAGATGTTGTTGAAAAAAATGGTTGGGTTCAGTTGTCTGATCCAAGCAAACTATTACCAATTATCAACGAAATCTTAGATAATAACCAACAATCAGTAGATGACTTCAAAAACGGAAAAGATCGTGCGGTTGGTTTCTTAGTAGGACAAATCATGAAAGCAACTAAAGGTCAAGCCAATCCAGGTGTCGTTAATAAACTGTTGCAAGAAGAATTAGCAAAACGCTAGGAGTAGATCATGAAAAAAGCTCGTGTTATTTATAATCCAACTTCTGGCAAAGAATTGTTGAAAAAAAATCTAGCGGATATCCTCCAAGCCTTGGAGGATTCTGGCTATGAAGCAAGTGCGTATGCGACAACACCAGAAAAAAATTCTGCCAAAAATGAAGCAAGAAGAGCAGCAGAAAATGGATTTGATCTGGTGGTAGCTGCGGGAGGCGATGGGACGATCAATGAGGTTGTTAACGGTATTGCACCGCTTGAGCATCGTCCTAAAATGGCGATTATCCCAGCAGGTACTACTAACGATTACGCACGTGCGTTAAAGATTCCACGGGATGATATCAAAGCCGCAGCTGAAGTTATCAAGAAGAATCAGACGGTTAAGATGGATATCGGTCAAACGGAAGATAGCTACTTTATCAACATCGCTGCGGGTGGTTATTTAACGGAGTTAACTTATGAAGTTCCTTCAGAACTAAAGAGTATTTTCGGCTATTTGGCATATTTAGCTAAAGGAGCAGAGATGCTGCCTCGAGTGAAACCAATCAAAATGCGGTTGAAATATGATGAAGGAGAATACATCGGGAATGCCTCTATGTTCTTTTTAGGACTCACTAATTCAGTCGGCGGGTTCGAAAAGATTGCTCCTGATGCCAAGCTAGACGATGGTAAATTTTCATTAATTATTGTCAAAACAGCGAATATTTTTGAAATTTTGCATATCGCAGCCTTGATGTTGAATGGTGGGCGCCATGTAGATGATTCTCGAGTGATTTATACGAAAACCAGCAGTTTGTATGTCGAAACAGAAGACGATATCAACCGACCGGTCATGATCAACTTAGACGGCGAATATGGTGGAAATGCACCTATGCACTTCCAAAACCTTCATCAACATATTGAATTTTATGCAAACATCGACCAAATTCCAGATGAAGCAATTACTGGTTCCGAAGAGGAGTTAGAAGAGGTCAGCAAAGAATTTGTCAAAGAAGTTGAGCGTTTGACTGATGAAGACATAGACGGTGACGGCAAGATTGCAGATAAAGAAAAATGACGTAAAGGGTGGGACAAATGATCGTTCCACCCTTTCGTATGATAAAAATTAATTCTTATTCATTGAAGATCATTATGTAACAGTATGTTATTTTTCTTTGTTGAGTCTAAAGCAGGCGAACGAAAGATTGACAATTGGATCGTAAATGAAGTGAAGGCATCAAGTGAATAAATGGACTTGCCAAAAAAAGGCTCTATGTGCCTAAAAAAAATGTCCTGAAGCAACCCGGTACCAAGTCCCTATCCAATAAAACACAAATGATCGTTTTTTGGATATGACCGTAGTACTAAAAGCAAAATTGCTTCAGTTACAAACCTAAATGAGGAGTTATTATGAAAGAGAAACTATCAGTTAAAAAAAATGAACGTTACACATTAGATATTATCGATTTAAGTTATGAAGGTATGGGCGTAGCTAAAATCGATGGCTATCCTTTGTTTATTGAAAATGCATTACCAGGTGAACGAGTGGAAGTGCTAGTAGTAAAAGCTGGGAATAAATTTGGTTATGGAAAAGTAGAAAAATGGCTAACCGAATCACCAGACCGTCAACCATTAAAGGATAATCGCCTTCTACGGACAGGAATTGCTCCTTTAGCACATTTGAACTATGAGCAGCAATTACTTTTTAAACAAAAGCAAGTGGAAAATGTCATGAGCAAGATCGCAAAGATGACAGAGGTTGACATTTTACCTACCATCCCAATGGAGAATCCTGTTGGCTATCGTAACAAAGCGCAGATTCCAGTGAGAAGAATAGATGGTCGTCTAGCAACTGGTTTTTATAAAAAGAATAGCCATGAACTAGTTGAAATCGAGGATTATTATATTCAAGATCCAGCAATCGATGAAGCCATCAAACGTGTGAGAGATATTTTGCAACGTTTCCAAGTACGTGGTTATAACGAGGCGAAAAATGAAGGACAAATCCGTCATATTATCATCAGAAGAGGTCATTACTCACATGAAATGATGGTCGTTTTAGTTACACGAAAAGAAAAATTCTTTAAAGGAAAGGAAATTGCTTCTATTATTCATGAAGAATTGCCAGAAGTCGTTTCAGTCGTTCAAAATATCAACGAAGAGAAAACAAACGTGATATTAGGCGATAAAGAGAAGGTTCTTTATGGTAGAAGTTATATTGAGGATCAACTATTGGGAAAAACTTACCGTATTTCCTCAAAATCATTCTATCAAGTGAATACTGAACAAACGGAAAAATTGTATCAAACAGCCATTGAATTTGCAGCGTTACAAAAAGAAGATACCGTCATTGATGCTTACTCTGGTATTGGAACGATCGGTTTATCTTTAGCTGATAAAGTTAAAGAGGTCTATGGCATGGAACTTGTTCCGGAAGCGATTGAAGATGCACAATTCAATGCATTAACAAACAAAATTGAAAATGCTCATTACGAAGTGGGTAAGGCAGAAACAGTCATGAAGAAATGGCAAGACAAAGGGATCAAACCATCTGTGATCGTTGTCGACCCGCCAAGAAAAGGATTAGATGCACGTTTTATTACGTCAGCCATTGACATGGAACCTGCGAAATTAGTGTATATCTCTTGCAATCCAGCAACTTTTGCCAGAGATGCAAAGTTATTTGCTGAGTCAGGCTACGAAGTGAAAAAAGTACAACCAGTCGATTTATTCCCACAAACACATCATGTGGAATTAGTGGCGCTATTAGCACCTAAGGGATAATTCAAACTTAGTGAATCATGTAAAAGAATCAGAAAACTAGAAAATGATAACGTAGCTGACAATCATGAAGAAAGGGGTATAAGATGGATACAAAGGAAAAAATGCTTGAATTGATCAAAAAGAAACAAGGCGGCGGACGTTCAAAAAAAATGGCTGAGCCTAAAAATGATCGACGGAATATGCGAAAAGGACCAAAAATCTATAATAAATAATTAAAAAGAATCAACACGAAACTAAAAATCGTGTTGATTCTTTTTTTTATTACTTGTTCAGCTAATGATCAATCATTGATTGGATAAGCTAATTTAAAAATGTATTGTTGTAGATCGAGCCATTCCTTTTTTGTAGGAAAATAAGAAAGTAAGAGTACTGGGCAAGGGCAGGTTGTATCTAGAAAATCATAATTGCAAACAACCAATGCAACCTCAGTTTCTAAAACCATCTTATGTGAAATAAATTTATTAGAGACAAAAAGAGGAACCACATTTTGTGGAAGCAATTGGCATACGAATCGAGTCAAATAGTCTTCTAATCCGGGTTCTCCTTGGAATGAAAATAAAATCGTCTGTTTTTTTTGGGTAGAGGGAGAGGTTAAATTGGCATAATGAATAATACTTAACGTTAAGGCGATATCTTGATAGTGGGTAACAGAAAAAGGTAATACATGTGTATACTTTTTTAAATAGTTCTGCCATTCTTTAAAAAGTTTTTTGACTTTCATAGGTACGCTAGTATGAAGTTCTAAAGTGATTCGCTCAAAATGAGAAGAGATTTTTGTCAGCAGACGCAGGTTGCTGAGATATCCTTTTAACTTTAGCAGGTCGACATTTGTGATAGTTGTAGAATTCTGTAATGGTCGTAAAAATGGTTCATACTGTTCTAAGGTTGGAATATCTTCTGGATAGCACAGATTCAAAGTTTTGTTAGCTGGGTAGTAAGAAACACAATGTAAGCGTATGAGGTAAGACCAAACAATTTCCTCCTCGGCTACTTGGGTAATACCAAATCTACTTTTAAAATACTTTTTAAAAACCGATTTAAACTGAATGAAACTTGTTCTTGCCTTAATTTCTTTACATAAGGACGGTTCGAGATGAATCATTTGTTTATTTAATAAGCGCTGTTTTAAAATATTCATCCATAAGTTGATGCGAAAATAATTTGTTGCGATTTGCGTTGTCGCTTCTTGGAGTTCTTCGTATGTATTGTTGATTGTTTGATAAGAATGATTGGTCGTAAATGTTTGTCTAAAACCATGGTAAAACTCAAATAAAAAGTAACGGATATCTGCTTCATTTCCTAATAAATCTAATTGTTTAGTCGATAAAGTAAGGCGATAAAATTTTAATTCTTTGTTAATATGGCGAATGGTCTTTCTCAAAACTGAATGCGAGAGATGAAACTGTTCGGTGGCAGTTTGGAATGAATGAATACGACCTCGGTAGATTTCGTCAATCAATTTATAAACAATTGTATCTTTAGCGATCTCCATGACAATGGAATCAATCGTTTTGAATGTAGACACCATCAATCGGTAACCGATCTTTTTATAATATTTGATGGTCATTCCCTTGGGAAGTAATTGTTGTAAAGAATCAATATCCGCGCGAAGTGTCGGTGCTGTTGTTTCAAGTTCTTTCACTAGTTTTTCAGTTGAAGAAATCGAATCACATTTATGTAAATAGTAAAGAATTCTTATCTGCCGCTGTAATTGCTTGTTATTTAATAATCTGAAAAATAGGTTATTCATTCTTATTCCTTCCCGACTTTAATTAAAAGCCGCGTAATTTATTTAGTGAAATCTTTTTTATTTTAACTTGAATAAACGATGAGCTCAATTTTTTTACTAATATTTTTTTTGAAAGAAAAAAATAGAAAACTTTTCCTTCAAGTAATCGTTGATTATATAAATAGCTTTTATTTTAAAAACATGGTGAATTTAGGGGGAAAATCAATGAACAAGAAAAAGTTAGTCAAATGTTCGTTAGCGATTTGGTTGGCGACACAATCTCTGCTTCATCCGTTTTCTTATTCTTATGCCGAAGAATGGAGTAAACCAGACGAAGAGCAAGTACAAACAGCAACTAGTTTAAACGAACCAGGAGGTAAAAACGATCTGGTCGAAAATCCATTAGAAACAATGATCCAGGAACCTGATGAAAATCAGCCAGAGTTAGAAGAGTCAATGACAGAAGTTCCGCAAGAAGAACTGGTAGAGGAATCAGAGAGCCTTGATCAACCAACTGAAAGTCAATCAGCTGTTGACTTAGATCAGGATCAATTGACGGAAAACACAGAACAAGAGGAGACACTTCTCAACACTGCCACACCTACAGAAGAATCCACCGATATTGCCAGTGGTGTTTTCGGAACTTGTTCTTGGCGAATCGATGCAGAAGGTACATTATATATTGGAGGAGGCACATTGGGAGAAACACCGGTTACGTTTTTTCCTCCTTGGTTCAACAGCTATCGATTTAAAATAAAAAAAATGGTATTCACTGGACCAACGATTGCTCCTAAAGAAACTCATCGCTTATTTTATGGATATACTAATCTTTTGTCCATTGAGAATTTAGCTTATTTAGACGTAAGTCAAGTAACGGATATGACTTCCTTTTTTTCTGACTGTCGTGTATTAAATGGCGTTGATTTGTCAGGATGGGATACGTCAAATGTCACGAATATGTCTAATATGTTTTTTGAAGCATTTGACCAAACAGAGAATCTCATTCATCTTGATCTTTCAAGTTTCGATACAAGTAATGTAGTTGATATGAGTGGCATGTTCAGTCGATGTACCAAAGTACAATCAATCGATCTTTCTAGTTTTGATACGAGTAATGTTGTCAACATGAACAGAATGTTTTTTGCTTGTAATGAATTAATTACCTTAGATATCGCTCACTTTGATACATCAAATGTGGTTTATATGTCACGTTTATTCGCTGAATGTAAGAAGTTGCGCTATGTGGATGTCTCAAATTTCGATACATCAAGTGCGATTGATCTTTCAGTGATGTTTCGTTTGAATTATGAATTAGAGAGTGTGGACGTTTCTAATTTTGATACATCAAAGGTTGTTCATTTGCATTACATGTTTGATCAATGTCGCAAATTGAAAACGATCGCAGTGGAAGGTTTTGATACAAGTCAAGTAACATCCATGAATTATATGTTCAATGGCTGTAATAGTTTAACCTCTTTGGACGTTTCTAATTTTGACACCAGTCTAGTCCAAGCAATGAGATACATGTTTGCTAATTGTGAGTTACTAGAGACGATCGATGTGTCTAATTTCAATACAGAGTCTGTGAATTATCTGACATATATGTTCTTAAATTGTTCGAAAGTAAAAAAATTAGATCTTTCTTATTTTCAGTTTGAGGATCCCGTAGAAATGGCAGAAATGCTGGCTGGAACAACGAGCCTCAATGAATTGACTCTTGGTAAAGGCTATCGTTTTGTAGATTCAGCCAATCTTCCTGCTATTCCAGTAGAAGATGGAAATACTGGTTATTGGCAAAACGTTGGTTCTGGAACGGTTACGAACCCTGCAGGGGAATACGTGCTAACTTCAGAAGAATTGATGGCGAACTATACAGGAGCGATGGCAGATACGTATGTTTGGCAGAAAGAGCCAAACTATGAATCAATTTTAGCCAAAGATTCGACGCTTTACCTTGGTGAAACCTGGGATCCACAGGATAATTTTATTTCAGCAACAGATAAGGAAGGAAATCCCCTTCCATTTGATATGAGTATGGTCAGTGGAACAGTGGATACCTCAGTAGCAGGAGTGACACCGATTACTTATACTAATGGTAGCGCTGCTCAAGCCATTCATGTAACAGTGAAAGAAAACCAGGAGAGCATTCAGGCCAAAGACTCAGTTATTTATGTGGGTGATCAATGGAATCCACAAGCTAATTTTGTTTCAGCTACTGATGAAGATGGAATGCCTCTACCGTTCACTCCAAAAATGGTGGAAGGTTCGGTGGATAGTCAAAAAACGGGCGATTATTTTGTGACGTATACCAACGGAATAGCAAGTAAGACGATCAAAGTAACGGTCAAAGAGAACAAAGAAACACTCGTAGTTAAAGGTTCCACACTCTATGTAGGAGACAATTGGAATCCACAAGACAATTTTATTTCAGCCAATGATAAAGAAGGAAATCCCCTAACATTTGACCAGAAAATGGTTTCTGGTAAGGTGGATACGACAAAAGTTGGCGTTTATCCAGTGACCTATCAAAACGGTCATCAAAAGAAAACTGTTGAAATCCATGTGCTAGCTGAACCAACTAAAGAAAAACCAGATGCGGATACGAACCAATCGGGGGATAAAAAGCCAGTGCCAGCAACGCCAAATGAGACAACGAATAACAACGATCAGAGAGATAAAAAAGACGAAAAAAACGAAAAAAATAAAAAAGATGAAAAAGATGATAAAGATGAAAAAGATGATAAAGATGAAAAAGACGAACAAGAAGACAAAAAACTACCTACTACAGGTTATCAAAAATCAAGTCTTTCTATGATTGGCATGGCTTGCTTCTTACTTGGATTATACTTTGTTTACAAAAAAAAGATAAACGTTAAATAAAGCGTAAATCAACTAGTCAATCTCCTCGTTTTACGTCATAATGTAAAAAAAGGAGATTGGCAAGATGGATAAAGAATTATTGATTATTGAATTGATGTCAGCAAAAGCAAAGATGTTGTCTATCATCAATCAACGAACGAAAAAAATGACATGGAAAATTGGGATGTATTTTATCGCTAACTTGTTGTTCTTGGTCGGATGGGGAAACATCTATCATCATTTAAAGCAGAATCATCCACATTCATTTAAAATGGAGCGAATCACTAGTTTGTACCATTTTTCAAGTTATGTTGACTTTGTGATAGGACTATTCTTGTTTTTACTCGTTGCTGTGCTATGGTTCAAAAAGAGGAACATCTCTAGGCATTATGATCAATGGCTGGAAAAACAAGTGGCGAATATGTTACATATTTCAGTTGGCTCTCAGGACGAAAATTATCTCTACTTGAGTGATCATAACAAAAAGGAGTTTACACTTGCGAAAAAGAGGCGTTATTTTCTGCTGCAAACGATGGAGGGTGTCTCACTTTTTCTAGGAGAACAACTTACTTGGTATGGCAGTAATCGATACTATGTTTTTATGCAAGTAAATGAACCGATAGACCAAAAAAACAAAAAAAGAATTGAGCCTTTTTACTCTCATTTAGCAATTGGAGTTGGAACACTCTTATTGATTGGCGGGGGTGTTTATCAATTCATTAATGCAGGACCAGTAGCAACGAATGTACACTCTATGATGCAAAGCGAAGAAAAAGTAAGAAAAATGCCAACTTCGACTAATCAGGACGGTTTATTGAAACCTGTTCAAACATCCGTCAATTTGACCACTGAGCAAACGAATGACGTAAAAATAGACCCAGAAACACAAGCCTTGTATTTGACGACGAATCAAGGAAAAGACTGGCATTTCGTTCCAATTGCTGTGGACTGGTTGCGTTTTGGTGACTATACTTTGACTTCGGGTACTGTTGCAAAAGGGGAATGGATGGACAAAACATTTGATGTTTCTCCTACTTTTTCTTGGTTTATCTATTCACCTGATCAAAAAAACGTTTACCTATTATCATCAGCTGATAATGGGAAGACGTGGCAAAAAAGTCAGATTACAGATCAAGGCGGACAGGTTCGTTACCGTAAAGCAAACTTTTTCACAAACGATCAAGGTGTCATGGTATTTTCATCCTCTACAGGAATGTCTGCGGAAAGTCTAAAAATTTATACGACCAACGATAAAGGGCAAAGCTGGCAAAAAAGCGGCAGTACCATCGTAAATCAACCGATTCAAAATGTTAGTTTTGTGACGAAGACATTGGGTTTCCTTTCTACAAGAGAAAACATCTATTATACGAATGATGGGGGACTAACATTCAAAGAATCCTTGGTAGCTATCCCGGGTGAGTATCAATTGGGAGGGATCGATTTGTTCCAGTCACCAAATGAAGTGGTACAAGTAAGTGCCAATAAATTGGAAACCAAGTTTTACCTCCTAAAAAATGGATCGATCGATACAGGGAAAATGTTTGCTTGTCTTTTTTATTCGACTGATGGTGGAGAAACATGGCAATTCGAACAACAATTATCGCAAGTAGAGAATCGCTAAAAAAGTTTAGATGAATTTCAACACCAAAAAGAAAATGGCGTAAGGAGAGACATTGACAATTTATGTAAGTGAAAGTTCTCTATGTAACGATTGAATTTGTGAATAAGAGAGATTGAAAGAATAGACCCATAAAAAAGAGCCTGGACTTTTTTCCAAGGCTCTTTTTTATGGGGTTTAAAATAGGTAAAAAGTGTTCAAAATTACTTAGGTCAAGGCGCACTTTTCACAACCTCTTTTATGTGATTTGAAATTGGCTATTATATAAACTAGCATAAAGTGTTGGTTTGCTTAATAGTGACTGATGAGTTCCTTGTTCAATAATATTTCCATTTTCCATCACTAAAATCAAGTCGGCATTTTCAATCGTAGATAACCGATGGGCGATAATAAAGCTGGTTCGGTTTTCTGTGACAGCATTCATTGCTTTTTGGATCATTGCTTCGGTGCGGGTATCCACGCTGGAGGTTGCTTCATCTAAAATAACTACGGAAGGATTCGCCAGCAATACCCGAGCAATGGTCAATAGCTGTTGTTGTCCTTGTGACAACGAACCATTTTCACTTGAAATAATCGTATCATATCCTTCAGGTAACGTACGGATGAAATGATCACATTGGGCAATTTTGGCAGCCGCAATGATTTCGTCTCTGGAAGCTTGCTGTTTCCCATAAGCAATATTATCTGCCACTGTGCCTTCAAAGAGCCACGTATTTTGCAAAACCATCCCAAAGTGTTTACGTAACTCACTACGAGAGAATTTCGTGATATCGATTCCGTCGAATTCGATTCTTCCATGGTTTAGCTCGTAAAATCGCATGAGTAAATTGACTAATGTCGTTTTTCCTGCCCCAGTTGGTCCCACGATTGCAATTGTTTGTTTTGGTTTAGCCGAAAAGTTGACATTTTTCATCAAGATCTTATCTGGACTATAACCAAATCGAACATCTTTGAACCTGATTGAACCAGCAGGCTGGTCAAGTGATGCTGTATTTTCGTGATCAGAACGCTCATTTGGTTCATCCATAATCTCAAAGATACGATCAATCGCCGCCATAGCAGATTGTAACGAATTGATGACATAAGAAGCGGTCGAGATCGGCTCAGAGATTTGATTGATGTACTGCAGATAAGCTTGTAACAATCCTAGTGTGAGTCCACCAGATATTACTAAGATCCCACCTAAGACAGCACTTAAAATGAACGCTGATTGATTGATCAAGCGAATCGCTGGATAGATGGCAAAGTTCATGAATTGCGCTTTTTTAAATGCTTGGTACTGTGAATGATTTACTTGACGGATCGACTCGATCGCTTGATCTTGTTGATTGAATGTTTTGATGACCAAGTTACCTGCAAGATATTCTTCCACTTTATTATTTAATGAACCTAGTTCTGTTTGATTGTCATCAGAAATCTTTTTGTTTTTATTCGCAAAGAGTTGAGTGACCCATGAACTACCAACGATCAATAAAAGAATCAGTAACGTCAATTTGCTGTCAATATAAAACAGCATCAAAATTGAAAATAAAATCGTTACGATGGAAGTGAAAAATTGATTGATCCCTGTTAGCAAGACTTGTGCTAGTTGATTCAAACCAGTCGTTGTTCGGCTGATGATATCTCCTACCTGATGCTGATCAAAGAAGGCCATTGGTAATGTTTTGAATTTCTTGGTCATTTCTTTTCTAACATTAAGTGTGATTTTTTCACTCAATGAAGCCATTGCGTATTCTTGAATGAAAGAAGTAATACTACTTAAAAAAGAAAAAACGAGTAATAAAAAAACAGGGAACAAAAGGGCATCCTTGACATCATGAAATGTCATTTCAGCAATCCCGATCGTACGGATTCGACTTAAAAGCTGATCGATACCAACGCCCATGATCATCGGCATTGCAACGACCATCAGGTTACCGATTAAACTACATAATAGTAAGCCATAAAATGTTTTGTGATCAGATTGGATCATTTTCCAAAAGCGGATCAAACTATGTTTATTCATTTTTACATCAGTTGTTTTCATATATTCCCTTCTTTCAAAATCCCTTGTGATTTAGCAAATTCCTGATAAGAAAGACAAGTAGCAAGGAGTGTTTCGTGAGTTCCTTGTCCCACGATTCGACCATTGTCTAAAACGATGATGTGATCAGCGTTCATGATTGTACTCAATCTTTGAGCCACAATGATCAATGTCTTATCAGCCATTTCTTCATGGAGGGCTGTTCTTAGTTTTGCATCCGTCTTGTAGTCCAAAGCAGAAAAGCTATCGTCGAAAACATAGATATCTGCTGGTTTGATGAGCGCTCGTGCAATACACATCCGTTGTTTTTGTCCGCCAGAATAATTATCTCCGCCTTGTGCAACAAAACTAGCTAATTTTTTGGGCAATTTATCCAAAACTTCCTCTAATTGTGAAATACGTATAGCTGAGGTCAATTCTTCTTCTGTTGCATGCTCATTGCCCATTTGCAGGTTTGATAAAATTGTTCCACTAAACAGAAACGCTTTTTGCGGAACATAGCTGATTTTTGAGCGAATCATTTCTTGTGTTAATTGTTGAAGTGGTTGCCCTCCTAATGTAATCTGTCCACTGGTCACATCATTCAAACGAAGAAGCAATTTGGCAATTGTACTTTTACCAGAACCAGTTCCGCCAACGATGGCAGTTGTTTTGCCTTTAGGTACCTTAAAATGGATATCTTCCAATACAGGTTCCGAATCTTTGGTATAACTGAAAGAAACGTGTTCAAAAGATAACACATGCTCATCATCCATATTCAGCGAAGCTGTTGATGGATTTTCCGGATCAATGATCTCAATAGGTTGATTCAACACTTCTTCGATCCGCCGAAGAGAGGACATCGATTTTGGAACGACGACTAACACCATAGCTGCAGTCATTAGATAAGCCAACGTGAGCATCGAATATTCGACGATGGCAGTAACAGTCCCGATCTGTAGTGTACCTTCACTGACCAACGAACCACCAAACCAAAGAATGGCGCTGTATACGATCCCCATTAATAAAAAAGCAATCGGAGTGACCCAAGCAAATACGCGATTGACTCGGATCATCTGTGTGGCATACTTCTCAAATGTTTGATTGGTGCGCTTCTCCTCATAGTCTTGATTGTTAAAGGCTCGAATCATATTCACACCTGTAAAAAATTCCCTTAAAGTCACTGTGATACGATCCATTTTTGGTTGGATACTGAGAGATAGAGGGGTTCCTTTTTTCATTAAGATGTAAATAACGACAGCATAAATAAACACAGAAATCAATGTAATCAATGTCAATGTCATGGAATATTGAAGCATCATGACAATTGTAAACACCGCAATGATTGGTGCAGGTAAGATCATTTGACAGAAGAGTACAATCATTTGTTGGATATTATCTACATCATTAGTCATTCGAGTCAGGAGTGAGGCACTTCCAAATTCATCTGCATCTTTCATCGATAATTGTTGGAACTTATCAAAATAGGTTTCCCTTGTTTGGTAGCCAAATTTTGCAGACACTAGTGCAGAAAAATAGCTAGAAGCAATCGCTGAAAAAGTACCTAGCAAGGCTATGAATACCATTTGTAGACCAATGGTATAAATTTTACTGTTTTGACCAGTAACTATCCCTTCATCAATTAATGTTGCCACTAATTTAGGAACACCAAGTGTACCAATGATTTGTAAACAGACGAATAAAAAAGTCATGCCTACGATTTTTTTATTCTTCCATAGGAATTGTTTAAGTAATGTCATTTTGTTTCCTCCTTTTACTAGACAATAATGAATTTTACACCTTAAAGTTACTTGAAGGTCAATAGAAGAAGCGGTAAAATTAACAAGAGGTGAGCGGAAATGCCAAAACTTTACACAATCGGAGAAGTCTCGGAACTACTAAATGTACCAAAGTCAACGATTCGTTTTTGGGATGAGCAAGGGTTAATCCATTCTCTACGCCATGAAGAAAACGGGTATCGGATGTTTAATATTGATGATATTTTTCAGATCTATGACATCAATTTCTATCGAAAATTAGATGTTCCAATCAAACAGATGAAAAATTTATATGGAAAAACGATCGAAGAACATTATGCAACGATTGCAGAAACAGAGCAGCGGATTAAGCAAGAAAAAATAAGTCTGCAAAAAAAACATGAAGAAATCTTGGCTCGAAAAGAACAATTAAAACTTATGATTGACAATCGAGGCATTACCAAAGAAACAATTCCTTTTGCGGCAATCGTCATAGTGGATTCCGACGACATTTTAGATTCGAAAGCCTATCTTGAAAACTATGCCAGCTTCGGTGGGTATTTTGATTTTTCGCTGAGCGATGAAATGATTTATGGCTTCTGTACAGACCAAACATCAGCCACAATTCCACTGTCTAAAATTGTTTGGTACAATCAGCCTGGTAAAACTTATCATCGATTTTTATTACAAGTGGAAGTCAATCATACCGAAAAGAACAATATCGAAGAAGTAAGATTAACATTAGCTCAACGAGGGTATCAAACAGGAAATGTGATTGGACAGTATCTGCTAACGAAGCAAACGGAAGAAGGAGTCTATCATGAATATTATTTAGGATGGATCGAAAGCCAAAAAGTAGAAGCTGACTTAACAAATGAGGATAAGCAAAAGTAGACGAAGAAGGAGCGGGAAAGGATAGTTATCTCGCTCTTCTTCGTCTATTTGGTTAGGATTTATCAGGGTTAAAACTTTCTCTAATGATTAGTCGTGTAGGATAAGTGACAATGATCGGTTCCTCTCTCAAACCATCGATTCGCTCCACCGCTAATCGAACAGCAGACTGACCAATGGCTTTTGCATTGATCGCTACACTTGTTAAACTAGGAGATAAATCAGCAATCGCCTCGATGTTATCGAAGCTAACTAGAACGATCTCTTCTCCAATTTTTCGATTGTCTTTTTGTAATGCTCGATAAACACCTAATGCTAAAGGATCGCTACCGATCAAAATGGCCGTCGGTAAATCATGTTTTTGTTTTTCGAGAAGTTTGGTCGCTAACTGCTCTCCGGATTCCTCTGTCCATTCTCCTAAATAATAATTGATCTGTTTGGTCAAATGATGATCTTGCATGAAATGGCGGTAGGCTCTGAGCCTTTTTTCATTCTCAGTTGTTGATTTCCGACCAGCTTCGTTAATATCGATTTGATAACCACCAATATAAGCGATGTTGGTGTGCCCATTGTCTAAAAAAAGTTCTAAAACAGATTTAGTCATTCGTTCGAGATCCCCATAGACCATATCCACTTCTTGTTGGATATCTGGATTATCTACTACAACTAATTGTCGGTTCTGTTTCAATAAATCGGCGATTGCACCTTTATCGATCGTACCGACTACGATTATAGCACCTAATTGATCCAAATCTTTCCACTCGGTCGGGTTATCCGACATATTATAAATTCGATTCATGCCGATATGGAGTCGGCTGGCTTCTTCTTCTAGACCTGCTCGTAATTCTCGATAATAAATATCTTTTTCTTCGCTGGCTTTACTGATTGCTGAAATGACACCGATGGAAGGACGGCGTTTTTTAATATATTTTCGCTTGTTGATATCATAATTTAATGTGGCAGCTGCAGTAAAAATCCGTTGACGAGTAGCAGCAGAGACACTGATCGTTTTGTCTTCATTCAAAACTCTTGAGACCGTAGCAGGTGAAACATTGGCTTTTCTTGCGACATCTCTAATTCCAACCATAAAATGGCACCCCTTACAAAAAAATAAAAATTTTTATTGACATATTTGTTTAGTAAACAGTATACAGGAAATGTAACAAAAGTAAACGGTTACTATTTATTTGAGAGGTGAAACAATGGAACAAGTGATGAAGAATCAAAGAGCAGCTTTAATCACATTTGACGAACAGGAAAAAGTATTTCATCTATCCAATTCAGAAATTTCCTATATTCTTCAAATTGAAGAAAGTGAAGTTCTGGCTCATGTTTATTTTGGTAAAAGAACGACCCATTATCATAATCATAAAAAATATCCTCGCAGAGATCGCGGCTTTTCTGGGAACGTCCCCTTAAATGAAGATCGAACGTATTCAAAAGATACATTACCACAAGAGTATTCAGGGCACGGAGGGATGGATTATCGATTACCTGCCTTGATGATTCGTCGAGAAAATGGATCAAATCTGCTTGATCTACGTTATGAAAGTTTTCAGATCCAAGAAGGAAAGCCAAATTTATCTGGATTACCGCAAGCGTATATCAAGAATGATACAGAGGCAGAAACGTTGATCGTGACGTTGAAAGATCGTGAAGAAAAGATTTACGTGGATCTTTCCTATACGATTTATCGAGAAAGAGCAGTGATTACACGTTCGCTGAAGGTAAGAAATGAAACCAATGATCCAGTGATGATTGAAAAAGCAGCCTCTTTTCAACTTGATTTTACGAATTCAGGCCGGTTTGATGAAGTGATTGCCTTACCAGGAGCGCATGTCAAAGAACGGCAGATGTCTAGACAAAGCATAACAGATGGCATCAAATCATTTGAAAGCCGTCGTGGTTCAAGCAGTCATCAGATGAATTCATTCATTGCCTTGACAAATCATGCAACAACTGAATTCACAGGGGAAGCGATTGGGATCCATCTTGTTTATTCGGGAAATCATTCCTTTGAGATTGAAAAAGATGCCATTCAACAATTTAGAGTGATCGGTGGGATCAATCCCTATAATTTTTCTTGGGAGTTACAACCATATGAAAGCTTCCAAACACCGGAAATACTCTTAACTTATTCTGATCAAGGGTTGAATGGGATGAGTCAAGTGACCCATCATTTATTACGGGAACGAGTAGCAAGAGGGCGATTCCAATACCAAGAACGTCCGATCCTAGTCAACAATTGGGAAGCGACTTATTTTGACTTTACGAGCAAAAAGATCGAAGCGATCGTTGATGAAGCAAACGAATTAGCGATAGAGATGTTTGTTTTAGATGACGGCTGGTTTGGGAAAAGAGATTCGGACCAATCTTCTCTAGGAGACTGGTTTGAATATCAAGGGAAATTGAAAAATGGCTTAAAAGGGATCGCTGACTATGTTCACCAAAAAGGACTAAAGTTTGGCTTGTGGGTTGAGCCTGAAATGGTTTCCAGCGACTCTCAATTAAATCGGGATCATCCCGAATTTATGATGAAAGAACCAGGTCGTCAACCATCAGCTTCTAGATCTCAACACGTCCTTGATTTTACCCGAAAAGAAGTCCGGCAGACGATTGAAACACAGTTACGGCATTTGTTAGACAGTGTGGAGATCGACTATATCAAATGGGATATGAATCGATCGCTATCTGATGTCTATTCGGTGTCATTGGGCAAACAAAACCAAGGGGAAGTTTTGCATCGTTATCTATTAGGATTATATGAGATGATGGAAAACTTAACAAACGACTATCCTCATATCCTTTGGGAAGGATGTTCTGGTGGTGGTGGACGGTTCGATGCAGGGCTGCTTTATTATATGCCACAGTCTTGGACTAGTGACAATACAGATGCGGTTGAACGCATCAATATCCAATATGGGACGAGCTTAGCTTATCCTATTTCAGCTATGACTGCCCATGTATCAGCTGTTCCTAATCATCAAACGGGTCGAGTCACCAGTTTAAAAACACGTGGAGATGTGGCCATGGGCGGGGTGTTTGGATATGAACTCGATCTAACAAAATTATCTAGTGAGGAAAAGCAGGAAGTAGCCGCACAGGTAGAATTTTATAAAAAAATCAGACAGACAGTCCAATATGGTGATTTCTATCGTTTACAAAATCCCTTTGAGCAAAATATTGCTTCCTGGGAATTTGTTTCAAAAAACCAACAGGAAGTCCTCTTATTTATAAATCGTCGGTTGGCAAATGCACAGCCCGAATTTCATGAGGTACGCCTTGTTGGACTAAGCGAAGAAAAACTATACCAGAACCAGATAGATGGCAAAGTATATTCAGGATCGGAATTAATGACAATAGGTCTTTATTTCCCAGATTTTTATGGCGATTTTCAAACAGAATTGATTCATTTTATGAGTATAGACGAAGGAGAATAGAAAAATGAACGCATTGATTGAATGGTTAGATGATCCGCAAGTGTATCGAGTAAATCAAAGGAAAGCCCATAGTGATCATGTTATTTATGGTGCTAAAGAAGAAGTGGAAACAGGAAACACTAGAATCCAATCACTGAATGGGAAGTGGCAATTTTGCTATTCCCGTAATGCTTTAGAACGTCCAGTGAATTTTTTTGAAAAGGAATTTGATAACAGCAGCTTCGATCAGATTGATGTTCCTGGGCATATCGAACTAGCAGGATACGACAAGATCCACTACATCAATACGATGTATCCATGGGAAGGGCATGAGTTTAGACGTCCGGCTTATACAACCGCTGGTAAGGAAGAAGCCGAGGGGATGTTTTCTCAAGCCGAGTATAACCCAGTTGGCTCATATGTGACGAACTTTACTTTAAATGAAGAAATGAAAGAAAAGGCGATCACCATTCGATTTGAAGGTGTCGAACAGGCAATGTATGTCTGGTTAAATGGGCACTTTGTCGGTTATGCAGAAGATTCTTTCACGCCTTCTGAATTTGATTTAACTCCTTATCTGGAAGAAGAGAATCGTTTAGCGGTAGAAGTCCATAAAAGAAGTAGTGCCGCTTTTCTCGAAGACCAAGATTTTTTCCGTTTCTTTGGGATTTTTAGAGATGTTTCATTGATCGCCAGAGGGAAAAATCATATAGAGGATATGTGGATCAAACCTCAAGTTGATCCCTCTTTTCAAAGCGGTTGGGTAGATATCGACTTGACTATTGAAAATCTTGCTTCAAACGGAAAGCTACGTGTCCGACTCCTCAATTGCAAAGGAGAAGAGATCCATCAAGAAGAAGTGGGAATCGAAGAACAAATCTCGTTGCATATTCCAGTAGATAAAATTACTTTATGGGATCATTTTCAACCCAATTTATACACCGCCGAATTTGAAACGTTTGATGATACTGGGGTGACGGAGTATAGTTACTATCCATTTGGTTTTAGAAAGATCGAGATCAAAGAGCGGATCATTTATTTGAATGACCGACGTTTGATCATCAACGGTGTCAATCGACATGAATGGCATCCTGAAAAAGGAAGAGCTATCGATTTGATGGATATGAAGAAAGATCTAGAAATCATTAAACATGCGAATATCAATGGGGTTAGAACCTCACATTATCCAAATCAAATCCCTTGGTATTATCTTTGTGATCAGGCGGGGATTCACTTGATGGCAGAGACCAATCTGGAATCTCATGGTTCTTGGCAAAAGATGGGGGCGTTTGAGCCGTCTTACAATGTACCGGGGAACGTTCCTCAATGGCGGGAGATCGTTCTTGACAGAGCACAGACAAATTTTGAGACATTCAAGAACCATACGAGTATTTTATTCTGGTCTTTAGGAAATGAATCTTACGCAGAAGAGAATATTCGTTTGATGAATGATTACTTTAAAGAAAAAGATCCCGATCGCCTTGTTCACTATGAAGGAAATTTCCCTAATCCTGCATTCGAAGATTCGATTTCTGATGTCAAGAGTTGCATGTATGCTACGCCAACAGATATCTGTGATTACCTTGAAAATGATGGGGAAAAGCCTTTCATTTTATGTGAATACATGCATGACATGGGGAATTCGTTGGGAGGATTGAATTCTTACATGGAATTATTAGATCGATACCCAATGTATCAAGGTGGCTATATTTGGGACTTTAAAGATCAAGCGATTCAAGTGATCGATCCATTGACGAAACAAAAAGTAATGAGATACGGTGGGGACTTTGATGATCGTCCAAGTGATTATGAATTTTCAGGTAACGGGATCGTCTTTTCTGATGGTCAAGAAAAACCGGCATTACAGGAGGTAAGGTATTATTATGGAAAATACAGCGATTAAAATGAAGATTATTTATGGAGATTGTACATTTGCTTTAAAAGGTGAAGGATTTCATTATATCTTTTCCTATACAAGAGGTGGGTTGGAATCCTTAAATAAAAATGGGAAAGAATGGTTGTATCGAGAAACGCTGCCGACGTTTTGGCGGGCTTTGACGGATAATGATCGGGGGAATGGGTTTGGCTATCGTTCGTCCATGTGGCTAGGGGCTGGGATGTACCCGAAAGTAAAAAATGTTCAAGTTTCCATTGATCAAAAACCAATCGAACAGCCAATTGCTCCGATCAATAATCGCTATTCCAATCATGAATATGCGCAATCAGCAGCGATCAAATTCACGTTAGAAATCAATACGGTGCCCAAAACAGAAGTCGTAGTCAACTATGAAGTACAATCTGATGGCGAAATGAAAATTTCTGTCTTTTATCATGGACAGCAAGGCCTGCCTGAATTACCTTTATTAGGTTTTCGCTTTATTATGCCAACCAAAGCGAAATATTTTGAATATGAAGGACTATCAGGAGAAACGTATCCAGATCGAATGGCAGGAGAAATCGAGGGTACTTATAAAGTAACTGGTTTACCAGTGACTCCCTATCTCGTGCCACAAGATTGTGGTGTCCATATGAAGACGAAATGGCTAGAAATCACTAGAGATTCTACGATGAATAATGCGGATCAAGGAAAGGAGGAATTTTCATTACGCTTTGAACAAGTGAACGGCGATTTTGCATTTTCAGCTCTCCCCTATAAAGCCGAAGAATTAGAAAATGCCACACATCTTGAAGAGTTACCACCAGCTAGAAGAACCGTCTTAGTGATTCAAGGGAAGGTACGTGGTGTAGGAGGAATCAACAGCTGGGGAGCAGATGTTGAAGAAGCGTATCATATTTCAGCGGAAGAAGACCATGAATTTAGTTTTATCGTGAAGTAAAGGTCGTGAAAGAAGCGGTCAGCTCCGAGCAAATAAGAGGCAATTTTTTAAAACACCTTTTCATGTTAAAAAAAATTTAGGCTTATTTCAAGGAGCTGATACTTGAATGCTGTCTATCTAGAGAAAGGAAGGATTGATAGCTAAGTATCGGTAAAGAACAATAGCTTTTCATATTATTAGCAGACACAAAAAATATAAAACCATAGACAAATAGACGTTGCATTTCTAGGATCATCTATCTTAGAAGGGCAGCGTCTATTGCTTATAAGTATCAACTAACTGAATTGTTTATTTTTGAATTAACTGATTAATGGCAATGTGATTTTTACCGTTGTTCCAACACCCATAATCGATTGGATCTGCAATCCATACTCTTTGCCGTAAAGCAATTTGATTCGTTCGTTCACATTCTTGACTCCGATTCCAGAAAAATAGTCCTTGTTTTTTTTCTTTTGATTTGTATCAAATCCATCACCGTTATCTACGATTTCAAAGATCAATTGTGTTTCATGAATTTTTCCGAATAAAGTAATAAACCCACTTTTTTTTGTTTGAAAAGCATGTAAAAAAGCATTTTCAATAATTGGCTGGATCATCATATTGGGCACTTTAAAAGGGTATAGTTCATCGGGTACCATGATCCGAGTGGCGATATCATCACCATATCTCAATGAAAGAATATGGATATAGCTTTGCACACTTTTTAATTCTTCTTCGACAGTGATTGTTTCTGCTTTTTTCCCAATGGTACTTCTCAACAAATCAATAAAATGATCGATTCCATGAATTGCTTTTTGATTTTCTTTTTGCCAGATCAAAAATTTTAGACTAGTTAACGTATTGTAGATAAAGTGAGGCTGGATTTGGGCTTGCATCGTTTGAATCTCTAATTGGCGTTTTTTCTTTTCGTTTTCAATTGAAGTAAAATAGTTCTCATCGATCGTTGTTAATAGTTGATTGATTGTAGTGCCTAAAGTCTTTGTTTCGTAGGTCCCTTGAACGTCTACTTGGGTATTATTAGGAATTTTTTTGATATGTTTTAAGGACTGAATCAAGGCATAAATCGACTTTGTCTGACGGTTCATATAGCGAAAGACAATAGCACCAACTACCATTAAAGTCATCAAATTAAAAAGGACGATCGGAACAATCAGTCCCATTTGATTGACTAGTGAACGAATATTTACTTTACTAATCAAAGCTAAGTTTTGTCGATATAATGGAACACGTGTTAAACGATTATAATCAACTGTTTTTGTTTCATTGGTATTTAAATCATTTAACAAGTTGGTTTTGGCACCAATCATGCCAGTTTCATTGGAGGTAATGATTTGATTTGCTTCATTGATGAGATAGATTTTGGAGACCTCCGAATGGATCGTTTCATTGAATAAATTCGCTAGCTCATCTGCAGTTATCGCAATGACAGCATACCCATAAATATGATTCAACGAGGAAGTCAATTTCTTAATGAATAGGATGCTGCTTTTTGTTTGGTCACGAGTAGTCAAACCAAAGTCGACAAAGAACATTTGGGTCGATGCTTTATGTGCCTTTGCTTTTTGTGCGACATCAGATCTCATGAATGCCGCAGCATCCATACTGGCAAGCATCTCGTTTCCAACGAAGGTATGTCCACTTTCACCATAGATCATCAGATCGTAATTGATGGAAGGAGAGATCGAAGTAAAGCTTCGGTTCATTTGTTGGATCGTTTTTACATTTGCGTAGTTATCTAACGAAGAGTGCTGATCGTTAGAGAAATAATTTTCGACTGCAGGGTTGTTAGCGACCATCGTTAAGGTATTTTCGATATTATCATTCAATCGTTCAAAATCACGTTGTATTTTGCCAAGCGTTAGTTCATTCGATTTATCAAATAGATGGATATAAGCGTTTTTGGATCGATCATAAATGAAGAAGGACAGAATAATCGCTTGAGTAAGAAGCGCAATGACTAGGACAACCAGTAGTTTTGTGACCAGTTCATACTCTTTGAATTTTTTCTTCATGTTTCAAACTTCCTTTTCGATATTGAGAAGGATTTAGCCCAGTTTCTTCCTTGAATACTCTTGAGAAGTAACCAAGTTCAGCAAATCCTACTTGGTAAGAGATTTGTGAAAGTGGCTCGGTTGTCTCAAGCAAAAGCCGTTTCGCATGTTGTATCCGGACTTTTTTTAGATATTTAGTGAAGCTAATCCCATATTTCTCGGTAAACATGGTAGATAAATAACTATAGGAAAAATGGAATTTTTCGGAGATGATTTGCAAGGAAATATCTTGATGATAATTTTCTTGAACATAATCATAGATCGCTGTCAGAATTTCTGAGTTTTCATTCTTTTCCGGCGTGCTCCAACGCATCAATTGAGTGATGATTTTAGTAAACGTAATGGAAAAATCTTCGATGGTGGCGACGTTCGTTATAAGTGTTGGTAACGTAATTTTTAATGTCGTCAATTCTTTCGTCCCTTGACCATCTTCTAAAGCATTGATGAGTGCGTAGAGACGATTGATTGTTTCGTGTTTTAAAAATAAAGGGTCAATTTTTAAAGCGATCAGAGTCTCAATCGCTGATTTCATTTCTCTGATAGCGGATACATAATCTTTGTTGACAATCTTTGTTAAGTAGCTTTTCGTGCTCTGATCAAAGTGTGGAATCAAAGGGACTAATTGTTCTTCCGATACAACACCAGCACTTTTCTGATAAAAACGTTGTCCTTTGCCTAATTTTTTTAATCTTTGAAAACAATCGAACAGCTCACTTAGCTCTAAACAAGGGGAAATAATCAATAATGCATCAGATTTTTGCGCATATTCACGCAAAGAAGTCTGAATTTGTTCGAAACAATCCATGGAAGAAACATTTAGTAAGCAACCATATTCATAGTCGAGAGTGGTAAAAGGCTGACAATCAATCCAGGGTTCAGCTCGTTCTTCGTTACTTTTTAGAGAAGCTAGTGGAGCTAAATCATCGATTTCGCTATAGACGATGTAAAATAACGGGAAACGAAAAGGATCGTTAGATATCGTTGTTTTTTGTCCAGAGAAATATTGTGTTAAAGCACTATCTAGAGAGAATTTAGAGTCTAGATTTTTTGGGCCTTTTTTAACCAAATGGTTCAAAGCAGAAAGCAGGTTTTCTGGATTCAATTTTGGTTTAAGTAAATAATCGGATACGCCTTCTTTAAAAGAGTCTTTCACTAGTTGAAACTCATCATGGCTTGATAACACTAATATTTGAATATCAGGTTTGCTTTTTTTTAAGAGGCGAGCAAGTTCAATCCCATCCAGTTCAGGCATGATAAGATCAGTAATGACAATATCAATATCATTAGAATGAATAGAGAAAAAATCAAGCGCTTCCAATGGGTTTGAAAAAGCGCCTTTAATTTGGAATCCGTGGTTTGACCAATCAACTAAATTGGCTATGCCATGTAAGATTGTTTTTTCATCGTCGATCAATAATAAATTAATCAAGCTTGTTCCCCCTTTTAAACAGTTTCTCTTTTTAAAATACGGTTTTATTGACAGAAAAGCAAGATGAATTACTCAAAATAAAAAAATTTGAAATCTAAATTTGTAATTTTTTCTTATTTTGGGATATTTTTTGGAACTCTTTTAGAAACTAAGAAAACGATTACATTTTTTTGGTATGATTCACATGTAAAGAATAAAAATGAAAAAGGCGGGTTGGATATGAAATTCAAAAAATTAGTAGCAAGTGCGACGCTTTTAGCTTCAGCAGCAGTTTTGTTTGCGGGATGTGGGAGTTCCTCAAATTCAGCAACGAAAGATGAAAATAAAATCAGTGTTTGGGCATGGGATGAAACGTTTAATATCAAAGCAGTCAATGAAGCAAAAAAAGTCTATGACAATAAAGATGTCGAAGTGGATGTCGTTACGATGTCACAAGATGATATCGTACAAAAGTTAAACACAGCATTAGCCAGTGGAAATACGGATGGATTACCGAATATCGTGTTGATTGAGGATTATCGTATTCAAGGTTATTTGAATTCTTATCCGGACGCATTTTCTGAGTTAACCGATATCGTAGATGAATCCAATTTTGCTTCGTATAAATTTGCGGTTAATAAGATCGATGATCAAATTTATGGCGTCCCATTTGATTCAGGTGTTACGGCTAATTTTTATCGAACAGATGTATTAGAAGAAGCCGGTTACAGTCAAGCAGATATGCAGAATTTAAGTTGGGATGACTATTTACAAGTTGCTCGAGATGTTAAAGCAAAAACGGGTAAAAAAATTACTGAAGTGAATCCCTCAGATCTTGGACGTGTCCGTATGATCATGCAAGAAGCTGGTGAATGGTACACTTCGGAAGATGGAAAGACGGTTACGATCAAAGATAACCAATCATTGAAATATGGATTAAATTTATTTGCTACACTACTTAAAGAAGATCTAGTGGAACAAACTTCAGATTGGAATGCAGGTGTCACGGCCATTCAATCAGGGGCTGTTGCATCAAGTCCAATTGGTGCTTGGTATTCCTCAACGATCCAAGGTGCTGAAGATCAATCAGGGAAATGGGCAATTGCACCGACACCTTCATTACCTGCCAATATGCAAAAAGCACAAGCTTCTAATTTAGGCGGAGCTGGGTGGTATGTGATCAAAGGTGTTTCAGGCGAAGAAAATGCGAAAGACTTCTTGAAGAAGACCTTTGCGACTAACGAAGACTTGATGGGAACCTTAGCGAAAGAAATCGGGTTAGTTTCTACCATGTTAAGTGCAAAAGATCAACCAGCTTATCAAGAGTCTTCTGAATTCTATAGTGGTCAAAAGGTGTTTGAAGACTTTTCTAAATGGACAGCGGAAATTCCACAAGTTAATTATGGACAAGAAACCTATGCAATCGAAGCAGTTGTAGCAGAGTCATTACACCGAATCATCAATGGAGAAGATACTGATAAAGTCTTGGCAGATACGCAAAAACAAGTAGAAGCACAGTTAGCCAATTAAGCAGAGTGAAATGAATTGATTTAGAGTATCAAATTTGTGTTGGCTGGTGATTTTTGAACGGTCATCAGTCACACAAATTTGCTATCTATTAAAAATAGTTTCAATCAATACCGTAGAATTTTCGTGAGGACGCTGTCATTTACTCAGACAATTAGTTAAGAGGGAGGATTTGTGAGACGATCCTTAAATGACAGATAAAACGAAGATGAACGTAACGAAAGTGAGCAAAGCAGATGAAACAAAAAGATTTTTTCAAGAACGGAAATGCGTTTCTTGTTTTACCAGTTCTGATGATCTCGATCATGGTATTTATCCCAATGATTTTAGCGCTGATCACTTCATTTCAAAGTGGTCCCCCAGTTAATATGAGTTTTAATGGTTTGGGGAATTATCAACGCATGTTGAATGATGCGACCTTCAAAAAGGCTTTTTTTAACACCTTTTTATATTTATTGGTACAAGTACCGATTATGTTGTTTTTAGCTTTATTTGTCTCTAATTTATTAAATGATAAAAAGCTTAAAATGAAAGGATTCTTCCGGACAGCGATTTTTTTACCTTGTATCACATCCATGGTTAGCTATTCGCTTATTATGAAAAGCTTGTTTTCTCAATCGGGATTAGTGAATAATTTTTTGATGACGATCGGCTTGATCGATATGCCAATTGGCTGGCTGACTCATCCAGTTTGGGCGAAAGTATTAATCATCATTTCGATTACATGGCGTTGGACAGGTTATAACATGATTTTCTTTTTATCAGGAATGCAAAATATTGATCCGGCAATTTATGAAGCAGCAGAAATCGATGGCGCATCTAAGTGGCAACAATTGATCAAAGTCACGATTCCTAACTTAAAACCAATTATTTTGTTTACGTCAATCACATCAACGATCGGTACGTTGCAACTCTTTGATGAAGTACAAAATATTACGGGTGGTGGACCAGCAAATGCAACAACTACGCTATCTCAGTATATTTACAATTTAAGTTATAAATTTACACCGAATTTTGGTTATGCTGCGGCGGTTTCATTTGTGATCGTAGTCTTTATTGTACTGTTATCAATCATTCAAACGAAAGTCGGAGGTGAAAAAGCGTGATAGATCAAGCAGAAAACAAAGTACTTCTTAAAGAGAATGAAAAAAAAGCGACTAAAACATTCGATTGGTTAGCTGTTTTTAAATATGCCTCTTTGAGCGTGATTTCATTTATTTCGATTTTTCCTTTTGTTTGGATGATCTTAGGAATGACGAATACACCTATCGATATTACTGCCGGAAAATTAAAGATCGGTAGCCATTTAGTTGTCAACTTCCAGAATCTTTTTTCCAATGACTTAAACTTTGCACGTTCATTGTGGAATTCAGCTTTGATCGCTATTGTAACAACGGTCTTAGCTTTGTTGATTTCATCTATGGCTGGTTATGGGTTTGAGATCTATAAAAGTCGAAAAAAAGAACGATTATTTACGATTTTGCTTTTATCGATGATGGTTCCTTTTGCTGCGTTGATGATTCCTTTGTACCGCATGTTTTCTAACTTAAACGGAACGATCTTAGGGATTAACAGCTTCTTAGTCGTCATTTTGCCTTCAGTAAGTACAGCTTTTTTGATCTTCTTCTTTCGACAAAACGTTAAAGCGTTTCCTAAAGATTTAGTAGAAGCTGCACGTTTAGATGGATTAAAAGAATTAAGTATATTTTTCCGTGTCTACCTACCCACTGCTAAAAATACGTATGCAGCCGCTGCAATCATTACTTTTATGAGTAGCTGGAATAACTATCTTTGGCCTCTAGTTGCATTACAATCACCAGATAAGCGTACGGTCCCATTAGTTTTATCTGCCATGGGAGCCTCTTATACACCAGATTACGGAATGATTATGGCCGGGCTTGTGATTGCAACATTGCCAACAGCTATCGTGTTCTTTGTTTTACAAAAACAATTTGTTCAAGGAATGATCGGTTCTGTCAAGTAAACGCGACTCGATGATACTATTAGTTTGGTATAAACTTTAAATGTATAGGAAAAGCTGTCCCACTAAGGGAGAGCTTTTTTCTTTTTAAATAACGTTTTATATTAAAAATATATTTATGTTTAAATATTTAAATAACTGTAATTATTATAGGTTGTAAGGATAAAAATTTATAAATATTATATTGTTGCTATTTGTTTAGTTGTTATTTATAATTAAATTGTACAAAAAATAACGTTTTTGTAATGGATGAATAATTATTTTTTGTTCATAAAATAATTTTAAGGAGTGAGGTAAATGAAAAAATATGCGGTTAGTCTGTTGTTGTTTGTGTTTGGTATCTTTGTACTTTCAGCCAATGTTGGGGCGCAAGAAGTCACGTCAAAAGAGATTTTTAGTATTCCGGAGCCGACGTGGATCTTCAACTCAGGGATGAGTAAAGGGAAAAACCATGATCGTCAGGATCTAGGTTTTATCTTAAGCGAAAATACCGAATTGAGAATGAGACAGACAAATGCTCATTTCAAGAATAAGTTAAAATTGCGACTACTAGGAAACGATAAAAAGAATGAAAAAAGTATCGAAGTTGGATCAAATTGGGTAAGTATCCGTGCAGATGAGCCCTTGGTTCCATTTATTGATACACCGTACGGAGAAGGATCAGCACAGATCGAATACGAAGTGGTGACTTCCAAAGAAATGAAAGCGTTACCTGTTTATGGATATCATGGGAATGAGACCATGTTTTTTTCAATGTGGGATACGGAGGATGCAGAGTATGCGCTAATTCAAGGAGTAGATTTCCAATTACTCGTACCCAAATTGGACAAAGAACTAGTGAGAAACTTAAAAGATTTTCCATCAATTGATGCGTTGATTGAGTATCATCACGGTATTTTTGCTTTATTTAACGGTATCGCTGGTTTTGATGGTTCCGCACCAGAAAATCAGAACGGCTCGAATCGTTACTTTTTAAAGGCAGATGATTCTGGCGCAGGTGCTGCTTATTATGGGGGTGATTGGACAGCTAATAGTGAACCTACGACAGATATGTGGTTGAAAGAACTAAGTTGGGCAACATTACATGAAATTGCTCACGGTTATCAAGCTGGTTTTGATGGGCAAGATATGTATACTGGCGAAGTGTCAAATAATTTATTTGGGGTCCAATATCAGTATGAAAAATATGGAAAAAAAGCAGATGACATCGGTTGGTTGTTTAATTTAGGTAAAAAAGAAGAAGTCGAAAACAAGCTATATGATAAGTTGATCCGTGATGGAGACACTTACCATGATGTCGATGTGCGTGAACAACTGATTTTATTAACGATGTTCAAACAAAAAGCTGGAAATGACTCCTTCACTAAGATATATCAGGAATACCGTAAAATGGCTAATCAGAGTGATTTCAAAGATTGGGAATATACATTACCCAATTTAATGAATCGTATCTACAGTGAAAATAGTAAGCAGGATTTTTCTGCTGCCTTAAAAAAACGTGGGTTGTATCTTGATGAATTTCAAGCAGAAAAAAATCGTGTGGCAGGTTATCCAGCTGTGGCTTCATTGGCAGATATTGTCTCTGAAAATGAGTTGGTGCGTGCACGTCAATTGATTGACCCAAACTATTTGATCAATTCTAATTTTGAATTGGTTACTAACGAGGAAATCGCCTCTCTAGGGTTGGTTGGTGATTTGACCATTGAAATTCTTCCTAGTGATTTGAGTAACTTTGAAGGGCTCACAGTTGAATTAAAAGATGGAGCAACTATTATAGCGAGTCAACCAGTACAACAAAAAATGACATTCAAAAATATTCCTAATGGGGTCTATCATTTAGAATTTTCTGGTGAACAAATGAAGTATTATTTACCAAGCGAAAATTATGTTTATGTAAAGGAAACCCAAAACCATGCTTCTCTTTCATTAATCAAAGCTGATATCAGTAAGTTAGCCGATGAAGATCTTATCTTTTATGGCTTTAATGATCAATGGTCAGGTTCATTAAGAACGAATTTGAATTCAAGAGAAGCAACACTTACCTTAAATATGCCAAAACCTCATTATTTATTTAAAGATGAACTTTATGTAAAAGTGACTATCAAATCTCAGGATGGCAAAATTAGGTATGAAAAATCGATTAATGGAGACATACCTGAACGATTCACCGATGACCATTTGTTGCTTGAGATAGGAGATAGCATAGAAATCTACCATGCAGAAGCAAGAAATCGTTTGAAAGGTCCAGAAAATCTTATTGATCGTGGACAAAATACTAACCACTGGCTAGTTACGGAACATGGGTTAAAACACCTTGGATTAAACAATAATCCAGAAAAAGATCTTATGAAAAAAATTGAAAAATTAGGGAATTCATTAGTAAAAGCTGAGGGTATTAAACCGATGGCGTGGGAAAGATCAATGGCTAAAAAACAATTATGGACAGCCATACAATCTCTATCTCCAAAAGATACAGAACATTATATGTCCCAATATTATGTTTTGTTTAAATAGCATATGATGAGCAGGCAAGATGAGCAGTCAAAATTATCGAATTGATCGTCTTTAGCAAAAAAACTTAGCACCTTAGAGGTTGAGACGAAAGTGTTAACTATCAAGTACCAAAAAAAATACCGAAAATTGCCAAGAAACACAAACGCTAGTTTTTTCTGTCGATTGTTATCTACTTGGTGCTTCTCCAATTTTTGATTAATTTCGGCTTATCTTTCGAAAATGCTGCTTTTATCTCGTCGTGAACAAGAGCTCTTTAAACACCGTTTATTCATTTTAGATATAATAGAAGATACTGGGACAAAAAAGTTGTCTCAGTATCTTCTTTTGTTTTATCACAAGCGTTTGGTTTTAGTGATGTAATACAAATAAGACCAGTATAAAATATTAGCTAAATGGCTATGCTAGTATAAATGACTTGAATAATCCTAAGATTTACTCAAGAATTTTTCAAAAGAACTTCTTTTATATAACAAACACTTCTTTTTTGATATAAAAATGGTTACGCTTTCATTAGAATAGAAATATCAAATAAAGGAGTGAGTAGAATGAAAAATAAATGTTGCATGATTACTTTGGCTTCTATTTTATTGTTAGGATGTGCTACACCAAGTGTCGTTTACGGAAAGGAACAAGAGGGACTATTGGCAAGAACAAGCCTTGCATCTGTTTCTCAATCTCTCAACAAAGGAAACGAGGGGCAAGTAAAAACAACAACACTTGGATTATCTGACGATGGGCAAGCGATCATTCAAGCAATCGGTAAAGGCAAGAATTTCAAGGGAAAACTTTATTTAAATTATATCCGAGATAAAATAACTGAAGTTTTCAAAGAATATAATGGAAATATTTTTAAACTTCTAAGTGAATTCTCTTCGTTGATATCAGACCAAATTTCAGAAGTGAATGTAAAAGAACGCTTTGATGTTAGTCCAGAAGTAATCAAACGTTTGATTACAATCAGTGCGATGTATGACATTGCTTTTGCAAAAGACAGTTGTTTTATGAACTTGCTTGGTGCAGCGAATGATGGAACGGCACCTGCTGAGCCTACAGGTTTTTATCCTAATACCACTCAATTAGAAGGAACGACCGTAAATAAGCAAGATGGAAAATTAATGACGTTGAAATCTTATTATGTGGATCAAAAATCAGATGTAACGGTGATGATTCATGGTGGTTTTCGAGGAAATTGGAATTTAGGGACAGTAACGGATGAGTATAATATCTTTTACAATGCGGGCTATAATTTATTATTTGTAGACCCTCGTGCCACTGGAAACAGTGGGGGCGATTATGTCACTTATGGACAATATGAGTCAGATGATGTGCTCTATTGGATCAATCGAGAAGTAGGAACTAAGCCGACACAAAAGATTTTACTTTATGGTGGCTCAATGGGGGCTGCAACTATGATGTCAACATTAGCTAAGGATATCCCAGCAAACGTAAAAGGAATCATCGAGAATTGCGGATTTAAATCAATTGATGAACAACTTAGATACACCTACAAAAATACCGTAGCGCCTTTATTAGGTTCAATATTTGGGGAAGAATTTGACATTGTAGCAGACGAAGAACATGAAGATCTATATATGGGATTGTTGAAAGAGTATTACTTTGACCAAGAATTAAAAATGAATGTGAATGAAAATCTACCTGAAATTGGTATGGCCACAACGATCCCCAAATTGATCATTCACGGAGATGCTGATCAAGTAGTTCCTCATGAAAATGCGGATGAACTCTATGATCTTTCCGGGGGCTATAAAGTCAAGTTGATTGTAGCAGGAGCTGGACATGGGGAAGCCCAATCCGTTGATCCCGTAGCGTATCAAACATATGTCACTAATTTTCTAAATTATCTTTTTGGAAGTCAAAGACATTAAGAAAAAATGATTGATCTTTCTGAGGAATGGGACGAAGTTTGACACGATCGAGAGAGTAGCGCCACGCATAATTAGGTTGATGAAATAAGCCGAAGAATCTAAAATCATTTCCTTGATTTTAGTGTTCTTCGGCTTGTTTTTACTACATTTACTCAAACCACAAGCAGTTACAAATACATACATGAAAGTATTGAACCTATCTGATCACGATCAAGATCAATGGAGAACGACTTAGTAGTTAAAGACATCTTCAGACCAATGAATGGGCATAGTGGATACTTTTGTATTCTTTTGGGGTACAGCCGGCGACCTTTTTGAACACTTGAATAAAATGACTTTGACTAGAATAAGCAAGCAAGTGACTGATTTCATCGTAAGAATGATCTGTAAACAATAACAAATGTTTTGCTTCGGTTATCTTTTTTTCTTGAATGTATCCGTGAATGGTAATCCCCATTTCTTTTTTGAAGTGGCTGCAAATATGTGCCTTATGTTTTTCAGTGATGGCAGCTAACTCGTCGACGGTGATGCGTTCGTATAAATGATTATCAATGTGGTTGACAATCGTTTTTACTAACATAGATTTTTGAGCTAAAGGAAAATTATGAAGAAGTTCCATAAAACGGAAGGTTGCTTCTTTCATATATTGCAGACATTCTTTGACTGAGTGGATATAAATCAGTCCCTGAATCAAAGAGTCGGACAGACCAAAGGCTTGATTGATCGGTACGCCTTCTTCAATACTCATTCTGGTGACGATGGCTACGAACGAGGCAAATTTAAGTTTCAACCCTTCCAATTCAAAGGGGGATAAAGAGACTTTATAGGTTTCTTTCATTTTATTGAAGACCCAAATGACTTTTTCAGGTTCGTTTCGTTTGATGTAATCTAGATACCGTAATTCAAAATGATACGAATCGAAGGTTTCTTTGTGGATCCGTCGATCATAAAGATTATTTTCCAGGCTGTAATCAGTGGATAGATTTTTTTTATTTTTATCTTGTTGAAAGTACCAAATAAATTCTTCCTTTTTGGTTGGCCGCTGAGTCAGAATCGTGTGTAATAGTTGGATATATTCTTCAAATGAATACTTGTCTTCTTTGGAATAGTGAATATTATAATGGTACTCATGTCCCATAAAAAAACAAGAGGTTTCTTTTGAACCGATAATACCGCAAGGGCCAATGATCATCTGATATTCCTTTTGATCAGATTTAAAACAAAAATAGCCGTATAAATAGGATGTTGTATGGTAAAGCTGGATCTGCTCTGTTTTTCTAAATGGAAAATAGGTACTGATCGTGATTGGTAAGTCTTCTAAATTTTTTGGATGGATGAGATATCCGTTTTCATCAAATAATAGCATCGGAATCAGATATTTTCGGTACAATAAATCCATAGTTATTTTAATCGTATCGGTAGTCATAATGTAAATACTCCTTGTGACGAATTCTTTCTTTTTATTTTACACGAATAAATTTTGTATAGCGCGAATATTTTGGTATAAACGCTAATTTTTTTATATAAAAATCGTTTTTTATTCTTTATAATCTGTTCTATAAAGCGGTTACAAAGGAGGCGCCGATGGAAGCAGAACAGTTACAAGCTTTGTTTGATCGATTATCTGTTCAGGAAAAAATCGCACAAATGATCCAACTGAATGGAAGTATTCTATCAGAAAATGATGTGATGAATACTGGGCCAATAGAAGAATTAGGATTACCTCAAGAGTTAGACGTATTTGAGATTGGCTCTATTTATAATATCAACGATCATCAAAAATTAAAAGAACTACAAACAAAAGTTTTAGCAAAAAGTAAACACAAGATACCCATGTTGTTTATGTCAGATGTCATTTATGGGTTTCGGACAATTTTCCCCATACCTCTAGCTCAAGCTGGTTCTTACGATTTTGAGCTAATCCAACAAGCAGCTAAGTTAACAGCAGAAGAAAGTTATTTAAATGGCTTACATGTCTTGTTTTCACCAATGTTAGATTTAGCGCGTGATCCACGTTGGGGGAGGGTTATGGAATCTCCAGGCGAAGATGTTTATACGGCGAAAGAGTTTGCAAAAAGTATCGTCAATGGTTATCAGGGAGATAGTGAGACAAAAATTCCAGAAAAACATGTAGCTGCATGTCTGAAGCACTTTGCAGCTTATGGAGCACCGGAAGCAGGACGTGAATATCAAGCGGTAGATATGTCCCATCAACGGCTTTTCAATGAATATCTACAGCCTTATCAAGCAGCAATTGAAGCAAAATGTGAATTAGTAATGACTGCTTTTAATTTGTTGAATGGGGTTCCTGCAACTGGAAATGAATGGTTGAATCGAGAGATTTTACGTTCTCGCTTTGGTTTTGATGGCGTATTAGTTTCAGACTATGCAGCAATCAAAGAACTGATTCCTCACGGGTATGCCAAAGACGAAATAGATGCAGCCAAAAAGGCACTCATTGCAGGTGTTGATTTAGACATGATGACTTCGATTTATGCCAATCACCTGTCTGAATTAGTACAAGAGCCACGATTTATGCAACTTCTCGATGAAGCGGTCTGGCGTATTTTAATGCTAAAAAATAAATTGGGCTTATTTGAAAATCCTTATCGTGGCTTGGAAGAAGTGAATACTGGAGAAATCTTAACCGAAAAAGCTAAAGAAGCAGCAGTCGAGTTGGTTGAAAAAAGTTGTGTTCTTTTAAAAAATAATGGCGCACTTCCATTAGTACCAAATCAAAAAATTGCTGTGATCGGTCCATACGGCGAAAGTCCTCTCACTTTAGGTTTTTGGGCTTCAGTCAGCGGAAAGCCACAAGATACGGTTACTTTGAAGGAAGGATTGAGTCGCCATTTTGCGACAGATCACTTAATTTTTGCTAAAGGATACAATTTATTCGATTCTTATGATGGGTTTGGACCTCTGAAAAAAGGAATGGAATTATTGAATGGGCCAATTGCAGAAGAGGAATCATTAATGGAAGAAGCTTACCAGATTTCTCAAAAAGCTGATGTGATTGTATTAACATTTGGCGAACAATTTCTCGAAAGTGGTGAAGGAGCTTCTAAAGCTCACTTACAGATTTCACAAAAACAACAACGTCTGATCAAAAAATTACATGAATTAAATAAACCAATTGTAGGCGTACTATACACCGGTCGGCCGCTAGTCTTAACGGATGTAGAAAAATATTTCGATAGTTTATTACTTGTCTGGTTTCCTGGAACGATGGGTGGGATCGGAATCGCTAATTTACTTGCTGGTAAAGTCAGTCCTTCTGCTCGTCTATCGATGACGTTTCCTAGAAGTGAAGGACAACTACCGATTTATTATGCTCAGACCTCCACAGGCAGACCAATATCAACAAGCAATCATTCTGAGCGTTTTGTCTCAAAATATATCGATGAATCCAATGATCCGCTATTCAAATTTGGAGCGGGAATGAGTTACGCCTCATTCGAAAGTCAATTACTGAGAAGTGAGCAAAAAGACCAATTTATTGAGATCAATTATTTAGTGAAAAATCGATCGGATGTTTCAGCAGAAACTGTGACACATCTTTATCTTCATCAAGAATATGCTTCGATTGTCCAACCGGAAAAACGATTGGTCAGCAGTCAGCGAATCTATTTAGAAGCAAATCAAGAAAAGCAAGCAAGAATCAATATTCCAATTTCTGACTTAGCTATCTTTGATAATAATGGAAATAGTTGGATAGAAGAAGGTGTCTACCATTTTTATTTAAATGTCGACGGGTTAGAAAGTGTTACCACATGGGAATATAAACAATAGGGGGATTACGATGGAAAAATTAGAAGCGTTTTTAGGAAGTAAGTTATTACCATTATCGCAAAAATTACAACAAAATAAAGTGTTAGCTGCTTTGATGGAAGGGTTTATTCGTACGAGTCCAATCACTTTGGGGATTGCGCTGATTACGATCGTAGGGAACTTCCCAATTCCTGGTTGGATCGATTATTTGACTTCATTAGGTATTTACCCACATGTAGAAGCTATTACAAATGGTGCAACTGGGGTATTTTCATTGTATGTCGTTTATAGTCTGGCTTTTTCTTATGCAAAACAACTGGGGACGAATGAGCGAAACGCAGCAATTATTTCTTTAGCTAGTTTTGTGATGTTGATGCCTCAAACTGTCGCAACAATGGCTATGCAAAATGGAGAGGCTGTAGACTCTACGATTGCAGCATTACGCTTAGATTTCTTAGGCGGACAAGGCTTGTTTATTGGAATGATCGTTGCGTTAGTGGTTACTCAACTTTATGCTTATCTATCGAAAAAAAATATTGTGCTTAAATTACCAGATAGCGTACCTCCGATGGTTACGCAATCATTGGCACCGGTCTTTGTTGTAACAATCATCTTTGTCTTTGTATTTATTCTGCGTATCTTATTTGGTTTGACAAAATCTGGCTCGATTTTCCAATTCTTTATCGATGTGATCAATGCACCGCTTAACGCGTTGGTTGCTAGTCCATTATCAATTATTATTATCATGGAAGTATTAGCTGTCCTTTGGTTCTTTGGGATTCACAACGCAGTTTTACAAGGACCATTAGGAGCAATCAGTATGACGATGGTTGTCTCAAATATCGCAGCTTTCCAAAAAAATGAAGCTTTGCCTTACTTGATTCCTTCTGTGATCTACATGGGAATGTACGCTGCAGGCTTCATGGGATTTGTGACGTTCTTTATGATTCGTAGTAAATCTGCCAAAATGAAACAACTTGGGAAATTATCCGTGATTCCTGCCATTTTCAACATTACGGAACCCTTGATGTTTGGTATGCCGATTATTTTAAACCCATTGTTTTTCATTCCACAAGTCTTTACACAGTTGATCGCAGGCTTTGTGACGTGGGGATTAACCACAACCATTTTACCGATTTCATTGAACCCAATGATAAGTTTATTGCCTTGGACGACACCAACTTTTGTTAAGATGCCACTTTCTGGTGGGATAAATTATACAATCTTGATGGTTATTTGCATGGGTATCGGGATCTTGATGTGGTATCCATTTATCAAGATTGCTGACAAAAAAGAGTATGAATTAGAATTAAAAGCAGAAGCCAAAGCTAAGGAAGCAAAAGAAAAGATGGCTGGTGTGATTGCAGAAGAAGTTCAAGCATAATGGAGGAGAGCAAATGGTCGTTTTAGGGATTGATATTGGAGGGACGATGATCAAGACCGCTCTGATTTCTCAGAATGAAGTTTCTTTTAAAAAGCGTTTTCCAACACCTTCAGACAAAGAGCAATTTCAACGATTATTATCACAAATGATTCGTGACTATCAAGAAATCCAATCATTCCATAAAATTGCTTTTTCAGTACCTGGATCGGTTGATCAGTCTGGGACAGTTCGCTTCGGCGGTGCTGTTCCTTATCTGGATCAACTCCAATTGCAATCGTTTTTAGAGTTGGAGAATTTCGAAGTGTTCGTTGAAAATGATGCCAAAGCTGCTACTTCCTGTGAAATGAAATATGGCAATTTAAAAGGGATCCAACAAGCCGCAGCAATTATTTTGGGAACTGGAGTTGGCATGGGCATTTGTATCAATGGACAGCTTTATAAAGGAACGCACATGCAAGCCGGTGAAATTAGCTTTATGATCCGTGATCGTCAGATTACTGGTCAAGACTCGTTTGTAGGTATGGGACTGTCGGCTGTTTGGTTGATCAAACAATTAGCTGAATTATTAAAAGTAGACAACGAGGGCGAACAGGTCTTTGCTGCCTTAAAAGACAGTGAGAATGAGTCAGCCAAAGCTTTATTTCATGATTATTGTAAACAGGTTGCTTTTCTTTGTTTCAATGTTCAAACGCTGCTAGATGTTGAAAAGATCGTCATTGGTGGAGGAATCAGTCAACAAGAATATTTGATCCAGACGATTCAACAAGCTTATCAAGAGCTGTTTACAGTAGCACCAATCATCAAAAAAACATTACAACCATTGACGATTGAAGCAGCAAAATTTCAAGCAGATGCCAATTTAATTGGTGCGGCCATAAAGGAGAATGAAGATGAAAAATAAATTTCCAACAGATTTTTTATGGGGAGCTTCTACCAGTGCTTATCAAGTAGAAGGCGCTTGGAATGAAGAGGGGAAAGAACCATCTGTTCAGGATATCAAGTCTATCCCAGAAGGAACGACTGATTTTAAAGTTGCCTCTGACCACTACCATCGATTGGAAGAAGATGTCCGTTTATTTAAAGAGTTAGGACTAAAAGCTTATCGTTTTTCGATTTCATGGAGTCGTGTAATGCCTAATGGAAAAGTGAATCCAGCTGGTATTGCTTTTTACAAACGTTTGATTGAGTTATTGAAAGAAAATGATATCCAACCAATCGCAACTGTTTTCCATTTTGATTTGCCTGCGTCCATTGCCGAAAAAGGTGGTTGGGAAAATAGAGAAACGATTCAAGCTTTTGCGGATTATTGTCAGGTATTATTTGACCATTTTGGGCAAGATGTTCCACTTTGGCAAACAATCAATGAACAAAATGTCATGGCATTGGCTGGTTCTGTAATTGGGACAAGTAATAAAAGTATGAAAGAAAAATTCCATGAAAACCATCATATGTTAGTCGCACAAGCCCTCGTGACCAGTAATTACCACAAAGGAAATTATAACGGCAAAATTGGACCAGCACCTAACATCGCTAGTGTGTATCCTGCTTCAGATAAACCAGAGGATCAGATGGCCGCTTTATATATGAGTGCGCTTAGAAATTGGCTCTTTTTAGATGTTGCTGTTTTTGGGAAGTACAATCATAATGCTTGGCATTTATTAGAGAAGATTGGTGCGGCACCAGTGATTACTGCAGAAGATCAAACGATTTTAGCAGAAGGAACAGGAGACTACATTGCTTTTAACTACTATAATACAATGACCGTCTCCAGTTATTTTGCCAAAGAACAAAAAATAGATCAGCAATCAGGTTTTGGGATTCCAGGATTCTTTCAAACAGTCGAAAATCCACATTTACCAATGACGGAATTTGGCTGGCCTATTGATCCAGAAGGGTTTCGTTTTACTTTAAATGAAATTTATTCTCGCTATCGCTTACCACTCTTGGTGACAGAAAATGGGATCGGTGCATCAGAACAACTCATTGACGGGAAAATCCATGATGATTATCGGATTGATTATTTACATCAACACATCCAGCAAATGGCTTTAGCGATTGAAGATGGCGTTGAGGTGATCGGTTATTGCCCATGGAGTGCGATTGATTTGATCAGTACCCATGAAGGAATCAATAAAAGGTACGGATTTATCTATGTCAATCGGACCGATGAGGAGTTACTCGATTTAGCACGGTATAAAAAGGATAGCTTTTATTGGTATCAACAAGTGATTGAGGAAAATGGCTTAGGAGAATGAAGCAATGAGAACAAAAGAAATTATTTTTGATCGCAAGGCAAATACCGGTCTCAAGCTTTACTTACAAGAAGAATTGTTTGAATCGCAGCCAATCGAAAAACGTCCGTTTATTTTAGTGATTCCTGGGGGTGGGTATTCTTTTTGTAGTGAAAGAGAAGGGGAACCGATCGCATTAAGCTTTCTGTCAAAGGGCTATCATGCAGGTGTTTTACATTATCATGTAGGAGAACATCGTCATTTTCAAAAAGCATTGTCTGATGGACAAAAAGCAATGGAATTACTTCAAGAATGTGCGGAAGAATGGCAGATTGATCGTCATAAGATTGCGGTCATTGGCTTTTCAGCAGGTGGGCATTTAGCAGCAGCCATGTCGACAATGTTAGCGACTAAACCCGCTCTATGTTTATTAGGTTATCCAGCTATCCTCTCTTCTTTTTCAGAGGTCATGGGTATTTCGGCTCCTTCTTTGGAAGAATGCGTGACGAGTGATACGCCGCCGACGTTTTTATTTTCCACATTTGAAGATTCGATCGTTCCTATCGAAAATTCCTTACTATATTTACGTGCGTTAGAAGAAAATGATGTTCCTTTTGAATCACATATTTTTCAAAAAGGACCTCATGGACTTTCTTTGGCAACTAAGTGGTACCGCACATCTGATGAAGTGACAGACGAACGTTTTGCTCGCTGGTTTCCATTTGCGATGGAATGGATGGAATCACAGTGGGAAGAACAAGAAAAAGGCAACGAATTATCGACCAGAGAGATCATCGACATACCGATTTTTCAACTCGTAAAAGAGGCAGAAAATCAGCAAGTTCTCCAACGATTTTTCCCTAGCTGGCAAGATCCTAGTCGTTTCAAATTAGTAAAAAGACTTAATTTAAAGCAATTGCGGCGAATGATTCCAGATCAAATGACGAATGAACGATTTGAACAATTGATCGATGGATTGAATCGACCAAAGGAGGAGCATTGAATGCAAGCTTACCTTGTCCATGAAAGTTATAAAGCGACCAATCGTCTGACGGCTGAACAGCCTCAGGAACTTACGGAGTTAACTTTTTATAAGAACAGTAAAAATGCTTGTCAGTTACTACTTCATGACGGGCGAAAAAACCATTTCGTACTATCGGATGAATTTTCGATACCAGATGCTATTGAGATACCGATTTATCGTATCGCTATCGAATCCTCGTTACCAGTAAAAGCTCAATTTATTGACTATTATTTAGGCAACGAAGATATATTGTATGCGGATAAGTTGTTAGAACAAACAGTGAAAACTTATTCAGGCGATCGTTATGCGCCAATTTATCTGGAATTTCCTTTGGATACTGAAATCAAGTCTGGCAGCTATTCACTAGAAATAACAGTTTACCGTTCATATTTGACAGCCGGTGACGAAGAAGTAGTGACGAAAAAATTAATGATTGACGTTTCAGATTATTGTTTTCCAGATAACGTGACTCAGAAATTTAATTTGGACATCTGGCAACAACCGTCTAATTTAGCGAGAAGTTTTCAAGTCCCACTTTGGAGTGAGACTCATTTCCGATTGATTCGCGAAATGGCTTCCAGTTTAGCAGCTATTGGGCAAAAAGCGGTAACGGTGATCGCAGGCGAGATCCCTTGGAAAGGTTGGTTTAATTATATCGTCAAAGACTATCCAGCGAATCTTTATGAGTACTCGATGATTAAAGTCAAAAAGGATCTCAAAGGAGAATTGACGTGTGATTTCACCATTTTAGATCGCTATCTTCAAACAATGGCAGAAGCAGGTATCGATCAAGAAATCAACGTCTTTGGTTTGTTAGGTGTGTGGCAAGTACCATTCTTCCCATTGATCCAACAGTTAGATTACCCTGAAAAAATTGTGGTTCGCTATTTTGATGAAGCCTTGCAAAAGATCGGATTCATCGAAAACAAAAATGAATTGAAGTCCTATTTCAACCAATTATTTGAGCATTTCAAAGAGATTGGGGTATGGGACAAAGTCAGGATTATCTCTGATGAGCCGAAGATTCACGAAATAGACACCTTTAAAGCTTCATTAGCAGAATTAAAGTCAGTGGATACTAGTGTTCAGATAAAAGTCGCTTTTGATAAAGAAAACGTCTTGGAACAATTGCTGCCAGATGTCGATTTTCCGGTCACTTCTTTTTATTGTACGTGCAACCATTATCAGCAGTTAACACAAAGCCATCCAGGAAAGACACAATATTATATTTGTAATTATCCTGATCGTCCGAATACCTTTTTACACAGCTCATTATTAGAGACTCGTATCCAAGGAATTTTAGCGCATTGCTTCAAAACAGATGGTATGCTGCGTTGGGCATATAATTGCTGGCCAGAAAATGTGCGAGAAGATATCCGCTATAATACTAGTTCGTTACCGATCGGTGATACTTGTCTCATTTATCCTAGCTATTCTGGACAGTTATTGTTGTCTTTACGTTACAAACAATTGCAAAGAGGAATTGAAGATTTTTACCTGGTCAAAGAAGCAGTGAAAAAGAATCCGATTGTCACACAACAATTGTTAGATGCATTTCTAGGCAGCAGCGAACCAAAAGAATGGATGCAAGATAGCCACACAAGCAACCAGCGTTTGTTTAATCAACAGGCAGACGAATACGAAGCATTTCGAAAACAATTGATTGCTTCCTTGTCTTAGAGCTGAGTACTTATTTTGTGATTGCTTTTTCAGAGTGAAACAAAAGGGACGCTAAGCTCCAGATGTTTTTTGAGTACCTTGCTAAACAGCAGACCTTCCTTTTCAGAATCAAGCCCCAAAAATTGAAAGGCTCGTATGGTTTTTCATTCTTGATTTTGAAGTAGCAGGGTTGCTTATAACATAAAGAGAAGCCAAAGGAGCCGAAACCAAGTTTGATTTTCGCTCAATTTGGCTTCTTTTTACGGTAATGTCATATTTGAGTATTTTTTTATTGAAAAAAATAACAGCGTTTACCTGTTCTGCTCGTAACTTGTGAAGGAATCAGGTAAAATAGAGTAAAGGAGGAGGATATATGCTAAAAAATTTAAAAGAAGTTGTTATCGCCATTTTACCAATGACACTTTTAATTGTTATTTTAACTTTTATTTTTTCACCGCTTGACTCAGATGAAATGATTTCTTTTTTGTTTGGGGCAGGGATTATGATGATTGGCATGACACTATTTTTATTTGGCGCCGATTATTCGATGATGGAAGTCGGGCGATTAGTGGGAAAATATATGATCAAAAAGAAAAGTCTCACAATCCTCATTGCTTTAGGATTTATGATTGGAATTGTAATCACGATCGCAGAACCTTCCGTTCAAGTGTTGGGACAACAAGTCAATCAGATTTCTGAAGGAAAGATTGGCCGAGTTTTGTTAATTGGAATTGTAAGCGTTGGCACAGGTGTCTTTTTAGCGTTTGCTCTGTTACGGGTTGTCTTCAAATTATCTTATTATCAATTGATGGCGATTGGTTATGTTGGTGTATTAGTCGCTTCATTTTTTACAAGTAATGAATTTATGCCGATTGCTTTTGATTCTGGAGGCGTTACGACTGGACCGATTACTGTTCCTTTTATTCTAGCATTAGCTGGCGGACTGACTAGTATGATTCGTCAAGAAACAAGTGCCAATGATAGCTTTGGGATGGTTGGGATTGCATCTTTAGGTCCAATTCTGGCAGTAATGATTTTAGGGGTGATTTTTCAATGAAGATAGTCCAAGAATTATTTTCGGGAATAGAAATCATTTCCTATGAGGTGTTAATCGCCATATCGCCGATCATACTATTATTCTTAGTCATGAACTTCCTGAGCTTTCAGATGAGTAAAGAACGTTTCTGGGCTATTATCAAGGGCTTTTTGATCACTACTGTCGGATTGATCTTATTCCTGCATGGTGTCGATCTGGCTTACGTTCCTGTTGGACAACATCTAGGTAGTGTACTTGCTAGTTTAGAACATAATCAGCTTTTGATACCTTTAGGGTTCTTGATGGGGTTTTTAGTTGGTTTCGCAGAACCAGCGATCCATGTCATGGTTAAACAAGTGGAAGAATTGAGTGAGGGAAGAATCAAAGCAAAAATCATGTTAGCAGTCATCTCTATTGGGATTGGCTTAGCAGTTGGGTTATCTATGTGGCGTTTATTAGTTGGGTTTTCTCTCTACTATTTTTTGATTCCAGGATATGGCTTAGCTTTCATTTTAGGGCGCAAGGTTGATAAAATTTTTCTTGCTATGGCATTTGATAATGGAGGGGTAGCGACTGGCCCCATGTGTTCCACGTTCATTTTATCGATGTGTGTGGCAATCGCCACGCAAATTGAAGGAAGAGATCCGATTATTGATGGATTTGGAGTAGTGGCTATGATTGCATTGACGCCCATATTATCGACATTGGTTCTAGGCTATATCTACAAAAGGAAAGATGAAAAAGATAAACAAGCCAAACACAAATTACAACAGTTGGAGGGAAAAAAATGAAAGATCCTGTAGCGTTGAATCTGAATATGATCGTCACGATTGTTGATGGGGGAATGGGGTACGAAGTGATTAAGTTTTCAAAAACCGCCGGAGCAGCTGGAGGTACGATACTCCATGGGCGTGGATCAGGGATTCATGATTCTAGTAATTTTTTAGGTCTGGAAATCTCACCTGAAAAAGATATTGTGTTAACCCTCGTACCTGATAGTTTAACCAATCAAGTCATGGAGACGATTGGTCAGGGAATCAACATTGATGTTCCAGGAAATGGTATCTGTTTTAGTATTGATGTCGATAAAGTCATTGGGATCACTAAAATCCACCAATATCGGGAAGTGATCGAGATGAAAGAATTGATGGAAAAAGAGGAGTGAATCTGCAATCGCTCAGGTGGTTTCATTGTTTTAAGGAGAATTTGATGAATTACTAAATTTTTATGAAACCCTCCTCTTTTACCAGACAACTTTTTAAAAATATGCTATGTTAAAAATGATAAAGGGGGAGAAAAATGAATTTTTTAGTGGTGCTAAAGGATCAAGTCATCAACCGTTCGACCTTTCTTTATGTTCAGTTAAACAAGGGGAAAACTTTGTTGCATTTTTCGCCAGAGTTTCATTTAGAAGGTCAAACACTAGGAGAAATCTATCAATCAGAAGGGTTAACTGCACTTTTGCTCTTTTTTAATAGAGAACTTGATTTACCTGTGAAAGATTACCTTGAGCTTTCATTGACAAGTTGGGATCAGGCAGTAACAGAGCTATTTCCAAATGGCTTGATAATCAAGGAGAACGGCCAGTTGATACAGTTAACGGTCAGTGAACTTCAAAGACAAATGCGTTATAAAATTGATGAGAAAGATTCGTTTTCAATTTTTCAACGGCAACAAAAAATCTTAAAAAGTTTTTTAAGTGAAATTGGTAAAAAACGCCATTTATTAAAGACAACTCAATTATTAAAAAAATATCCTGATTTAGTTCATACATCGATTCAATTAACACAATTCTTAACGCTGATTCGCCGATTTGTTCGCTTGAAGGAAGTGCCTTCTAGAAAGCTCACGTTACCGTTAGCGGATACATTTCGTGTCGTCCAAAGAGCGCAGGAAAAGAAAGTCATCGTGATTGACTTTATGAAGAATCGGAATGCACTTCATCAATTAACAATGGAAAAAGCGAATTAAAGCTTTTTCTTTTTGCTTTTTTTTGCCATAATAAGAGCAACAGGAGGAGTTACGATGGCACAAATTTGGTTAAGACGCTTGATTGAATACAAAAGAAAATACAACCAAGTGATGCAAGGACGTTATGCAACATTTGATTCGTTGAACCGAGTATTGTTGATTCTGGCACTATTCTTTCGTCTGTTTCAATTTTTACTTCCTTTTTCAATCGGTTATTTCTTATTTTGGGGATTACTCGGTCTGATCGTATTTCGATTGTTATCGAAGAAAATCTATGTAAGAATAAATGAAAATCGTAAATTCATCGAAAAATCGAATCAAATAAAATTATGGTTTTCTCAGTTGAGAAAGCCAAAAAATTCAAAGAAAGTGATGGAGTACACGTTTTTTTCTTGTCCTACTTGTCACCAAAAGCAAAGAGCGCCACGAGGTAAAGGACGAATTCGAGTGACTTGTCAAAAATGCGGTACCCAATTTGAAACGAAAGTCTAGGTGAAGAGGATGAAGTTAGTCTTATTACGACATGGTGAAAGTGAAGCCAATTTTCAAAATTATTGGACTGGCTGGTTAGATGTTGCGCTAACTGAAAAGGGGATGCAACAAGCAACGGAAGCTGGACGAAAAATGAATGAGCAAGGACTGGTTTTTGATATCGTTTATACATCTGTACTAAAAAGAGCAATCAAAACGTCACAGTTAGCTTTAGAAGAAATGAATCAATTGTATCTTCCCGTCCAAAAAACTTGGCGGTTAAATGAACGACATTATGGGGCATTAGTTGGTAAAAATAAAACGGAGATGAAAAAAGAATATGGCGAAGAACAAGTCAAAAAATGGCGTCGTGGCTATCGAGAAGTTCCGCCACTCGTATCAGAAAACCATTTTGATCGACGCTATGATTCTTTAGATCCACGTTTGCTCTCCCATGGTGAAAGCTTAGAGATGACAGTTGAGCGCGTGGTTCCTTTATGGCAAGATGAACTTGCACCACACTTATTAGCTGGTAAAAATGTCTTAGTGGTTGGACATGGGAATAGCTTACGTGCGTTAACTAAATACTTAGAAGATGTACCAGAAAATCAGTTGGATACGATTGATATCCCGAATGCGCAACCGATTCAATACACTTTAAATAAAGAGTTAGAAATCCTCGGAAAAGAATTGTTATAAGAGGGACATGTTTTGTGGGAATATGAATAGATTTAAAGGAAAGAAGTTACGATGATAAAAAATTATGTTTGGGATTTTGATGGAACATTATTTGATACTTATCCAGCCATGGTCGATGGAGCGCTTCAAGCAATGGCTGCGTTAGGTATCTTAGCGGATCAAGAAACGATTTATCCGATTATGAAGAAATTTTCTACCCGTCAACTAATCAAAGAATACCAATTACCAGAAGAACAATTTACACCCTTGTTTCATCGTTATGAAGCAGCGAGTCAGAAAATTTCCAAGCCTTTTGCAGGCACCCAAGAAGTGTTACGATCATTGAAAAGCCAAGGTGCAAAGCATTTTATTTTGACCCATCGACTCTCATCCTCAACTTGGGGATTACTTGAACAGTTTGATCTAACTGATTTAATTGAAGATGTCATTGGGATTGATCGGAATTTTCCTCGTAAGCCAGCGCCCGACTCATTAAATCATTTGATCCAAAGACATCAATTGAAAAAGTCGGAAACGATCATGATTGGTGATCGTCGTTTAGATATAGAAGCTGGTAAGAATGCAGGAGTCTTGACTTGTTTGTATGATATTGATCATTTTTTACAAGATATTCCTGCCGATTATGTTGTAGATGAACTCTTAAAAATCCTTGATATCAAGGAGAAAGCAATAAAATAGTATCCTCTTTCAAAGTGAGGTATGTTATAATTTGAATAAGGAGTGATCAAATGGAAATCAAAAGACAAAAAGAAGTAGTAGAGGCATTTCACTATGATTTTAAAAGGCCTGATCAAGAAGTTGAAACAGATTTAAAAGTAGGATTTTCTCCTCTGAAAGAGACGATTGAGAACTATCCGAAAGAACACAGTATCGTAGGGGCACGTTTAGAATTTCGCTTAGTCTTTGATACATATGTTTTATCAGGAAGCGTGAGTCAAATTAACCATATCCTTAATCGAAAGATTGAAGGACAAAATGATGTCACACAAGAAGAAGTGGATGAGCTAGTTGCGCCATTATTTGATATCGTCAAACGAATGGCCTATGAAATAACTGAGATTGCATTGGATCAACCAGGCGTGAAACTAAATTTTCAATCTGAAAAAGAAGAAAATGAAGCATAAAACGTGCTTAAAACCAGTAGTGATAGTCAAAGGCTATCACTACTGGTTTTTTTCTATTACTAATTGTAAGCAAAACGAATGTATTTTTTACATAAATAGTCTAGAATGAACGAGTCGCTGAAAAAAATATTTTCAGGAAAATGATTGAAGAATCATTTTCGGGAACCTTTACTTCCTTAGATGGACTTGTCATTAAAAATTAGAGGAGGAGTAAAATGACAACACTCATCACAGTTTTAGTGGTTCTAGTTTTTGCGGTATTATTATATGTTTTCTATCGCATGCAAAAGCGCCATGCAAAATTTTCAACAAGGGTTTATACAGCTCTAGCTATCGGAATCGTATTTGGTGGCTTATTACAATTGATTTTTGGAGTAGATAACCAAGTCATCAGTCAATCAATGGAATGGATCAATATCGTAGGTGAAGGCTATGTCGGCTTCTTACAAATGCTGATTATGCCATTAGTATTCGTCTCGATCGTTGGCGCATTTACAAAAATGAAAGTTTCTGAAAAATTAGGTAAAATCAGTGCAACAGTATTAACCTCACTGCTTGCAACAACAGCAATTGCTGCATTGATTGGAATCGGTACTACCATATTATTTGGTCTTCAAGGAGCAAAGTTTACCGAGGGCGCAGCAGAAACAGCTCGAATCTCGGAATTAGCCACTCGCCAAGAGAGTATCCAAGGATTAACGATTCCGCAACAAATATTATCATTCATCCCTAAAAATGTTTTTGCTGATCTAGCTGGTACACGTGCAACAAGTACGATCGGTGTTGTGATTTTTGCTGCATTTGTCGGGATTGCTTATCTAGGAGTCAAAAGAAAAGCACCGAAAGAAGCAGAATTTTTTGCCAATTTGATTGATAGTTTATATAAAATCGTTATGCGTATCGTTACCTTAGTTTTACGTTTGACTCCATATGGCGTCTTTGCGTTGATGACGAATGTGATGGCTACTAGTGATTTTGTTGCCATTATCAATTTAGGAAAATTCGTACTTGCTTCGTATGTTGCTTTACTAGCAGTCTTGATTGTTCATTCATTGATTTTGCTTTCAGTGAAAGTCAATCCGTTTGACTACTTTAAAAAAGCTTTTCCAGTATTGAGCTTTGCTTTTACTTCACGTTCAAGTGCAGGGGCATTGCCATTGAATATCGAAACACAGACCAAAGCGTTAGGTGTGGATGAAGCAACAGCGAATTTTTCAGCCAGCTTTGGTTTATCAATTGGGCAAAACGGCTGTGCAGGTGTGTATCCAGCGATGCTAGCCACGATCGTTGCTCCAGCTGCTGGAATTGATGTTTTTAGTATTGGCTTTATCTTGATGTTAGTTGCAATCGTCACGATCAGCTCATTTGGTGTAGCCGGTGTTGGTGGTGGCGCAACGTTTGCTTCATTGATCGTCTTAGGGGCGATGAATTTGCCAGTTGCCATCGTTGGCTTAGTTATCTCAGTAGAACCATTGATTGATATGGCTCGAACAGCAACGAACGTCAGTGGCAGTATGGTTGCCGGGATTGTCACAAGTGCTAGAATTAAGGACTTGGATCGTGAAGCAATCAAAGATGATTCAAAAGTCATTGATGTCAATGCTTAGTTATAAGCCAAAAACAGATTTCGTCTTTGAGACGGGATCTGTTTTTTTTTATAAGCGATTGATACAGAGAATCTATTTTATTCCGAAAAGTGAAAACGAGATTCCATCCACTCCAAAAACTATGACAATAAGGGCAAGTATAAGAGTATAAAGATGGAGTGAAGATAGCTTTTCCGATCTCCGTATGCTAAAATAGTTAAGCTTATGACTTCTAAAACGAAGAAATGTAGGAGGATTTACATGTTTACCAATGAAATGAAAATCATGTTATATGTTGATGATGTGAAAAAAAACGTTGATTTTTGGACTGCGGTTGGATTCAAAGAATTAGATCGTCAAGAAATGGATGGCACACTGGTTGTAGAAATCGCCCAATCAGAGAAAGCAACTACTTCACTTGTCTTATACGATCGGGAATTCATTGAACAACATTCCCCAGAAGTTGCTGGAAGTTCCCCATCCTTGATGTTTTATAGCGATGATATTTTTGATTTATATAAGAAAATGCAAGCACAAGGTACGGTATTAGGCGAATTAGTCCAGTTAGGTGAAGAATACGTATTTAATTTTGCCGATCCTGATGGTAATTATTTTGCAGTAACAGGGAAATAAAGAAATGATTTGAAGGTAGTCTTCAGACACTCATTCTACTAGTAGTTAAACAGGTAATGTTTAGCGACTAGTAGAGTGGGTGTTTTTCACTTGGTAGAACCTAGTTTCTGTAAATGGTCATTCCATCGTTGAGGTCATCTTATTCCATCTTTTATGTAGTAAAGTTTGCCTAAATTAAAAAACGATAATTATATTATGTTAACTGAAGAGTTTGAACATAAATACACAAGCATAAATATCGTCAAACGAACCTTACTTTTTTTATACTATTCTGGAGAGAAGAGAAGGAAGGAAAGAAAACATGGATTACCAAGTATTACTTTATTACAACTACACAACCATTGAAGACCCAGAGCAATTTGCGAAGGAACATTTAGCCTTTTGTAAATCGTTGAATTTAAAAGGAAGAATCTTAGTTGCCAAAGAGGGAATCAACGGCACATTGTCTGGAACGATCGAAGAAACTGAAAAATATATGGCGATGATGCATCAAGACGAGCGTTTTGCTGATACATTTTTTAAAATTGATCCAAGTGAAGGCCACGCATTTAAGAAAATGTTTGTTCGTGCACGACCAGAACTTGTTTCTTTGAAATTAGAAGACGATATCGATCCTCACGAATTGACAGGAGATTATCTCTCACCAAAAGAATTCAAAGAGGCAATTTTAGATGAAGATACTGTTGTTATTGATGCCAGAAATGATTATGAGTATGATCTAGGACATTTTCGTGGGGCTGTTCGTCCTGATATTAGAAGCTTTAGGGAACTCCCTAAATGGATCCGTGATCATAAAGAAGAATTTATGGAAAAACGAGTGGTTACTTATTGTACTGGTGGGATTCGTTGCGAAAAATTTTCTGGTTGGTTAGTCCGTGAAGGCTTCAAAGATGTTGGTCAACTACACGGCGGGATCGCAACTTATGGAAAAGACCCTGAAGTTCAAGGAGAATTGTGGGACGGTAAGATGTATGTGTTTGATGAACGTATTGCAGTTGATATCAATCAAGTGGATAAACGAATCGTAGGCAAAGATTGGTTCGACGGTACGCCTTGCGAACGCTACATCAATTGTGGCAATCCTGAATGCAATCGTCAGATGTTGACTTCTGTTGAAAATGAAGAAAAACATTTAGGTTCTTGTTCGATCGAATGCGCAAAACATCCACAAAACCGCTACATCAAAGAGCATCAACTGTCTGAAAAAGAAGTAGAAGAAAAATTAGCTGCTTTTTTTAACTAGCATTTAGTGACAAGCTGAAAAATAAACATAGCGGGAGAAGCTGTTCTCCAATCACCTAGCTCTAGTTGAGCCCTGAGTGAATAAGGGAATTCCTTTGCTATCTTTATTTTTGGCTTGTCTTTTTTTCTTTTTATTGAGAAAATCAGTATAGGAAAGGGAAAAACCTTTTTGATAAGTGTAAATCTATTCGAAAGATACGTTATACTACAATAGAAAGGGAGAGTTTCATCATGAAAAAGTGGGTGTATGCGATTGGCGATGTTCATGGAAAATACGATCTCTTTAAAAAATTGGTCAACGAATTTGATCCATTAAATCATCAATTAGTATTGATGGGCGATTTGAATGATAGAGGCCCTAATACGAAAGAATGTTTTTTACTAGGTATGCAACTAGTCAAAGAAAATAACGCGATTTATCTTCGAGGAAACCACGAAGAGTACTTTTTGCAGTTCCTCCAAAGTCCTGAAGACTGGTATGAGCCCTATTTACGGAATGGTGGCAAAGAAACATTTGACAGTCTTTTACACCCTGGGTCAACTGAAGAGTATTCGCCCACAGAGATTGCGTTGATGATTCGCTCACGATATGGCGAACTGATTGATCTTTTATGTGAACGGCCGCTCTATTATGAATGGCATAACTATCTCTTTGTCCATGCAGGGGTTGACTTAACTAAAAAAGATTGGCATGATACAAACCCTCATGACTTCATCTGGATCCGCGAACCTTTCCATGAAGGTAAAAATAATACAGGAAAAACAATCGTTTTTGGTCATACCATTACCCCTATGCTACACGGAGATATGGAAACGACAGATTTATGGATTCACGATAAGAAAATCGGAATTGACGGTGGAGCAGTCTTTGGTGGATCGATGCATGGTGTGGTTTTTGATGAAACTGGTATCGTTCAAGACATTGAGTATCAAAACACTGAAGGACCGTGGCAAGGAAATTAATGGATCAGGATAACAGTACATGATTCCTTATAAAAGTATTGAGGAAACTCAAATTCCTCAACTATTATAGGGGATTTTTAGTGTGATTGATTTGTTTTGCTGAGAGCTGCTATAAGTACTGTTATCAAATATGATAAAATAAATAAGTATGTGAGAAAATCCACCATTTTTATTTAGAAACAGGGAATAATGAAAATGGCTTTAACTTAAAAAGGGAGTATATTGATGGCAGAGAATTTAAATCAAACAATTGTCCAGTTAGTTCAAAAAGAACTAACGATGTATCATTCAAAACAACTTACCACCGTATTGAATTTATTGAACGAAGGAAATACTGTCCCATTTATTGCACGTTACCGAAAAGAAATGACCGGTAGCTTAGATGAGGTACAAATTCGAGAAATTGAAGAGCGCTATGCTTATTTAGAAAACTTAGAGAAACGAAAACAAGAAGTGATTCGTTTAATCGATGAACAAGGTAAGCTAACGCCAGAATTGAAAAAAGACATTACTTTAGCAGTTAAAATGCAACAAGTAGAAGACTTGTATCGTCCTTATAAACAAAAACGCAGAACGAAAGCGACGATCGCAAAAGAAAAAGGATTAGAGCCTTTTGCCCAGTGGCTTCGTCAATTGCCCAATGAAGATGTCTATGCAGAAGCAAAAAAATACCTCAATGATGAAAAAGAAGTTCATACGGTCGAGGAAGTATTGCAAGGCGCTCACGAAATCATTGCTGAAGAAGTCAGTGATAATGCAACTTACAGAACGTGGGTACGCTCCTATACCTACAATAAAGGTTCTTATGTCAGTGTCGTTAAAAAGAAGGAGTTAGATGAAAAAGCGGTATATGAAATGTATTATGATTATGCCGAACCCATTCATAAAATCGTCTCTCATCGCATTTTAGCGACGAATCGTGGTGAAAAAGAAGGCATTTTGAAAGTCGGACTCCAAGTGGAAGAGGAACCTATTTTGTCTTATTTGGAGCGGCAATTGATCAATAACCCAGCTTCTCCCGCAACTATGTTTGTTAGGAATGCTTATCAAGATAGTTACAAACGATTTATTCAACCTGCGATTGAGCGGGAAGTGCGCAATGAATTAACTGAAAAAGCTGATGAGCAAGCAATTGCGATCTTTGGAGAAAACCTCCGTAATCTCTTGTTACAACCTCCTTTAAAAGGAAAAGTCGTTTTAGGATTCGATCCAGCCTATCGTACAGGATGTAAGTTAGCTGTAGTAGATGCGACAGGTAAAGTTTTGGCAATTGAAGTCATCTATCCGCATAAACCTGCTTCTCAAGCGAAACGTGAAGCTGCAGGACCTGCTTTTGTTCAATTGATCAACCAATACCAAGTAGATATGGTCGCAATAGGAAATGGTACTGCTAGCCGTGAATCAGAACAATTTGTTGCTGAACAATTAAAATCAGCTGATCATAAAGCGTACTATGCGATCGTGAATGAGGCGGGAGCTTCTGTTTATTCTGCAAGTGATATTGCCCGCAAAGAATTTCCTGACCTCCAAGTGGAAGAGCGAAGTGCAGTGTCGATCGCTCGACGTTTGCAAGATCCATTAGCTGAATTAGTGAAGATTGACCCTAAAGCTGTAGGAGTTGGACAATACCAACATGATGTTTCTCAAAAACGTTTAGCGGAACAATTAGATTTTGTAGTAGAAACTGTGGTCAATCAAGTGGGTGTGGATGTTAATACTGCAAGCCCTCAATTATTGCAACACATCTCTGGTTTGAATAAAACAACTGCTCAAAATATTGTGACTTATCGAGAAGAAAATGGTGCGTTTGATACGCGAGCGCAATTGAAAAAAGTTCCTCGCTTAGGACCAAAGGCTTATGAGCAAGCGATCGGGTTTATCCGTGTACCAGGTGGGAAAAACATTCTTGATAATACAGGCATTCACCCAGAAAGCTATCCAATTGCAAAAGAAATTCTAAAAAGCAACGGGTTATCAGAGAAAGCATTAGGTAAAAAAGAAGCAATCGAAACCCTATCTCAACTTTCTTCCACTCATTTATCCAAAACATTATCTGTAGGAGAAGCAACGTTAGCTGATATTCTTGAAGGGTTAACCCGACCTGGTAGAGATATGCGGGATGAAATGCCAGCCCCACTCTTGCGTTCAGATGTTTTAAGTATGGAAGATTTGAAACCAGGGATGGAGTTGAAAGGGACTGTACGGAATGTAATCGACTTTGGCGCGTTTGTTGATATCGGTGTAAAGCAAGACGGATTAGTTCATCTTTCTAAATTAAGTAAAAAATTTGTTAAACATCCTACTGATGTCGTTTCTGTAGGCGATGTTGTAACAGTTTGGATTGAAGCTGTTGATGTCAATAAAGGAAGAATCAGTTTAACGATGCTTTCCCCTTATGAGGCGAAATAAAGTGACAGAAATCGAATTGCAGCAACTCGTTGAAAGAATCTCGCTAGATAGTTTTTCATTGCCCTTTAAGCATCAAGCAAAATTCAATTCTCGTTTGCGATCTACAGGGGGACGTTATCACTTAAACGACCATCATTTAGATTTTAATTGGAAGATGTTTCAAGAAGTGGATGAAGCGACAAAAGTTGCAATCATTAAACATGAATTATGTCATTATCATTTGCATTTAGCTAATAAAGGTTATCGTCATCGAGATGCTGATTTTAAGGCTTTACTAAAAAAAACGGGTGGTTTAAGATACGCTCCTGCTCTTTCTGCTAAGAAAACGACTAAAATTGAATGGTATCAGTGTGCTAGTTGTACAACCGATATTTACCGCAAGCGAAAAATCGATACAAAACGCTATGTTTGCGGGAAATGTCGAGGGCATTTGATTTGGAAGGAAACACTGGATAAAGTGCCAAATGAACAGCTTTCCAGTAAGTAAAAAATCTTAAAAAGGAGAAAAAAGCTCATGACGAATCAAGGGGAACAATTGAAAGATTGGAATTGTTTGCTATCCTTTTTGGCTGATGCAAGTGATCAAAGAACAAATGATTCGGCACCAATAGTGATTCTAGCAGGCAATGGCTTACCGATTCTTGCTGATAAGGCAGCTGAACTGTATTTGCAAGGACAAGTGCAGCAAATTTTTCTAGTCGGAGGAATCGGACATGCTACTAAGGTGCTTCGCCAAAATTTTGCAAAGCAAGGGGTTTTATTTGAGGATGGACTCAGTGAAAGTGAGATGTGTTTTCGTTACTTAACAGAAAAATACCGCATTCCAACTGAAAGATTCATTTTAGAAACAACCTCGACGAACTCTGGGGAAAATGCACAACATGCCTTGACGATCCTTCAAAAAAAGGGCGCTCTACCTGAACGGATTTTTCTTATGAATGATCCAACATTACAGCGACGTACCAGAGCAACTTTTGAGAAGGTCTGGAAAGGCACAGGAGTAGAATGGTGTAACTATGTCCCATTTGTTCCCCAATTAATTGAACTAGCGGAAGAGTTACATTTTTCTCAGCCAGAGTTGAACGATCAATGGTCGAAAGATTATTTCTATGCGTTAGTTTTAGGAGAAATGGTTCGTTTGAAGGATGATGAACAGGGCTATGGACCAAATGGGAAAAATTATATGAATCATGTGGACATCCCACAAAAAGTTTGGTCAGCCTATCAACGGATCCGTTCTTCTGTTTCAGGAACTTTCTTGCGTTCATGAGAAAATCATCCCTAGTAGACCAAACGAGAGCGTTAGCCAGTTTTTAAATTTGAACGATTTTTCAAGTAAGTAACCTCTTCAAATATATTTGGTTGAAATTTTTTTAGGTTTATATGATAATGAGGAACGTGTTGTAATAGAAAACAAAATAATGGATGATATTTAAGAGAAGAGGATTCAAATGGAAAATCAAAATAAATTATACCATTTTGTTGGTATTAAAGGATCAGGAATGAGCTCATTGGCACTTGTCTTACACGAGCAAGGGTTACCAGTACAAGGATCAGATATCGAAAAATATTTCTTTACACAAAGGGATTTAGAAAAAGCAAATATCAAAATTTTGCCTTTTGATGCAGAGAATGTTCAACCTGGAATGACGATCATTGCTGGTAATGCTTTCCCAGATACGCATGAGGAGATTCAAAGAGCGAAAGAGTTGGGATTAGAAGTTGTTCGTTATCATGACTTTATCGGCGACTTTATCCAAAACTACACGAGTATTGCAGTGACTGGTTCACATGGTAAAACGAGTACGACAGGATTACTTTCACATATGTTGACTGGCATTCGTCCAACAAGTTATTTAATTGGTGATGGCACAGGACATGGCGATCCCGAAGCAGAATTTTTTGCATTTGAAGCTTGTGAATATCGTCGCCATTTCTTAGCATATTCGCCTGATTATGTTATCATGACAAATATTGATTTTGATCATCCAGATTATTATACAAGTATTGATGATGTGTTTACCGCATTTCAATCAATGGCAAATCAAGTGAAAAAAGCGATCTTTGCCTATGGAGATGATGCTTACTTAAGAAAATTAGAAGCAGATGTTCCGATCTATTATTATGGTGTTTCTGAAGACGATGATATCCAAGCTCGGAATATCGAACGCACAACGACGGGGTCAGCTTTCGATGTTTACCACAAAGATGAATTTGTGGGACATTTCACTGTTCCTGCTTTTGGCAAACATAATATATTAAACGCATTAGGCGTGATCGCAGTTGCTTATTTTGAAAAACTAGACCAAGAAGAAGTAGCGAAAGAATTGTTAACATTCCCAGGTGTAAAACGTCGCTTCAGCGAAAAAATCGTAGCTGATATGACAGTTGTAGATGATTATGCTCATCATCCAGCTGAAATCAAAGCAACAATCGATGGGGCTCGACAAAAGTACCCTGATAAAGAAATCATTGCAGTTTTCCAACCTCATACATTTACCCGCACAATTGCTTTGATGGATGAGTTTGCAGAAGCACTAGATCTTGCAGATAAAGTTTATCTATGTGATATATTTGGCTCTGCTCGTGAAGAACAGGGCGATGTTAAAATTGAAGATCTTGGCAATAAAATCAAAAAAGGTGGTCAAGTGATCAAAGAAGACAATGTTTCTCCTTTACTTGATTTCCACGATGCTGTCATTATCTTTATGGGTGCAGGGGATGTTCAAAAATTTGAACAAGCGTATGAAAAATTATTAAGTAGTACGACAAAGAATGTATTGTAATCTATTTTTTTAAGTAGTCGCTTGTAAAGCAGTCTCTATCTGTTAAAGAATGAAACTTAACAGGTAGAGATTTTTTGATTTTTCTGGTTTTCAAAAGAGGAATCAACATCGCTGTCTTCTTTCAGTTTCGTTAATATTTTCTTGTTTTAATCAGTGTAACTTGCCTTTTTGGACTGTTTTGATACAATAAGAAGTGATCAATATATAAACTGGAGGGTTACTAACTTGAACATAAGTAAACCACGTAAATTAGGAAAAACCATCAATGAACTGGAGGAAGGGGACTCGTTGTCTTTAACTGAATCGATTGAAGACAATCAGCTGTTATTGTATTTAGGACTAACAAATGATGCGAATCCACTATACATCCAACATGATTTTGCGAAACAAACGGAGTACCAACAACCGATTGTGCCTTCTGTCATGTTGATGGGCATCATCACCAGTGCAATTTCAAAACATTTGCCAGGTCCTGGGTCTCATGTAGTCAATTTTTCTGTCAATTTTATTGAGCCAGTTTTTCATTATCAAACATTGACTTTTCAGTTTGATATTATCAAAGTAGACAAAATGAAAAATGTCGTGACAATCTCTGTCGAAGCAAACAATAGCGAAGAAAATCGGGTATTGGATGCAGTAGTGATGGTTCAGCCACCGGTCGAACCAGAATTAGAGATTACTCTTGAAAGTGAAGGTGAAACATATGAATAATCAAGGTACTATTTCAACAGGACTGAATCGCTTCTATGCTAAGGTCTATGGTTATCTAGGAGGAGGTCTAGCATTAAGTGCGATTATCTCTTATCTCGCATTACAAGTATATCCTCAACAAGTTTTCTCGTTCATCAATAATTTCCCATTAGGCTTTATGGGTCTCTGGATCGTAGAGTTGATTTTAGTAGTTGTATTGGGCGTTAAAGCAGCTAAAAACCCAAGTTTAGCTATTGGTGGTTTTATTGCGTATTCGCTCTTGAATGGACTGACGTTAGCTGTCACATTAGCGATGTATGATATCGGTAGCATTACCAGAGCGTTTATTACAGCAACTGGAATGTTTTTAGGGATGTCCGTTGTAGGCTTGGTTACTAAAAAAGATTTGACAGGTGTCGGCCGTGCCGGAATGGCCGCATTGATCGGTGTCATTATTGCCATGGTCTTAAATGTCTTTATCTTACGAAGCAGCGCAGTAGAGTTGTTTATTTCTCTTCTTTTAGTCGTAATCTTCGCAGGAATTACCGCATATGACAACCAAAAGATCCGGTCAATCTATATAGAATCAAATGGGACAGCACACAGTGGAATTGCCGTTTTCTTGGCATTGCAACTATACCTTGATTTTATCAACTTGTTCTTAGCATTCTTAAGAATTTTCGGACGCAACAATTAGGCGATTGAATGGACAGTTCAATTGAACAATAATTATGAGAGTGAAAAGCATTGAGTCTTTTCACTCTTTTTTGTCCAGTAAAGTGACTAATTTGCGTTTTTCTTTTCGCTTTCCTCAGTATTCTTTGTTAGAATAAATAAGAACTTTACAGTAAGGAGTTAGGCAGATGACAAAAAATAAATTATTACTTGTAGATGGAAATAGTGTTGCTTTTCGCGCATTTTTTGCTTTACACAATTCATTAGAACGGTTTAAAAATAGAAATGGGTTGCATACAAATGCGATCTATGCTTTTAACACGATGTTTGAAAATGTGATGCAAAAAGAGCAACCTACTCATGTATTAGTTGCATTCGATGCAGGAAAGACGACGTTTAGAACCGAGATGTATGCAGAATACAAAGGTGGCCGTTCAAAAACTCCTGGAGAATTTAAAGAACAGATGCCTTACATTCGTGAATTACTCACAGGACTAGGTGTCCAATACTATGAATTACCTAATTATGAAGCGGATGACATCATTGGGACATTAGCCGAAAAAGTCAATAAAGAAGAATTTGATGTCGTTGTTTTATCTGGTGATCGAGATCTGACTCAATTAGCTAGTAATGAAATCAAAGTAGACATTACGGTGAAAGGTGTGAGTGATATCGAAAGTTACACACCTGAACATGTGGCTGAAAAATATGATGGGTTGACTCCAAATCAAATCATTGATATGAAAGGTTTGGCAGGAGACGCTTCAGACAATATTCCTGGTGTGACGAAAATCGGCGAAAAAACAGCAATCAAATTGTTAAAACAATATGGATCCGTTGAAGGGATCTATGAGCATATTGATGAAATGAAACAAAGCAAAATGAAAGAAAATTTGATCAATGATAAAGAACAAGCTTTCTTATCCAAACAATTAGCGACGATCAATACAGATGCGCCAGTTGAAGTCTCAATTGATTCATTGAAATATGAAGGGAAAAACTTAGAGAAATTGGTGCCATTTTATAAAGAAATGGAATTTAAACAATTCCTGGCAAAGCTGGACCTTGTTGAGGAAGAAGTAGAACTTGAAGATATCCTATTTGAAGTAGTCCATGAATACCATGAGGACATGTTCACGACTGACATGGCTTTATATGTGGAGATGATGGGAGACAATTACCATACAGAAGATATCGTGGGTGTAGCTTGGGGGACGAAACAAAAAATTTATGTTACGAATGATCTAGCGTTATTTGAGAACGAAGCTTTTTGTGCTTGGTTAGCTGATCCAACACGGTTGAAAAAAGTCTATGATGCCAAACGGACCTATGTGGCTTTAAATCGGTATGCCACGAAAACAAAAGGGATCGATTTTGATGTCTTGCTTGGTGCCTACTTGCTTGATACAAATGAGAAAAGTACGGATATTGAAGGAATCGCTGCCCATTATGGCTATCATGAAGTGCAGTCAGATGAAGCAATTTATGGAAAAGGGGCAAAAAAAGGATTACCGGAAGAGGAAGAAGTATTTTTTGCCCACCTTGCCAGAAAAGTATCTGCCATTAATGTTTTAACACCTAAGTTAAGTCAAGAATTAACAGAAAAAAACCAAATGGCCTTGTTCCGTGAGATGGAACTACCCCTTTCAATCATCTTAGCTGAAATGGAAATCACTGGTATCAAAGTTGATGCTTCTCGTTTACAAGAAATGAAAATCGAATTCTCCAATCGATTGAAAGAGATCGAGGAAACAATCTATCAAGAGGCTGGTGAATCCTTCAATTTAAACTCACCAAAACAATTAGGTGTCATTTTATTTGAAAAAATGGGGTTACCGGTGATCAAGAAAACGAAGACGGGCTATTCCACTGCAGTCGATGTTTTAGAACAATTAAGAGAACAAGCCCCAATCGTGGATGACATCTTGACGTATCGCCAAATCGCCAAGATCCAGTCAACTTATGTAGAAGGTTTGTTAAAAGTCATTCAATCCGATGGAAAAGTCCATACCAGATATGTTCAAACATTGACTCAAACAGGGCGTTTAAGTTCAGTAGATCCTAATTTACAGAATATTCCTATCCGCTTAGATGAAGGGCGAAAGATTCGCCAAGCATTTGTGCCTAGAGAAAAAGACTGGTTGATCTATTCATCTGACTATTCACAAATCGAATTGCGAGTTTTAGCTCATATCTCAAATGATGAACATTTAAAAGCAGCCTTTCTTGAAGGACAAGACATCCATGCAAGTACTGCTATGCGTGTTTTTGGGATTGAAAAAGCAGAAGATGTTACACCAAATATGCGTCGTCAAGCAAAAGCAGTCAATTTTGGGATCGTTTATGGCATCTCTGACTATGGTTTATCACAAAATCTTGGGATTACAAGAAAAGCAGCACAACAGTATATTGATACGTATTTTGAAAAATATCCTGGAGTCAAAGAATATATGGAACGTATCGTTCGTGAAGCGAAGGAACAAGGATTTGTCGAAACTCTTTACCATCGTAGACGTTATTTGCCTGATATCAATTCACGAAATTATAATATACGTTCTTTTGCTGAAAGAACAGCAATCAATACCCCAATCCAAGGAAGTGCCGCTGATATTCTTAAAATCGCGATGATCGAGTTGGATAAACGCTTAAAAGAAGAAAAACTATCAGCAACCATGTTGTTACAAGTACACGATGAATTGGTTTTTGAAGTGCCAGAAACAGAATTAGAACGATTAGACAAATTAGTAAGTGAAGTCATGGAACATGCCGTGTCCTTACACGTACCATTGATTACAGATAGTAGTTGGGGGAAGACGTGGTATGAAGCGAAATAGCTGATTGCCGCTATTGAACCGATCTGTTCAATAAATAGATAAAAAAGCAAATAAGTCGAAGGTGAAAACATGCCAGAATTACCAGAAGTAGAAACTGTACGAAAAGGCTTGTCTCGTTTAGTCGTTGGAAAGAAAATCCAAAAAATCCAAGTCTTATGGCCAAGAATCATTGAACAACCAGAAACAGCAATCTTTGAAGCTTCGTTAGTTGGCGAAGAGATTCTGGCTATTGATCGAAGAGGCAAGTTTTTAATTTTTCGTTTGACTCATTATGAATTGATCTCACATTTACGTATGGAAGGAAAATACCAATTTGTTGAAAAAAATGAACCGATCGATAAACACACGCATGTCATTTTTTTCTTTGAAGATGGTAGCCAACTCCGATACCATGATGTACGTAAATTTGGACGAATGACATTAGTTGAAAAAGGAGCGAGTGATGCTTACAAAGGCATCATGAAATTAGGTCCAGAACCGTTGCCAGATACATTTTTATTAGACGGCTTTCGTTTAGGCTTACAAAAATCTCATAAAGCGATTAAACCATTATTATTAGATCAAAAATTAGTAACAGGTTTAGGGAATATCTATGTGGATGAAGCGCTTTGGGAAGCGAAGATCCATCCAGAACAGCCAGCGGATACATTGAAGCCCAAAGAAGCAGAGTTGTTACGAAAAGCAATTATTGACGTGTTGTCTCGGGCAATCGAGGCAGGCGGAACGACGATCAGGAGTTATCTCAATGCGCTAGGCGAGTCAGGTAACTTTCAAGTAGCTTTACATGTCTATGGTCAGACTGGTCAACCATGTGTTCGTTGTCATACACCGATCGTCAAAACAAAAGTAGCGCAAAGGGGGACGCACTATTGTCCAAATTGCCAAAGACTAAAAATCAGCAAGTAGGCTATGTCTTAGGCTTAACTGGTGGGATTGCTACTGGGAAAAGCACTGCAGCAGCTGTTTTTAGCCGTCACCAAATCCCGATGATCGATGGAGATATCATCGCCCGTGAAGTCGTCCAACCTCAGACTCCTGGATTGGCGGCAATCGTTCAAGAATTTGGGGAAGAAATCCTTCAAGAAGATGGCTCGCTTGATCGAGTAGCTTTAGCTAAGATTATTTTCGATTCGACAGAACAAAGACAAAAACTTGATCGCTTATTAGACCCATTTATCCGTCAAGCGATTACGGAACAGATTAGGCAACAAAAAGCAAATTATCCTTTAGTTGTCGTTGATATCCCTTTATTATTTGAAGGTCATTATGAACAGGAAATGGATGCTGTAGCAGTCGTTTACCTTCCAGAAGAAATTCAATTGCAACGTTTGATGAAAAGAAATCAATTGACACTGGACGAAGCAAAGAAAAGAATACAAAGCCAGATGCCGATTGAAGAGAAGAAAAAATTAGCAGATATCGTTTTTGACAATTCCGGTAGTAAGGATGAACTGACTTGTCAAATCGAACGTTGGCTCTCGGACTTCAACAATCGATTTCTTTGAGTATATTTAGATAGTTTGCTATGCTGAATATAAAGAAAAGAGGGGGATTGGTATGGGGACTTTTAAAAATCAAAAAGATAAAGTAGTCGGTTCTGCAAAAGAAAAACTAGGAGAGATCTTGAATAAAGATGAACTGGTAGATGAAGGACGGGCACAATCAGAAGCTGCAAAAGAAAATGATGAACGCTACAAAGCCAGAGTCGATGAATTAGAAGACCAACAAGCAGAAAAAGAAGCCAAGGAGCAAGATCTGACCCAAGAACGAAAAAAAGATGATCCAACACACAAAAAAACACCTTTACCAGAAGCCGATCATATTCCTGAACAACAAAAAATCGATGAACAACGAATGAAACATTATACAGGAATTGAAGAAAAACTTTAATGGGTATAACTTAGACTGTTGAAACAGAGAGTGAGACAAGTTTTGTCTCACTCTCTGTTTTTTTTGAAGTATGCACCTGAAAGAAGTTTTTAAGAAGCACTGTTTTACATGCAGTTTTCTCGAAAGTCAAGCCTAATTGTTTTGCTTTGGAACAATTTCGATCAATCGATTGAAAAAAAGGTTCTTCTAACGAGGTTTTTTATACAGGAGAGTCGCCTGTAAGAATTGTTTCATGTTATAATACAACTAGTTACATGTGTGAAACTTTTTTTATGAAAAGCAGGAGTGAATCATAAAAATATTGTTTCATACGTAATTATTTACGTAACTATTATTGAGTGAAAATTTATCCTTTGAATGTTCGTTGAATCAATACTATATAAATTGATTCAATATATTAAATGAATGTATATCAGAAAAATTTCAGATTAAGAGGTGAAAATAATGAGATGTCCTAGATGTCAACATAACAATTCCCGAGTGATTGATAGTCGACAAGCGGATGATGGTCGAGCAATTCGTCGAAGACGAGAGTGCGAAAACTGTTCTTTTCGTTTTACAACATTTGAAAGAATTGAAGCAGCACCTTTATTAGTGATCAAAAAAAATGGGGAACGGGAAGAATTTAATCGTGACAAGATTTTAAGAGGATTAATCCGTTCAGCAGAAAAAAGACCAGTTGCGATGGAACAAATGGAGCAAATCGTAAATCATGTTGAAAATCGGGTGCGAAGTCTTGGTGAAAATGAAGTATCGACGACGTTGATCGGAGAATACGTGATGGAAGATCTGGTCAATTTAGATGAGATTGCTTACATCCGTTTTGCCAGTGTTTATCGTCAATTTAAAGATATGTCGGTGTTTTTAAAAGAATTACAAGACATCGTTGATAAAGCAAAAGAAAATAATAAAGAGAATCATAAAGAAAACAACGAATAAATCAGAAATAAAATCAAGTCATAAAAGGAGGCCAAATTCCTTGGATAACGCATGGAAAGAGCTTCAACCTAAAAATATCTACCAAGGAAGAAAAAGCTATCCGCTAAGAGAAGAAGGGAAATCCTCATTACTTTATCTCTACCAGCCATTAATCGGCAGTGAAGCTTTGAGTTTGTATTTTACCTTACTATCAGAAATTCCTTTACAAAAAGGCGTTGGACCGGAAGGATTACATGCTGATCTGTTAAGTAGCTTGAATTGTGGTATTCCTCAGCTTTATGAAGCACGGAAAAAACTAGAAGGGATAGGACTTTTAGAAGTTTTTTTCAAAGAAGACCCTAGCTTAGGGGGATGTTTTATTTATGAGTTACTTGAGCCAATTGAACCGTTAGCATTTTTTAAAGATACATTATTGTCTTTTCTGCTATTAGAAAAAGTCGGTCAACGGCGTTTCGATCAGTTGATCCAACTATTTCAGCCGGAACATTTTTCGACGAATGATTATCAAAAGATCACGAAGAAATTTTTAGAAGTATATCGATTTAATGAAAAAACATATGCTGCAGATCAAGAGAAACTCGAGGAAAACCAACAGTCATTTACAACCAAATCAGCTGATCTGGGGAAGTCCATGGAACAATCCACTCTTGATTGGCGCTTTTTGACAGATTGGTTGGCAAAAAAACATATCATGAATCTAGATGAATCATTGAAGGAACAGTTAACAATGTATCATTTACTTTATGGCGTGGATGAGTTGACATTAGGTGAATGGGTCGTACAAGCGTATGATTTTTCTGAGCAGACAGTATCTGTCAAAGAGCTTCAACGCATCGTATTGGTGAACCAACAGACGAAGCGAACAAATACATTGGCTAATCAAAATGAAGAAGCAACCTCTGCCAATCAGAATGAGACACCTAAGGAAGCAACTGCTCTGACAAATGCGACACTACAGTTAGTGAACGAAGCCAAAAGCATTCCGCCAATGAAATATTTAGAGGCACTGAAACAAGCAAAAGGCGGCTATGTGTCAAAACAAGAAACTTGGCTTTTACAGGATTTAGTTTCACAATCGGGATTGTCGAATAGTTTGATCAATATCCTGATCAATTATGTCTTAGTAATCAAAGATCGTCCTAGCTTAACCGCAAGCTTTGTCAACACGATCGCTAACGAATGGGCACAAAAAAAGATCATGACCCCAGAAGAAGCCATTGAACATATTCGGAAAACCAATAGCAAAGGCAAACAAAATACTAAAAATACCAACCAGAATTATTCAACTAATCGTCGAAACGTTCGTCGTGAGAAACTACCAGATTGGGTCAACCAGCCAAAAGAAGAGAAAAAAATCAGTAGTGAGAAAAAAGCGGAGATCGAACGACGATTCAAAGAATATTTTGCCAAGAAGGAGGGAGATAGCTAATGGAAGATGTAGGAAAAGAATTAAAGCGGATCATCAGCCAGCGAAATTATCAACAAAAATATGCTGAAATGATCGAAGAAGTCCTCAACGATCCAGATGTGCAAGCCTTTTTGGCGGATCACAAAGATGAATTAACACAAGCAGATATCGAAAAAAGTTATGCAAAACTATATGAATTTGTCCAAGAAAAACGAAAATACCAAAAAAATGACCCTACGATGATCGCTCCTGGCTATGAGCCCAAGCTAACCTTGAATTTTCATTATGTCGATGTGACTTATGTTCCAACAGAAGCCTTATTGGCGAAGAAAAGACAAGAAGAAATTAGGAACCGGATCAAAGCTGTCGATATGCCAAAAGATATCCAAGATGCTTCTTTCAATAATTTTGAGCGTACCGATGGACGGAGCTATGCAAGTTTTGAAGCACTAGACTTTGTGGAAAATTATAGTGCAAGTCCCAAAGAATATCATAAAGGACTTTATTTAGTTGGTAGCTTTGGAATAGGAAAAACCTATCTTTTAGGGGCGACTGCCAGAGAACTAGCCATTAAAGGCTTTACAACTACACTTGTCCATTTTCCTACTTTTGCTGTTGAAATGAAACAAGCGATTGGAAAAGATCAAGTCGCAGAAAAACTAGATGCGGTCAAACGTTCACCCATTTTAATGATGGATGACATTGGCGCTGATGCAATGAGTAGTTGGATCAGAGATGAAGTCTTTGGTGTGATCTTGCAATATCGAATGCAAGAGCAACTGCCAACCTTTTTCTCTTCCAATTTTACAATGAATGAATTGGAACAACATCTTGCTGTGACACAGCGTGGAGATGAAGAACCATTGAAAGCCAAACGAATCATGGAACGGATTCGTTATTTGACAAAAGAAATTGAAATGACTGGACGCAATCGGAGAAATGGCTAGCGAAAAGAGAAAGCATAGAAGTCATAATTGTAGCCTTAGTAGGCTTAGAAGATGTGATCGAGAAAGCCTTTTGCTGAATTAGTTATTGCCCTATTTCCTGCTTATTGCTTTGATGGGTAGGAAAATAAGCAATGCAAACAATTCATTGAGAGAAGTCTGCAAATAATTCTCTTTTCAATGACTCTCGATGTTCACTTAGTTATTCAAGAAACTCATAATTTGAGATGAAAGTGTATCTGAATTCATACTTAACGCCACTTATATTGATCGTAACAAGCTACAAAAGTGGTGTCATACTGGATAGAGTGATGATTACAGAAGCTTATGCCTGATCAATAGTCATCATGGTAACGAAAAAAGACAACCATAAATTTCTGATGAACAAGTATCAAAAACAAAATTGAACGACTAAAAACAGAATATATTGATTATCGTCAACTAAATAAAAAGTCAAAGAACGATCATCAATTGAAGTAATGTAAATAATTAGCCGGAGGATAAAGATATGAAAGTGATTTTTTCTTGTTTGTTGGCGACAGGGTTACTTTTTTCGCTAACAGGTTGTGGTAATGGAGATAAAAATGAGGCATCGATCGATTCGATTAGTGCGGAAACAACGACTAAAGCGAAGGATTCTTCTAACGAAGGACAAAGTATTTTTAAGGGTGAAATTGAAAGTATTGATGACTCAGTCGATGATACCATTCAAATCAAAGTGGTCAATGTAGATGAAATCGAAGACCCCGAGAATATTGGAACCTCTTTTGATAATGATGGTGTAACACTAAATGTTTCGAATGATCAATTAGTCGGAGGTAAGGAATCTTTTCAAAAAGGTGACGAGATCAAGTTTACTTTAAAAGAAAAACCAATTATGACAATGTCAATCCCTCCGCAAATTCCTGGTAATTCGATCATTGAGGCAAGAGTTATTGAATAGTCAGTGTTAAACGTTTCGTAAAAGCAAATAGCTCATCAGGAGATTTGAAATTTTTCTTTTTCAAATCTCCTTCATTTATAGGGAAAATGTTATAATGAGGGGGAAGGAGTGAAGGTATGAACCACTTAGATTTATCGAAACGCTTAGCATTAGTGGGAGAACATGTCCCAACAGGAGCGTTTTTAGCAGATATTGGCTCTGACCACGCTTACTTGCCAGTTGCATTAATGTTAAAGGATAAAATTGAATTTGCTGTAGCTGGCGAAGTGGTGAAAGGCCCTTATGAGTCAGCAAAAAAACAAGTACAGAAAAATGGTTTAGAAAAGCGGATCGTTGTTCGTTTAGCTAACGGATTAGATGCGATTGAGCCAACAGATCAGATCAATGCGATCACGATTGCTGGTATGGGTGGGGCTTTGATTCGAGATATTTTAGAAGCAGGCGCCAAACAGCATCGTTTAACAGGGAAGGAGCGTTTGATTCTCCAACCAAATATTGGCGAGCAAGCAGTGAGAAAATGGTTGCAAGACAATCACTATCAAATCATTGCAGAAGAGATTTTAGAGGAAAACAAAAAAATCTATGAAATCATTGTAGCTGAAAAAACACCGACGAAGCATATCTATAATGAGGAAGAGATTCTGTTTGGTCCATTTTTATTGCAAGGAAAAACAGTGGTCTTCCAAAAGAAATGGCAAAGAGAATTAAAACAAAGACAAGCGATTTTAAAACAATTGTCACAAGCACAGAACCAAGAAGAACGTGTTGAAGCGATAAAAAAAGAAATCCAGATGATCGAGGAGGTTTTAGCTTAATGGCGATCAACGGTAATGAATTTATTCGCAAATTTGAAGAATATTGTCCTCAATGGTTGGCTGAAGAAGGAGATCCTGTGGGGCTACACCTCGGAACATTAAATAAACCGATTCAACGCATAATGATGACGTTAGATGTTCGTCCAGAAGTTGTGCAAGAAGCCATCGAAAAAAAGATTGATTTGTTAATTGCTAAACATCCTCCCATTTTTCGACCAATTAAACGATTAATAACGGATCATCCACAAGAAAAAATGTATGCTGATTTATTAAAACATGATATTGCTGTCTATGCAGCACATACCAATATGGATATTATCGAGGATGGATTGAATGATTGGTTTTGTGAAGCATTAGGAATCAATGTCGAAAATTATTTGTTAAAGACACATACAAGGCATTACAAAAAACTAGCTGTTTATGTACCGATCGAAGACGCTGACAAATTACGTAAGGCTTTAGCTGAGGCTGGTGCGGGTGAACAAGGTCATTACGATCATACAAGTTTTACCAGTATTGGAGAAGGTCGTTTTCGACCGAATGAACAGGCACATCCCGCAATTGGTAAAAATGGCCAACTAGAAAAGGTAGAAGAAGCTAAAGTGGAAGTGATTTTTCCTGAAGACCGTGAGGAAAAAGTGTTATCAGCTATGTATCGTGTCCATCCTTATGAAGAAGTAGCATTTGATTTGTTTTCAATTGACGAACCGACTCAAACCTGGGGGATCGGTCGAATCGGAGAATTACCAGAAGCGCTTGATTTAGATACCTTTGTATCTAAAGTAAAAGAAGTCTTCCACTTAGAAGGGCTACGAGTTGTTCGTCCAACTCATACAAAGAGCACTGTTAAAAGAATCGCCATTTGTGGTGGTAGTGGCGAAAAGTTCTATCCTTATGCATTAGCTCAAAAAGCGGATGTTTATATTACTGGAGATATCTATTACCACACAGCTCAAGATATGCAAAGTGCAGGCTTGATTGCGATTGATCCAGGTCATTATATTGAATCTTTATGTAAAGAAAAGTTTGTCGAAAAATTTGAGAAATGGAAACAAGAAGAAAATTGGACCGTTGATTTCTTTGTTTCAGAAACGGATACGAACCCATTTCAATTTAACTAAAGGAGAGCTGTTGTATGTACGAAAATCTTTTACCACGTTTTTTACGCTATGTTAAGACTGAAACCAGATCTGATGAAAGTAGTCAAACGACTCCTTCAACACAAACACAAGTCGCTTTTGCGCAAGTCTTAAAAAAGGAATTAGAAGATTTAGGACTAACCAATGTATTTTACAATGAAGAAAATGGATTTGTTATAGGAACATTGCCAAGTAACATTGAAAAGAAAGTTCGCTCGATCGGTTTCATTGCCCACATGGATACCGCAGATTTCAATGCAGTAAATGTTAATCCACAAATCATTGAGAACTACGATGGGGAATCAACGATTGTTCTAGATAGTGAAGAACATTATACATTAAATACCAAAGACTTCCCTAATTTGAAAAACTACGAAGGACACACATTGATCACAACTGATGGCAGTACGTTGTTAGGTGCGGACGATAAAGCTGGGATCGCTGAAATTATGACCGCAATGGAAATTCTGCTGAAAAACCCAACTATCCCTCATGGTGAGATCAAAGTAGCTTTTGGACCAGATGAAGAGATTGGGGTAGGGGCAGATAAATTTGATGTCCAGCAGTTTGATGTTGATTTTGCCTATACCGTTGATGGTGGACCTTTAGGCGAATTGCAATATGAAACATTCAGCGCAGCTCAGGCTAATATTTCAATTCAAGGAAAAAATGTCCATCCTGGTACAGCCAAAGATACGATGATCAATGCATTACAATTAGCGATAGACTTCCATAATCAACTACCAGCAGATGAAGTCCCAGAAAAAACGACAGGTTATGAAGGGTTCTTCCATTTGATGGGATTAAATGGAAATGTCGAAGAAGCAACTATGAGTTATATTATCCGTGACCACGATCGAGAAAAATTTGAAGCACGGAAAGCGAAAATTACTGAAATCCAAGAAAAACTAAATAGTCGCTTCGATCAGACACGTGTGAAAGTTGATATGTATGATCAGTACTATAATATGCGAGAAATTATTGAAAAAGATATGAGCATTGTGGAATTAGCAAAACAAGCGATGATCGATTTAGAAATCGAGCCTGTGATTGAACCAGTACGAGGTGGAACAGATGGATCGAAAATTTCTTATCTAGGCATTCCAACGCCTAATTTGTTCGCAGGTGGCGAAAATATGCACGGCCGATTTGAGTTTGTTTCTCTGCAAGTGATGGAAAAAGCAACAGATGTGATTGTAAAAATTGCAGAATTGAATACAAACGTATAAAATCAAATAGGAACGTGGATGGATCAATTAAGTGAACGAAGTGGATCTATCCTTTTAGCTGGGGGTGGGCGTATTCCAACAATGGAACGTCTGACCCCTTGGTTTTTGTGTAAAAATGGGAGGAAGAAAGAAATGGAAAAATTGCTAGTTTTTTATAATCAAAGCTCAGGACAAGATGAAGGTGAAAAATTAGCAAGCTGGTTTAAAGAATATGCCTTAAAGAAACGACCAGAACTAATCATCAATCTAACGGAAACAGGTCCTTCGATCAAGCATGAGACATTAGTCAAAAAAGCTGAAGAAACGCACGCAGATACCTTAATCGTAATCGGAGGGGATGGCACGATCCATCATATTGTACAGGCTTTTCAAGATAAACTTGAGCATTATCAAGTAGGACTACTACCAGGAGGAACAGTCAATAATTTAGCCCGTGTTCTCGGTATTCCATTAGAAAAGGAAAAAGCTGCAGACATTATCTTAGAGGGACAAATCCGTCAAATCGATTATGGAAAAGTCAATGATGAAGTCATTATCTCAACTTTAACGATCGGTATACTGGCAGATACAGCTGTTTGGATCAGTCAAAAAGAAAAGCAAAAATATGGTTCTTGGATTTTTATCAAACGGTTCATCAAGTTATTATTAAAAAAGAGAAAGTATCATTTAGATATCAAAACAGAAAAAGAACATTGGCGAGGAAAAACACAATTATTGACAGTCACAATGTCTAACTCAGTAGGTGGTTACACGAATTTTGATGATTCAGCTTCACCCGATGATGGTATGTTTCATGTCACAATCATCCCATCTTTAGATATTTTTCGATTTGTTTTTTATTTGCCTCGTTTAATCAAAGGAAAAATTTACTCTGTCCCAGGTATCAATTATTTGACTGCTAGTCAAATCAATATCCAAGCACGGGAAAAATCAGTTGGCACTCGTACAGATGGTGATACGACAGATAATCTGCCTATCGAATTAGTCGTAGTCAAAAAAGGGTTGTCGGTCTTTGCTCCTAAAGAAGAGCAAAAATGATGTGCTAGAGGTGGAGGAAAACACGTATGGAAGCTTTACTACACAATCCTTTGTGGTTTTATTTAGTGATTGTCAATTTATATTTATTTTGTTTGATGGGTTACGATAAGTATCAAGCAAAAAAAGGCGGTTGGCGCGTTCCAGAAAATAATTTGATTTTTGTTAGTTTATTAGGCGGTGGAATTGGGGGATTAATTTCTCGTAAAGTATTCCATCATAAAACGAGAAAAAAGAAATTTACAGTAGGATTTGTACTAGGTGTATTGGTGGATTTACTGTTGATTTATTTTTTTCATTAAGGAGTAATTGATGGCGACAAAAGGTGCAAAAACGAAAATAGCGTTAAATCTATTCTTATTGATTGGAATTTTTGCCATTATTTATTATTTGATCAACCAATCTTTTGCAGATATTTTCGCTGAATTGCTGTCTACAAGCTTTATCGTTCTGGTAGCGGCATTCTTGTTAGGAACGATCTATCAGGTGGCAGAAGGGCGTTCAATCAAAGAGATTGCCCAGCCGTTCGAACCAACATTTTCCACTTGGGATGGTTTTTGGACGTCTTGCTATATTGCATTTTATCGAATCGTTTCATTTGGAACGGGAACTTTGATTTCAGAAATTTATTTTTATAATAAAAAAGGAATGAAATACTCACAAGGTGCAGGTGTCACTGCGTTGCATATGATTATGTATAAATTAGCCGTGATTACCTATGCGATCATTGGTTTGATCATCCAGTTCTCTTTATTTTATTCCAAAGGACCAAACATGATTTGGTTCATTATTGCTGGCATTATTTTAACTGGGCTGATCATTGCCTTTTTATTGATGGTCTCAATGAGTCTGAATCTACAAATTTTCTTTATGAGTATCTCAAACAAACTGTTTCGAAGTGAACGCATCAGAGGTTGGGTAGATACATGTAATACACAAATCTATTCGTTGAGAGAAACTGTCCAGACAATTGTCAAAGATCGAACAGCTCTATTACGCATCTATTTTTGGAATATGGTCAAACTTATTTTTTGGTATATCATGCCCTATCTCTTTTTGGTTGAAAACCATCCTACAATCGACTTTCTATTGACCTTTTCATTCATCAGTTTTGCGGTAGTATTATCTGGTGTCATCCCTACACCAGCTGGAATCGGGTCATTTGAATTTGTCTATCTATTGTTATTCAGACCACTTGTGGGAACCGTAGATGCTTTTTCTTCTTTATTACTGTATCGGTTTAGCTCATTTATCTTACCTTTTATTTATGGGTTATGTTACGTGATTGCTGATCGTCGAAAGGTAATCAAACAAGAGATCCAAGATGTTAAAAACAATAAAAAATAATCAAATTGACCATTACAGCAATTGTATTGAGTCATATTATTAGATCCAAAACACAACAGTAAGTCCATCCAAGAGGCCTCTGTTGTGTTTTTTTTGATCACTTATTTACGATAAAATAAGCGAGGTTATCTTTTGACCAAGACTGACCAAAGAGGTATAATGTTTATTGGAACGAGATGTATCATATTGAATATTGAAATTTTATATTCAGGAGGTAAGTAAAATGAACATTGAAAAAATGACAACCACGCTTCAAGAAGCGATTGCTGAAGCGCAACAAATCGCTGTCACAAGAAAACATCAAGAAATTGATATTGCGCATTTGTGGAAGATTTTTTTACAACCAAACCATTTTGGGCGCAATCTATACACTGATGCGGGAATGGATGTTGATACGTTTGAAAAGGAAGTAGATCGTGTATTAGATGAATATCCCACAGTTTCAGGGGGAAACGTCCAATATGGTCAGAATCTAAGCCAAAATCTATTCCGTTTATTAAATGAAGCAGACCAGTTAAGAGAAAGTTTTGGCGATGAATTTCTTTCAACAGAGATAGTAATTTTAGCCTTGATGAAATTGAAAAATTATCCATTGACGGTTTATTTGACCAAAAATGGTTTATCAGAAAAAGAGTTACGTAAAAATATCGAAGACATGAGAGGAGGAGAAAAGGTGACATCTAAAAATCAAGAAGAACAATATAAAGCATTAGAAAAATACGGCGTTGATCTTGTTCAACAAGTCAGAAGCGGGAAAATGGATCCAATCATTGGACGTGATGAAGAAATTCGGGATGTTATCCGTATCTTATCTCGTAAAACCAAGAATAATCCAGTATTGATTGGTGAACCTGGTGTCGGTAAAACAGCAATTGTAGAAGGGTTAGCACAACGTATCGTACGAAAAGACGTGCCAGAAAACTTGAAAGATAAAACGATCTTTTCATTAGACATGGGGGCATTGATTGCTGGTGCTAAATTCCGTGGTGAATTTGAGGAACGATTAAAAGCTGTGCTGAAAGAAGTCAAGAAAAGTGATGGACGAATCATCTTATTTATTGATGAAATCCATAATATCGTTGGTGCAGGGAAAACTGAAGGCAGCATGGATGCTGGAAATTTATTGAAACCAATGCTTGCTCGAGGTGAATTGCATTTAATCGGTGCTACTACATTAGATGAATATCGTCAATATATGGAAAAAGATAAAGCATTAGAACGACGTTTCCAAAAAGTCTTAGTCAAAGAACCGACAGTAGAAGATACAATCAGTATCTTACGAGGATTGAAAGAACGTTTTGAGATTCATCATGGAGTCAACATTCATGATAATGCATTAGTCGCTGCTGCAACTTTATCTGACCGTTATATCACAGACCGCTTTTTACCAGATAAAGCAATTGATTTGATCGATGAAGCAAGTGCAACGATCCGAGTAGAAATGAACTCTATGCCGACTGAGCTAGACCAAGTGACTCGTCGCTTGATGCAATTAGAGATCGAAGAAGCAGCATTGAAAAAAGAATCCGACGATGCAAGTAAAAAACGTTTGAAAAATCTACAAGAAGAGTTAGCTGATCTTCGTGAAGAAGCAAACTCGATGAAAATGCAATGGGAAACAGAAAAACAAGAAGTCAATAGCGTTTCTTCTAAACGTGCGGAAATCGATAAAGCCAAACATGAATTAGAAGATGCAGAAAACAACTATGATTTAGAACGGGCTGCCGTCCTAAGACATGGAACGATTCCTCAATTAGAAAAAGAATTAAAGGAATTGGAAGCAAAAGCTAAAGACAGTGAAATCAAAATGGTTCAAGAATCAGTCACTGAAAACGAAATTGCGCAAGTGGTTGGACGTTTAACTGGTATCCCAGTCACGAAATTAGTTGAAGGGGAACGAGAAAAACTAATCAAGCTCAACGAAACATTGCATAAACGTGTGATTGGACAAGATGAAGCAGTAGATGCAGTCAGTGATGCGGTCATTCGCTCTCGAGCAGGATTGCAAGATCCAAACCGCCCACTAGGTTCTTTCTTATTCTTAGGACCAACCGGAGTTGGGAAAACAGAATTAGCGAAAGCTTTAGCAGAAAACTTATTTGATTCTGAAGAGCACATGGTGCGGATCGATATGAGTGAGTATATGGAGAAACATGCCGTATCTCGTTTGGTTGGGGCTCCTCCAGGCTATGTTGGCTATGAAGAAGGCGGACAATTGACGGAAGCCGTTCGCAGAAATCCTTATACGATCGTTTTACTCGATGAAATCGAAAAAGCCCATCCAGATGTCTTCAATATCTTGTTACAAGTATTAGATGATGGGCGGTTAACTGATTCTAAAGGACGTGTGGTTGACTTCAAAAATACCGTTCTTATCATGACCAGCAACATTGGTTCTCAACTGTTATTAGAAGGAGTGTCAGCAGATGGCACTATCCCTGAAGAAGTGGAAGAACAAGTAAGAACGATCCTTCGAGGTCATTTCAAACCAGAATTCTTAAATCGAATCGATGATACGATTTTATTCACACCATTAAGTCTTGAAAATGTGAAAGGAATCGTTGATAAAATGGTGGCACAATTGGCAAAACGATTGGATTATCAAGAAATTCATCTAACAATCAGCGACGAAGCCAAAACATGGATCGCAGAAAATGCCTACGAACCAGCATACGGGGCTCGACCATTGAAACGCTTTATTACGAAAGAAGTAGAAACACCATTAGCCAAAGAAATCGTAGCAGGACACATCTTACCAAAATCTAAAGTAACGATTACCTTGCTAGCAGAGAAACTTCATTTCCAAACGGAAGAACTTGAAGACACGGAAGAGTAAAGAAACGGTAAGCTTTCGCAAGAAAACGGGTGTTGGCAAACAGTAGAATCGATCAAATGTTTAGTTGAGCCACACACCATCTCAGCTCTCAAAAAAATAAAACAATAAAGTTAGGTCAACAACCTAGCTTTATTGTTTTTTTGTAATTTGGTCATAAGTCTGAATAAATCATTCATAAAATAAGTTGATTTCAATCGTTATCTCCAAGTTCATCTACTAAGGTAATGTTTTTATTCCCCATATAAATAGGAGTGGGCAGGTAAATATCTTCTTTGGTTCCCATCATTTCAACCCTTGTCACTAAGTACAATTTTCATTGGGAATGGTAACAAAATCACCGTAAGGGTTGATGATAAGAAATAAGTGGGTGAGAAAAAATGAGATGCCACCTAACCATTGACGTTTTCACGCACAATTTTTAGGAAGCATCTCACTTTTGTCACAATTCTTTAATGTGATATTTTTTTTGCTCTATTTCAAAATTTTCAACCGATAATTTTCAAAATAATCACGATTGTTTCTTCCTTGGGTCCAAGCAAAGATTCCCATGACCAATGCACCAATCGTATTTGTGAATAAATCACCCATCGTGTCCATCAAAGCAGCTCGTCCGACAAATAAGGTGCCATCTGAAGCGGCAAACCGTTGGAGATTCATTCCTAAGAATTGATCACAGAGAAATTCCCAAAATTCCCAGAACACGCCACAGAGGCCAGCAAAGGCAAAACCAAACAGTAAAAACAACCATGGACTAGTCTTCGCAATTGGTGCATCTTTCAATAATAAGCCGATCAATCCGTAACCTAGGGCAGTCAATACCATAGGACTAACGGCGTGTAAAATTTTATCCCAGAATGAAATGATACTGATCAAATGCATACCGGTACCTAAGAACACGGAAATAAACAAGAAAAACCAATAAAATAAAACAATGGCATCTGGAACGTATAATTTTGCGATCTTTCTAACGATCTGAGGGAGAAAAATCAATAGAATCCCAGCTAAAGATTCGATGATGAAAGTAACTCCCTGAGTAGTTGAATATTTTTTAGTAATAAATTCATAAAGGTTATAACAAACCACAAACACACCAAAAGCAACAAGTGCAAGTTGGATTTTTTTCATTGTCTTATTCATGACTCAAACCTCCATCTAAGTAAGTCTTTACTTGACTGAGTAACGCTTCTTCACTAGTTACGAGAGCGCCATTTAGCTTGATTAACCCAATTGTATAAAGATTTAAATAATGGAATTGGTTTTCAGCTACTTCTTGTAAAGCAGCAATTTTTTGCGGGTGGGTACCGCCTTGTTGCCGACTATCTGTATACAATCCAATGACAGGAATCCCTTTAGCATAGGCAACACCAATTTCGGATGCAACACCAGGATCAATGGTCAAACCATCTAATAGTGCAATCATCAAATCACTTTCCAACACCTTTTCTGTATCGGCTAAAGCAATCATCTGACTATCAGCATAGGCTGTTTTATCATTGATCGCTTCGTTTTCTTGCGGAAGATAAATGGTTAATTCATTGGAAAGACTCCTGATTTCTTCTACAAGTTTCGCATTATATAATAAGTCACTTTTCGCAAAAAGTGGGGCAGCAAAATAAATATTCATTTTCATCGTCCTTTTCTTAGAAATAGTCACTGAAATAAGCTTCCATATTTGGAAGAATCAATTCAAGTGTTTTAAGTGTTTCATCATCTGTTTTGATTCGTTCGATCCTTGCAAGATAAGAAGGGCGACGATAATTCATCATCAAACAACTTAATGTTTGAATGGACAACTGAACCGATTGTCCGACAGGTTCGTCCACGACATCCAATTGTCCGTCTTCGTTCCAGACCAACCCAAAAACACCATTGTTCCATGAGGCGATAGGGTCCTCGACAACAAAGTGGAAAGGTTTCGCAGTAGAAACGAAGGGGAATTGCTTCAGAAACTCTTTGACATCTACGATTCTCGCCATGTAGTAAGGCTCGATCTGTTCTTTTATTTGACTATCTTCAATCAAGAAAGCCAGTGGCTCATTTTTGTAGATGTCACCGTGAACCCAGTAAACCATTGAAAAGTGTGCTGAAATAAAATTCCATAAACCATTCCGAGCTTCTTGATTCAAGTAAAACATCTCTTTAACATGGAAAATTTCTTCAGCGACCCAATAAAATAAAACACCAATTGGTTCATGCTCTTTCGTATAGTAGATCGCAGCTGTCCGTTCCTCTTTATTTTCAAATCGCCAATATTCTTCCCAATGAAATTGGCTACGAAACAAAGCACCGTGATTTTGAGCCGCAAATTTCTGATACACTCGGTAAACATCTGGATGATCCACTGGTAATCGTTCAACCATCCCATCCACAGGAACATTCTTCGGTAATTGGGTATCACGAATTTTAAATGTCAACTTATCAGACATGATTTCCCAACCCTTGCGTCGATAATAAGGCACGCTATAGGGATAAAGATAAGAGATCCATTGTTTGTTTTTACGCATATTATCTAACGCAACCAAGATCAAATCTTGCATCAATCCATGATTTGCATATTCAGGATACGTTCCGACACCGGTAACGCCCCCCATTTTGTATGGTTTACCGTGGATGTTGACTTCACATGGATAGATCGCAATTTGAGAAATCAATTTGTTATGGTGGAACCAGCCAAATACTTCCGATAGTTCCAAAATTGGGCGCTTGGAGCGAATAAATGCCCCTTTGCTTTCAAAACCACTTTCTTCGATGTCTGCTTCTGTTACTTGAAAGACATAAGACAATAACTCATTGAATTGATCAACATCTTTTTCAGTAACAGGTTTTAATTCAAGATTTTCTCTGAAATCTTTTTCATCCATTCTTTCATCTCCAATTATTTACTTGTTATTAGTATAGCAAATTTTCATAAAAAAAACTTCTAAAGCTGACTAGGTAAAAAGTCTTTAAATTCATGCTTTTCATTGATATAATGAGAGATGCTGATTAAACGAAAAGAGGAGACGCTATGGATATAAAAAAAATGAAACAACGACAAGAGCAAATTCGAAATTTTTCGATCATTGCTCATATCGACCATGGAAAATCAACGCTGGCCGATCGTATTCTGGAAAAGACGAACACTGTGACGTCTCGTGAAATGCAGGATCAGCTATTAGACTCAATGGATCTAGAGCGTGAACGTGGAATCACGATTAAATTAAATGCTGTCGAATTGAATTATACAGCCAAAAATGGCGAAACCTATATCTTCCATCTAATCGACACCCCTGGGCACGTCGATTTCACTTATGAAGTATCAAGGAGTTTAGCAGCCTGTGAAGGTGCGGTATTAGTAGTTGATGCGGCACAGGGAATCGAGGCTCAAACATTAGCAAATGTTTACTTAGCTTTGGATAATGATCTGGAAATTTTGCCAGTCATCAATAAAATCGATCTTCCAGCTGCTGATCCAGAACGTGTACGACAAGAAATCGAAGATGTTATCGGAATCGATGCCAGTGAGGCAGTCCTGGCTAGTGCTAAAGCAGGAATTGGGATTGAAGAAATACTTGAACAAATCGTTGAATATGTACCAGCCCCATCAGGCGATCTGGATGCCCCTTTGAAAGCATTGATCTTTGATTCCGTGTACGATAGTTATCGAGGAGTCGTTCTGAATGTTCGAATCACAGACGGCATGGTCAAACCAGGCGATAAAATCAAATTGATGAGTAACGGCAAAACATTTGATGTGACAGAAGTGGGAGTCTTTTCACCCAAAGCTGTTGCTAGAGATTTCTTGATGGTCGGTGATGTAGGGTATATCACGGCAAGCATCAAAACGGTCCAAGACACGCGAGTAGGGGACACAGTTACGTTGGCAGATAATCCAGCAGAAGAAGCGCTACCTGGATACCGTAAAATGAATCCAATGGTTTACTGTGGATTATATCCAATTGATACTTCCCGCTACAATGATCTGCGTGAAGCACTTGAAAAATTACAACTAAACGACGCAGCACTACAGTTTGAACCTGAAACCTCACAAGCACTTGGTTTTGGCTTCCGTTGTGGATTCTTAGGCTTATTACACATGGATGTAGTCCAAGAACGTTTGGAACGTGAGTTCAACTTAGAGTTGATCACAACGGCACCTTCTGTAATCTATCATGTGAATAAAACAGATGGGTCTATGACAGTCGTCGATAACCCGGCAGATTTTCCAGAACCAGTAACGATCCAAGATGTTGAAGAACCTTTTGTCAAGGCACAAATCATGGTTCCAAATGACTTCGTTGGTGCAGTGATGGAATTATCCCAAAGAAAACGTGGAGAATTTATCACAATGGATTATTTAGATGATTATCGAGTGAATGTCGTTTATAACATTCCACTTTCTGAAATCGTTTTTGACTTTTTCGATAAACTAAAATCCAGCACGAAAGGCTATGCTTCCTTGGATTATGAAATGTCTGGTTATCAAAAGAGCAAGTTAGTAAAAATGGATATTTTATTAAATGGAGAAAAAGTCGATGCGTTAAGTTTCATCGTTCACCGAGACTTTGCTTACGAACGAGGAAAAGCAATCGTTGAAAAACTGAAAAAACTAATTCCACGTCAACAATTTGAAGTGCCGATTCAAGCAGCTATCGGACAAAAAATCGTTGCTCGTTCAGATATCAAAGCATTACGTAAAAACGTTTTAGCAAAATGTTATGGTGGAGACGTTTCACGGAAACGCAAACTTCTTGAAAAACAAAAAGAAGGAAAGAAACGAATGAAACAAATCGGCAGCGTCGAAGTCCCACAAGAAGCCTTCATGGCTGTTCTGAAAATGGATGAGGATGAACCGAAGAAATAGCAAAGGGTCTAGCCATTGAGCTAGACCTTTTTTATCTGTTTTTCCCACGGTTTTTCCAGGCTCTTTGTCAAATGATGTTGGTAAAGAAAAATCTTAGAATAATTTGGGGCAGAAAGAAGAAAAACTTCTTTCTGTTCTTTTTATTTGGTTAAAATAGTTTTACCGTGTCGAATCATGATCCGTCGTTTGAAATGATAAAAATTTCGAAACCCATAAGCATTGCGTTTTAATATTTTAATATGGTTGTTTAAACATTCTAGTGGTCCGTTTGAATAACTGTAGCGGAGGGCATTTTGGATCTGTGGCAGAAACTTTTTAAATGTTCGCAAAGTTGTCGCATAAGTTTCAGGTAGCCGGCTGACTTCTCTGGATAAACAGTCCTCAAATAGTGAATGATCTCTTTTCTTTTTAAGATTGATGACATCTATTCAGAGCTACTTGAAAGAGTAGCTCTTTTTAGTTGCTTTTGATTAATCTATTTTATAAAAAATAGATTGTATTTCTATTCTGCCATTTTTGGTTAAATATAATGTTTTTTATTATCAGGTAATATTTTTTATATTAGATATAACAAAAACGAATAAAAAAACTTAATTTAATAGATTATAATTATAATGTGCTACAAGATATTACATGTTGTATTCGCATTATTCAGGTTAAACTATGTAGCACAAAATAAATTTCGTAGTAACTACGATCAACCTCACAAAGATCTCCTGTATTTTACTGCGATTTATTATCTATGAGACTACTCATAAGAGTAGTCTTTACATAAAAAACTAATAAAGAAGGTATCACTATGTATTATGTAGAAGTACAAACACGAGGAGTAAAAAACAAACAATATGTCAAAAGTGTAATCAATAATTATCCACTATTAGGATCATGGAAAGAGGCTGAACCATTTTCAAAAGAATGTGCATTGCAAATAAAATCAGTTTTAGAACAAGAATTAATTTGTGGAAAAGCAATAGTCAATATAGTAGAAAAGTAAAATTTATTAAAGTTTTAAGTAAATGATGTAATATTGTAATTAGTGGCGTTAGTCGTTTATTTTCAATTTTTTCATCCTTTAATTAATCATTCTAAATATTTACTCCAAATTTTGTATTAAAAAGTGTATCAAGCAGTTATCCTTGTGTTACCATTGCATCCGTGTTATAGTAATTAAGTAATCTAATTTGAAACGTAATCTGAGCGATATATTCACACTATAAAAACTCCTTTTACCAAGTAATATTAATTGCAACAAAACACGTATTATATACGTATTAGGAGGAAATATATATGAATAACGGTACAGTAAAATGGTTTAACTCAGATAAAGGTTTTGGATTTATCACTGGTGAAGATGGAAATGACGTATTTGCACACTTCTCAGCTATCCAAGGCGATGGATTCAAAACATTAGATGAAGGTCAAGCTGTTTCTTATGATATTGAAGAAGGACAACGTGGACCTCAAGCGGTAAATATCGTAAAATAATGTTGAACTTTAACCATCTCAATCGAGGTGGTTTTTTTATATAATGGCTCATAACTGTCCGGTCGTATCTTCGAGTCCTACAGGGTAAAAAATATTCTATTAAAGAAGAAAATTCGCCATTTTTTCGCCCATTTATAAAATATCAATTATTATTATATGAGTATCAGCAAGTATTAAATAATAGGCTCTTGCTTAATATGAAAGTTGGTATAATAGGATTTATAATGATGTATAGATATTAGAAAAACTTTGTGAATAACACAATCTTATAGGAAGCCTTCATGGCTGTTCTGAAAATGGATGAGGATGAACCGAAGAAATAGCAAAGGAGCCTGGGACAAAACTTGTCTCAGGCTCTTTTAGTATCTCTAAAACGAATAAACGGTGAGACAAAAGCAGCATCTTCGGAAATAAGCCGAAATTTACCAAAAATTTGAGAAGCAATTTTCGGAAATTCCTTCTTATTTCTTGATGCTAAACACTTTTGTCTCAACCTCTTTTTTATCTGTTTTTCCCACGGTTTTCCCACATGTGAAAGGGAAGGATCAAAGGCATTATCGTGTAGCATTTTTTCAAAAATATCAAATGAATCAATGTTTTTTCAATAAAATCACAAAAATAGAATAGGGTATATAGGAGGAAAGAATAAGGAGAGCGATTTTTTCGAGATGAGGATGAATCGAAAAAATAGTAGTGATTGTTTGAAAATAGTGTAAAAATTAGATCATGTTTACATAGATTTGCCACCGGTGTTTTTTTGGTGGCAAACCTCAAGCGTTCTTTCTAAGTTCAACCGTTTCATTTTTAAAAAAGAAAAATGTTTAACCTTTGATTTTTACCTTAGATGAACCACTAAAGCATTAATTAGACATAGTAAGGCAGGCAACAATTCTGTGCAAGGTATGATTGTATGTACCTAACCAAAGAAGAGAAAAGTAGGTGAGGTAGCTGAATAAAACGGATGTCCCACTTAAGAAGAAACGTCCAAGTTATTCTCTAGGTGATGAGATGATAGGGAAGCTCGAATGACTTTATGAACAGGAAAAAAAAAACTGAATAAGCGTATCTATCCTTCTGATACATTAACGAAAATTATTAATGATGTGATATGAAGTAAGAAAAGCTTTTGAAAATTGAAAACAGCAGTAAGGGGAGGAGACACAACAGGCATTTATTTAGAAAAAAGATAATCAACTAGTGATTATCTTTTAGAAAGTTACCAATTAATTTGAGGACACTGCTAGAAAATAAGATAAGAGCAAATCCCAAAATATTTATGAAAAGGTTGAAATCAAAAAAAATAGCATTAAGTATAACAAGAATCATTCCGGTGTATACCAATATATTAGTGTTAAGTTTGCTGAGAAGTGTCATGTTTTTTCCTCCCTATCACTTTAAAAAAAGTGTATCTCTTATTAAATTTATAGTCAATGCTCAGTGAGTAATGTAATTAAATAATCGATAAAATAGGGGAATAAGAATCAAAATTGAAAGACGGATTTTATAAAAGTGCATACAGAATTGGGGGATTGGTAGCAGATCTTCCAACTAAAAATTCTAAACAACACAGAAAGTAAAAGTTGGTGATAAGAGTCGCTGTATTCCAAGAAAAGATTTCCCTTGGATTTTCTCATTTGTTGGTGAAGTAAAAAAAATAGATGCCTATTCTGCAATGGTAAAAATCATATCTACTCATGTAGAAGATGTTCATTTAGTTAATGTTTACAGAGTAAGAACGATTATTCCTATGGAAATAATCGGGGTGTTAAAGACCTGAAAAAAATCAAAAGTTCGTTTGATATTATAAGAGATTTATTAGGATGTACTTTTATTCTTGCTCTCATTCTTATGTTTGTGAGGATTTAATGAAACTAGTGTCGAATTTTCAAAGAATGGATTATAAAACCAGAAGCTGTTGAAGCCTACTATACAGGCTTCAACAGCTTCTAGCTATTATTTTTCACAAATAAAAATAATTCTTTGAGTAGATCATTTTGGATTTTTTCATTTCTAGCAACTACAATATTTTGTTCGTCATTATCATTTTCTAAATCCATGATTTTGATATGGTACTTATCTTCTAAAGTTCCGTCATTCATTCCGGAATATAAGAAAGCCAATCCTTCTCCCGTTGATACCTTTGATAGTCCTTCGTCAAGAGATTTCACGTAGGCATTTGCTTTTACATTGAATCCATGTTTAACAAACTGATTAACGACATAATCAACAATCATAGGGGAGTGTTTTCTTTCCAGTAAAACAAAGGTTTCTTGACTCAATTCTTCAAAGTATAATTTGTTTTTAGCGCTTAGTGGATGACGAATAGGCAAAGCAAGCTGTAAATGATTCTGAATAAATACGAATGTATCGATATTATTTGTGTGTTTAAAATAAGGTGATAAATTAAACACTAAATCATATTGATCATTTAAGAGCCCCTCTGTCAAATTCATCGGTGTATCTTGCTTTATCAAAAATTTAATGGTTGGATGACTTATTTTGAACTGTTCAAACAGTTCATACATTTTACCCATATTAAAGCTTGAGGGATAACCGATTTTTAATAATTGAGCAGATTTACGTGTTTCTATTTGCTGATCAAACATGTGTGTCAGATAATCTACTCGTCTTAAAACATCGGTTGCTTCACGTAAGAACTGTTCACCGGCACTTGATAATGTAAGGGTATGTGTGTGCCGAATGAACAATGCAATACCTAATTCAGCTTCTAACTCTTGTATTCGCCTGCTTAAAGTAGGTTGAGACACATACAATTTTTGTGCAGCTCTTGTAAAACTACCTTCAGCAGCAACTTCAACAAAGAATCTTAAGGTTGATAACTTCATAATGACTCCATTCTGGTAAAGATACTATGGTAGTCTTAGTATAAAGTTAACACGTCAGTTTCACAAGTTTTTCTAAGAATTGTTTGAAGTTTGCATAACAGGTAATTGTAGATAAGAAGCATACTCACCGCCGGTATGGAGAATATGTGCTCCTTTATTATCCGGTATACAGCCAGGTGTTCCAGGCATTACTGATCCGAGCTCATCTTTGGTGCTTATAACGATTCGTAAAGTCTCGCCAGCTTGGTAAGAAAGGCCAATTGGACTTAAACTGATATCCAAATCAACAATTTCTTTTGGAGACAGTTTTTCAACTCGGTCAAAGCTGTAAGCAGGGATTTCATCAGTCGCTTGACTATCAAGATGGCGCATGGATGCACGTAGTCGACCCCAAGCACCTTTATATCTCAACGCAGAAGCACCTTCTTGCGTAAAATCTTGAAGGGCAGCACCATGATTAGGAACTACAAATTCACTTAAAACATTTCCGAATGTATCCAATTTTTGAACCCATACAAAAACATCCATATCATCATAACCATCGACCTCAATGAAGAGTTTCACTTTCGGATAGCCAACAAAGTGGGTTTCTTTATCAAAGGTCATCTGGAAAGAAGTACGACCAGGTAGATTATCTGCTAGATATTTGACAGGAAGGTCTGTAGGTTCAGGTGTTTCTTGTAAAGAACGAAATTGTCCATTCATGTAATAGCGTTTATTTTCGCTAGTTGCCGGTGGGAAAGATTCTGCTGGAATATCTGTTTGGTTTCCACCTTGAAGATCTAGAAGAGAATAGCGCACAGTTGGAGTGTCTGGCCAGCCATTTTCTTTTCCCAGTAAATAATAATCAAAGAATCGGCGCAACTCTTCAGTATTGCTTTCATCATAATAGTATGGCCATTCTTGACGATCATGGATACGAAGCCACTTTTCTTTCGATCCTAAAGAACGCCATGAGCGGAAGGTTCCTATTGTATGCAAAGTATTTGAATAACTTGCAATAACAAAAGCTGGCACGATGATTTTACTTGGATCAGCTACTTTGTCTTGCCAAAGTGCAGCATTTGCTAATGGATAAGCAGTCATTTCTTTTGTTAAATATTCGCGTTTCGCACCTGTTGCGCTAACATGATTGACTTGTAATCGTTCAATAAAATTTTTATCAGGAATTCCGCCAATAAAAGCCAAATCACGATATCCGTCAGCAAGCCCTTCAGTAGGATTGATACAAGTTAAGTGTGGAGGCTGTTCGGCAGCAATATACCATTGCGAAAAAGCTAGATAGGACGTTCCTGTCAGGGCTGTTTTTCCATTACTCCAAGATTGAGAAGCCAGCCATTCAATCAAATCATAGCCATCTTCTGCTTCTTGAGAGCCAATCATCGTAGTATCGCCTTCACTATGAGCGATACCACGCATATCAGGATTACAAACAGCGTATCCGTGCGTACACCAATAGGCTGGATCAGGTGCTTCAAACTTCGTTAAGCCAGAATTCCAATGATTGCCCATACCTAACATGTTGAATAGGTTTTTATAACGAGGTGCGGTTCCGGCACTTTTTCCATAAGGGCTCCAAGCAATCAGAACAGGTACTTTTTCATCAGTAATCGGTAAATAAATATCGGTATATATTGTCACCCCATCACGTAGTTTGACAGGGACATCCTTCAACATTTTGATATCACAAGATAATGGCTTGAATCCTTCTGCGATCAGTTGTCCTTTCTCTAAAGTTATTTCTTTTGTCTCAAAAGGACTAAGGACACCGTGTTCAATCCCATTATCAATGTATTCGAATGATGGGCTAAAGCACATTTCTTCAGTAATTTTTGCAGTCATTTTTATTACCTCCAATTAAATAGTATGAATCAATTAAACTGTTTTAATTATAGGAGGTAGTATTTCAGAAGTAAAATTGTATTTTTGGATAGTCATCCACCAATTTTTTGTGTTATTCAAAAAATGAATAGATTCCCTAAAAATGTAACTAGCTAGTTAGATTCTGTAAAAAAGTCAATATATGAAAAGTTATTCTTTTCACTATGATTGATCCCACTAGTGAAAGAATAAATAGAGCAATGATCATTTTTCTCAAGCTGGGGTAGTTGATATCGTTATTTTGTAAATGCAAAAAAATCAGATGGATAAGTCCCCTTTTCTTGCAGAGCTATACTAAGAAGACTGCTAGGTTATGTTAGAAGATAAAGCAAGAGTATCATAAATAGATTGATTGATAGAGTCAATCATTAATTGACGGAGTTGATAAAAATCATCTTTGCAACCGTCACTAGTTAAAAAAGATTTATTGATTCGTCCCAGTGACATGGAATTATTACCTTTTAGCAAACCGGAAATGATCAAACTAACGATCGATGGACGATTCGGTAATGCTATAAACAAGACGATTACTGGGATACTTTGATATAGCTGGCAAAGACGGTGTAATCAGCCATCGGTATAAGCAAGTATACTATCAGAAGGCATATGCAACACAATTCAATAATACATTGACCAAATCAAATGTGATCAAAGCATTACAAGGATTTTTTGAAGTCAAACAAGATGGTTTGCTCGGGCAGGATACAGTCAAAGCCTTACAGAGATGTTTAGGAGGGTGTGATCAGTCCTCTTGCAGATATAGTGACGTAGACTAGCAAAAAAATTATAAAAAAGCACTCATCCTTTAGTTGGTTGAGTGCTTTTTTTGTTCATTAAGATATCCAACTAGACCATCAAGATTCTTTTCCACCGCTTCTGCCAATAAAAGCATCGTACCGATTTTGACATTTTTCCAATCATCGGAATTGTTTAAACGGGTTAGACTACTCGCTGTGATACCTGTTTTTTTACTGACTTGATAGTTGCTTTTGAAACCAAAGTCTTTTTTGTATTGATCAAACCAATTCATATTATCACCTACTTAAATTTATAAACTAGATATCTTAATCCACTGATAACTACCGCTATTATTGAAATAAATAAGAGCAAATTCACTATATGGTTCATAAAATTATGCTAGATTGAAACCGAAGAGGGGACCCCCTTGATACTTCTTTAGTTGACTTTCGTATTTTGTTTTCGTCTTGCTGTGTCAGAGCTGAGGAGTAGTTACGATATTGACTAGAGAAGCAATTCATTTTTCCAGCTTTTTTTCACCTCCTTAACTCTATTTATCTCACACTATCAATAGTATCGGAATTCAATATTTTCCTTTAATAAAAAGATAAACAAGCCCGAAAAACAAGTTATTTATACAACTAGCTACTTGAAAGTGTAAAAAATAAGGAAAGGGTTTATAGAATCATAACCAGTATTCCTGTAAACAGAAGTAGATCTAAAAGCATGCGTGAACGTTTATTGGCGATTCAAGGTTTTATATTTTAGTAATTGATCGTAGTTTTATAGAAAAAAACACAAAAATGTCTCTTATCTAGAGCTTTTTATTTTGGACAAAATATTATAAATAATGTTACCCGAATGGTAGATTTTTCTGATTGTCATGGGAGAATGGATTTAGCTTTGTGACTTGAAAAATGACTCGTTAATTTCATATGAATTGATCGTAAACGAGTGTATGCTATAATCCAAAACGTTAACGAACAATGTCTTTTGAATGTTAAGAAAGTTAAAAATATTTAAATTGGTGGTGATTGGATGCAAACTTTTTTGACGAAAGCCTCCCAAAAAAAAGTGAAACTAATTCACTTTTTACTTGAAGCGGACAATGGGTATACGATGGATGAGATAAAGCAATATATAGGAGGATCTGTTAAATCAATTTCTCTTTATATGAAGGAATTATCAGAGCTGTTTGAACAGTTTAATGGGAAAATTGTTTTACAAAATGAGAATAATCAGCGCTTTGGTATCCAAAAGGAAGAAGACTTTCCCATATATAGTATTTATCTTCCCTATTATAAAGAATCATATAATTACCAATTAATTGATTTTATGTTCAAATATCCCGAAAAAAGAATCGAAGACTTTGCAGAAAAACAATATACGAGTACATCTACCGTTTTTAGATATGCTAAATTATTAGTTCCTTACTTTAAAAGATACAAGATCGGTTTTCACTCGTTTAAACTGGAAATAGAAGCCGAAGAGATCAATATCAGAAGTTTTTATTACTATTTTTATTGGGAATCAACACGAGATGGTCACTGGCCCTTTTTGATTGATTGTGACAGGATCATGAAGTATGTTCAATGTTTTGAAAAAACCTATGGATTTAAATTAGATGCTTTACAAACGAAAACGCTGAGTTTTTGGTTAGCGATTATACTTGAAAGAACTAAGAAGCAGAATATTTCGCTAGATGAAGAGGTGAAATCAACAATCGAGAGTGATCCAAACTTTGAATTGGTCTCGATGTGGTTGAAAGAAAGCCAGTTGCTATTGCCAGACAATGAACGATATTTTCTATATCGGGTAATCTATGCTTTCGGTATTGTTGAGGGAAAGGAGTGCTATGAGCAACAAGCGGTGCGTGCTCATACAAGAAGTCAAAGTTTAGCCTATCGTTTAGTTGAATTGCTCAGTTGTTCGCTAAAAGAAGTCTTTGATTACGACTTTGATCGAAGGAACCAGAACCATTTGTTTAGCTTGATTGCGTTTTATGAAAGAAGCTGTTTTTTCTGGGGGAATCCCGATGTTTTTTTCAATAAATCATATATATCTGAAGTAGAAAAGCTTGATCCTCAAATTTGCCGAATGGTTCAGAAGTTTCATGACTCGATGATACAGATAGCTCCCGCAGAGTTATTACCCCATTTAAAGAACACGCACCAGCTGTTTTTAAATTATTACTATTTGCTGGATTATTATGGATTGTTACTCAAAAGTATTCAACCAATAAAAATTTTGCTCACGGATGATCTGCATCGTCCTCATCGATTATGGTTAATGAATAAAATCAAAACATTGTTTAGTAATGTTTATGCTCTTTCTTTTTTTGATTCTGAAACCAAATTTGAAGAGGTTGATTTAGTAATCTCAAATTATTTCTTGGATACGAAAAATACACCGTTACTGTTAATGAAAAACATTCCGACAGAACGTAACTGGCGAAATCTTGAAAAAATCTTATATGAGTTGCATAGAGAAAGAGCTACAAACAAATAACTATTTTTTTTAAACTTATCAACAATCAAAATTTTCAAGGGTTTATTTGTCAGAGTCTGAGACATAAAACTCACACTTTACTCTAAACGATGTTTAAGCATCAGCTCCTTGAAATAAGCCGAAGAATTCCAAAAATAGGAAAACTGTCTTGGATTCTCCGGCTTTTTCTCAAATCTGGACATATCACGACCTCTTTTTAATTGAAAAATAGATTGAGTCAATCAGCACTTTTGGATTTGATTGTAAATGGCTTAGCTGAGAATAAGTCGAATTGGCACCTGTTTTCAATCAATTATTGCAGTATCAATAGGAAATCAAATGAGAGACGAATCGTTTTTCAAAAAAGTACTTCTAATTTTTTTCCGGATTCCGGAATTTTTTTACTGTTTTTTTCCTCATCAAGAAATGGAAGAATAGTTGTAGTCGCAATGGCAGACTAATTTTTATTAGGAGGAAGAGAATTATGAAGAAACAAGTTGTTAGTATAGCTGGACTTGCCTTATTGGCATTAGGGACATCTAGTTCCGTGGTTTGTGCAGCTGAAAATGAAGGACTAACAAGTCAAGTCACAAATAAAACAAATGTAACTTTGAAGGAAGGTTCGGGTAGTGATGTTCAGCCAGTGGTACCAGATGATACCCATGATGACGATCCAAGCACAGGAGCGAAAGGCTCATTGTCTATTCCTTTCGCATCAAACATTACTTTTGGTGAACAAGAAATCCAACAAGGAGATGCGGATTATTTTGCATTGAATAAAAAGCCATTTGTCCAAGTGAATGATACTCGTGGGGGAGCGAAAGGCTGGACATTAGGTGTATCTATCTCACCATTTACTTCAACAGATAAAGATCACTCGGAGTTGACAGGCGCACAGCTATCTTTAAACAATGGTCAAGTAGTAACGAAAAACAACTCATCCAAAGCACCTCATTTGGCAGAGTCAAAAGATCATACATTTGTACTAAACGAAGTCAATCAAACCGTTATGTTGGCTCAACCAGGCGAAGGTGCAGGGGCTTTTGCTGCAGTATTCGAAGGAACAGATGGCAAGAACGAAAATGTGAAATTACATGTTCCCCGGGCAGGTGTGGAAGCAAAAAATTATACAGCTGAGATTACTTGGACGTTAAGCGATGCTCCAGTATAAATTTAGGCCGGGATGGGGATGGATAGTCTCCATCCTTTTTATGACAAGTTTACTGTTTGCTTGCCACCCTGCCTCAGTTTTTGCTGAAAAAACAGAAGTGAACTTTGAAGCTAAGGCTGTCTTGCCAGAGAATCAACGTTCAGAAGCAAGCTATTATGATCTTAAAGTTGAGCCTAACCAGTCCCAAGAGTTGACGATAAAGCTTAAAAATACCAGCTCTGAAAAGATAAAAGTCAAAGTAGCAGCCAATAATGCGACTACCAATAAAAATGGGGTGCTAGATTATTCACAACATGATCAAAAATTATTAGGTGGTCCTTCTTTAGAAGAACTGATTTCAGGTCCTCAAACGGTTGAACTGAATCCGAATGAAGAAAAAGATGTCGTGTTCCAATTAAAGATTCCGTCAACTGGATTTGAGGGGACGGTTCTGGGTGGTTTTTATTGCTATGAAGAAAAGAATAAGGCAGAGGACCAACCAACTGGATTTAGCTTAGCAAATAAATTTGCGTATACAATTGGTATCCAACTCCAATGTTCAGACAAAAAAATTGCTCCTGAACTAAAACTCTTGGAGGCAAAGCCAGGATTAGATAATGGTTATTTAACAGTCTATGCAAAATTGGCAAATCCACAACCAATGATTATGAGTCAATTGGATCTTCATGCTTTCATCACAAAAAAGAAACAGAAAGAAGTACTGCACGATGTTAGTAAGCTGGTTTCTTTAGCACCACGAAGTACCTTCAAATTACCGATTAGTTGGGAAAATGAACCTTTAAAAAAAGGAGAGTATACGTTAACTACCGTTTTGAAAGAAAAGTCGGGGAAAGTTTGGACGTTGAAAAAAGACTTTACGGTAAAAGGAAAAGATGAAAGTCTTAACAACAAAACGGTAAAGCTTAAAAAATCGAAGAACAATAACTACCAATACTTATATGGGGGGCTAATTGTTTGCTTACTCATTATTGGCTTGTTACTGTGGCATATTACAAAATTGCGAAGGAATAAAGGAAATTAAAGGAAGTGGCACATTGATGAAAAAACGATGGCTCAATATACTCTTACTGGTTTTCTTAGTGGTTTTCCCACGAATTGGTTTAGCTGATAGCCAGGTCAATAGTCAGGTAGGGATTCGTTTTTACCAACCAACGAGTGCGCACCAAATTGTCCCAATGGAAAAAGTTCTTAATCCAAATGAGAGAAATAGACCAGTTACTGATGGACAAGCGAAGTCTGAAGAAGCTGGAAAAATAAAAATGTATCCCAAAACAAACCAATCTAACCATCATTTATATCTCTTTATTGGTGTAGCTCTATTGACTTTAATCATCCTGTATTGGTGTAAAAAGAGGAAGAAATTTGTTCGTAAGTTTAATAAAATTTGGTTACTTCCTTTTTTGTTAGGGTTGATTGGCATATTTCCAAAAGAAGTTCGAGCAGCTGGAAGTATTACAAATCTTCCGTATTTCAGATATGCAAATACGATAGAAACTCCCGCCAATAACACATTTATGATGCATTATGGTAGTTTTACAACTGTGGAACAAGTTAAAGGTCAGTATTCTGGGAATTGGCTGGTTGTCAATCAGGAGAATCCAGAAAGTAGTGCGTTGATCAAAAATGTTGGCTTTTTCAATGGGAAACCAGTAGATGTTAAAATAATAATGAAAAAAAAGGATGGACAAGCAGGAGGAGAGATCGGTATTGGCAATCCAAAGAGTTTTTTAGATATCGATATCTCTGGCGAAGTCTTTCTTACTTATGAATTTTTCGATCAAGCGGGGAATGCTTTTCCAATTGAAACTTCTTTTAATTATTTTGGGATCAATCGAAACAAGTATATCGGCTATAATCATATCGGTAAGGTGGCAAAATATCTTGTTGCGAATAATCCAACAGATATCAGTTACCATACGTGGAGTGATGATCATTCTTTCTGGACGTATTTTGAAAATAATTTTTCGAAACCATGGGGGCATCCTACACAAGAGTTCCAGATTATCACTAAACCAGTAACTAAAATAGAAACGGTTGTTAAAAACTTAGATAATACGCCATCCTCTCTCATGTATGAAACAGATTTTTTGGCTAGTCCAGAGTTTCCTGCTGCTGAAGCAGTGGATAAGCGTTTTGATAAGGAACAACAAAAGGTTACTTTAAATGCGATGCAAACCATACCGAATGTGGGACATGGGAATAAAATGAAAGATTTATCTGTGACTTTTTCATTGGATGATGTGACAGCTCACTCACAATATAAGATTAAAGATTTTAACGTAGTGAAGTTTGATGGGACGGACATTAGTGATCTTTTTGTGGGGAATCAAAAAGAGGATCACTCCTATCAACTAACGTTAAAAGACCCTAACAATGAAAATCTTTATGATACAGTTTTGAATTATCAACTTAATCTTGAGTGGATTGGGAGTAAGCAAAATCCGGTAGATAAAACGAATTTGAAAGAAGGCTATTTAAACATTCCTTTCACTGTTACTACACAGATTAATCACAAACAGAAAGGAACGAGTTCTGCCTATTCTTCTGTATACTACGTGGGGAAGGTCATACTGAATTACTTGGATGAAAATAACCAACAACTTTCTGATCCTAAAATCATTTCAGGAATCATAACAGATTCTTTTGATCTATCACAAGAATATCCAGAATTGAACGGATATTATCCAGTCAAGGAAATAGTGGAAAGGGATCAAGGAATCTTTACTCCAGAAGAACAGCAATTCGTTCATCATTATGAGAAAGGTTCGCCAATTGAATTTACTTTGATGCCTAAAGAAAATCCTTTACTGTTTTCTCGTTTCTCAAAAACAAGAGAGGTGACGATTCATATTTCTTATGAAGAGAAACAGAATTTATCATTTATGGCGAAATGTGGAGATGAAGTCTTAAGGTTAAAGGACTATCCAAGTTCCGAAAACGAGATCCAAGATAAAGTGAATGTTCAGCTTCCTGAAAATTGGTTGAACAAGGAAGTTGCTTTTTATATGGAAAACGAAAAAGGACAAAAATCAAAGGAAGAGAGCCGTCAGGTTTTAATTGATCACGGGGTTAAGCTTAGATTACCGGAACAGTTGACGTTTGGGGAACAACAGATTCCGGGTCAAGATCAATCGGTACAAGCAACGAATCAAAAAGAAATTCAGCTTATCGATGAAAGTGTGTTGGAGAAGAGTCATTGGCACGTTAAGTTAAAAGAAGAACGACCTTTAACTAACCAAGAGAATGACCAGTTGCATAATGCTCTTCATCTGCAGAGGAGTGGAGTGGATCAAACGATTAATGCAGAAGACCAATTGGTTTGGCAAGGAGAGGGTAGTGCAAGCTTCACTGATCATCATAAGATCCAGTTAAATTTACATCCTTCCGATAAAACAGGATCGTATCAGGGGAGCCTAATTTGGACGCTTGAAGATGCGCCAGGATAAGATGGTTTTGACCAAACGATTCTTTTTTTATAGTCCCTCATAAGAAAAAGGATAAACGCAAAGGACACGAGTCAGAAAATAGTTGATTCGTGTCCTAAGCTTTTTGTTATCAAGAGACTTATCAAAGACTTTGTCATTCGATTACTCCAACTAGAAGAATACAATCGAGGTTTATAAAATGATATGCGGGAACTATGAAATACGATCGAAAAATTAGTTCACTTATGTAATATAAATTTTATGTAATATATAGAAGTTAGTATTAGGAAGGATGAGATGAAAAAAACTAAACAAAACTAAATGAACGCAAAATACACAAACTGTTCAAAACGATAACAGATAGTGACTATTTAAAAGAAGGACAGTAGATACTCGCTATTTCTGAACTTGTTTTTCACCAAAAAACGACGGTTAACCATATCAATAGCTAACCGTCGTTTAACTTTTTTTCTAAAATGGCCTGATATGAATCTATAAACTAGACTGTTGCTTTAAATTTAGCCGCTTTTTCGATAGAAACTAATGGGCTAAACTGAATTTCGATGTCTCCAGTTTGATTTAGACTAAAATGAGCAGTACAATCCATTACTTTATCAGGAGCAACTGATCCCATTGTATTGTCATTTGGATAAGAAGAAGCTTTTTTATCGTCAGAGCCATAAACTTCTACATCCATTCCTACAGGAAGGTCATTTTGACCATTGTTTTTAATTGTGTAAGTAATCTTGACTACTTGAGCAGGTTGTTCATCTGCAAATTGATTTCTTTCGTCAGTAAGTTCCACACTGTTTAATGTGTACTCAGCATCGCCAACTTTTACAGTATCCCCAACTTGGTAAAAACTTTCTTGCGCTTCTTTTGAAGAAGAGCTTGATGTAGCTTCTTTAGTAGAACTTGTTTTTGTCACTTTTTCTCCGCCGTTATCGCTTGCTTTATTGTCATCTGAGCCACCCAGTGCAGATCCAATTATTGCTACAAGAATGATTGCTAGTACCCAAAACCAAACTTTTTTATAAAATGGCTTTTTCTCCTTTACTACGTAACGTTTGCCATCTTCCCCTACAACACTTTTTTTAACCATTGTTTCCTCCATAATAATTATCTAATTTACTCCCACTTAATGGCAGGTAGTGATAGTCGCCAAAATATAGATATCTTGTGTTTCATTTATTAAGACATCTTTACTACCAAATATTCAGTTTTTCACAAATGAAAAGCTTCAAAAAAACACCTAACAGTTCGCATCAAATAAGAATATTCATTTTTTACTTACATATAGTAACATGATGTGTTTGATTTGGAAATATGTAATTATAAAATTTGTTATTTTTTATTATTCGAAAGATCATGTTAGGTATCGAGAAAGTAATAGAGAAGTAGGATTATCAAAAAAGATGTAGGAGATGATAAGCATCTATTGATAAGTGGTTAATGTCATTTATGTGACAAATTTGAAAGATAAATAAATGGAAAAAAAAGCTCAAAAAAGATAAAATAAGTTAAATTTATTGATGAGGTGAGTTTATGAAAAAGGGAATATTCGGGGTTGTTGTATTAATTTTATTAGGAGTTGGAGGATTTTTCGGTTACAAATATTATAGCGAAACGTATAAAACAACTACTGCATACACTAAGATTCCAACAGAAGTGCCAGAAAAAACGAAATCAAAGAACAGCGATGGGAAAATCATTGCGGGTGAATATAGTTACCATTATGACGTGACTTTTGTAAAAGCTGATGGTAAAGCAACCAAACGAACATTTAGTGTGAGTGGAGAAGCACCACAACCATTGAAACCAGGCAGTTACGTTCAAGCTGACATCAGTGACAAAAGAACAAGCTCTCCTAGAGTAATTGCAGAAGAAAAGATTCCTAAAGAAATCAAAAATAAAGTAGACGAATTAAATTAGTTTTCAAAAAAATGAAAGAGACGATAAAAAGTCTGATTCAAAATCAACTATTAAATCTAGCCGGAGCATGTACTGGTTAGATTTTTTTGTTGATCGGTTATTCCATGTGATGGAGCATTGACTCAATTAGATGGAGAAATAGATTAGCAGGGGATTGTCCAAATACGCATTCTAGGATTCACGAATGAAATTTTGACAAAAAATCATTAATATGGTTTATTAAGAATAGAAAGATGAGGTGAATGAAATGGATAATGACCAGAGGTACTCTAAGCTTGCTAAGGATAAAACCTTTGTAACTTGGGGAATGATTCCGGTAGTCGGCTTTTTTGGACTTTTAGTGTCGTTGATGATTTTCATTTAAATATCTTCAAATAGTTAGGTGAGGCTTCTATGTAAACATAAGCTACTGCCCAAAAATGTCGAGAGACGCCAATGGGTAGAACAGGGATTGTCGATAGCAAGGCTTTTCTTAAGGTAGCTAAGTGCAAACTTTACGTTGCATAGTGCCAAAGCTCAAACGTGACGTAAGTCAAACGAAAACGGTAGCAAAAGCATCAATCAGTTCTTCAGACAGGATAAAAAAATGAAACGTTGGTAGACGTTCAACATTTATCCTGTCTGAAGAACTGATGCTGGAGCACCGTTTATTTGTTATTTTGCAGCAGGTGTTCCAAAAATTTTTTTACTAATTTTGTTTAGGTTAGTTTTTTAGGCTGTAAGATTATTTTTATTACATCGATTGAATATCGCTGGACACCTTGCATAGTTTTCTCTGTTAGAATGCCAGTAGTTACAGATTTTAAAAAGTGAAAAATAATATTCTTGTCATTAAAACAAGTGAGCTATTTCTTCTTTTTGATAATAATGAAAACAAGAATGGAATAGAAGATGGTGGAAAAAGCGAGTCCTTTAAGATAGAAATCGAATAATTGAACAGGTTGACTATAGGAATATTCTAAAATTTGGATCATAAAATAGATAGACGGAAAAGAGGAGAGAAGCATTAGTATGTCATATTTGTTCCATTTTGTATAAAGAGACAAAAAAAGAATAATACCAATAAAAGGGATCCAAAACAGTAATTTACTCATCGTAATCATATGACCCATCCTTATACAGCCTTTGCATAATTTAGATAATAGCACGTAGTATATAACCGACAAAGAGTTTTGTATTACCTTGTCCAATTTTTAATTGTATACTCATTAATGGCGGAATAAGTTAAGGAGAGAACTGAATAAAGTGAGGTAAATAGACGACAAAAAAGCACCTACCATTGAATGAATAGGTGCTTTTAAAGTGAACTAGAACTGTAATCGTTCATTTGGGGTTTTCACTCCTATGCGGATTTTTTCAATTCTTGCACTGCTTGTTCAATCGTCACTCCAGTGGCTACTCGATTTTCATTTGTTTTATCAAATACCACAAATAGATTCAAATCAGTATTTAGAGTTACACGATATTGTAAGTCTTTGTTATAGAATGTCATAATCATTCTCCTTTCTTAAATTCTTGCGAAAGGCAACGAAACGTTGATAACGAAATTCCATTTATTATTATAGCATAAAGAAGAAAACTTTGCTAATTAAGGATTGTTTAACTTTATATAGAAGATAAGATAAACAGGATAGAAATAGCCTATTCGCTTTAATTAAAAAACTATAAAAAAAGTAGAGGTTTATTCTTGTGTTTCTCATTTATCTATGCTATATTAAGTAAGTAATCTATTTTGAAACGTAATTTGAGCTAACTATTTTAGTTTATGACTCCTTTTGCCTATCAATAATTTATTGCAATAAAATCGTACGTTGATACGTATTAGGAGGAAATATATATGAATAACGGTACAGTAAAATGGTTTAACGCAGACAAAGGTTTTGGATTTATCACTGCTGAAGATGGAAATGATGTTTTTGCACATTTCTCAGCTATCCAAGGTGACGGTTTTAAAACATTAGACGAAGGTCAAGCAGTGACTTTTGATATTGAAGACGGTCAACGTGGCCCTCAAGCAGTAAACATCGTAAAAGGTTAATACTGTCATAATAAAAACTGCTCTTCCATTAGAGTAGTTTTTTTGTTTTTTCTTAGTAAAGAAAAATGCTGCTCTGCCGCTCAAGTGAAGACTATTGAGGAAGGGATACGGACCTCTCCCTATTCAATAGCGAAGAATCGTGATCGACGAATGAATGTGTCAGTCAGACAGTTTAAATGAATGCTAATATAATGAATATGAGAGTGAGAAAAGGTTCATACTCTCATATTCATTACGTTTATTTGGATCAATAAATGAGGAAAATCTGATGAACTTTTAAGAATCCGCAGCTTTTATATGGATTAAATCAATTCCTTTTTGTTTAAGGTTTGTTAAACAGATCATCAGGTAGTCCTCGTCATGCTCAGGATAAATAGGTGAAGTTTGTTTTTGAGGAGAAAGATAAGTATAAGGATCACAGGCTTTCCCACGGTACTCCGGGACAGACCATTCTGGAGAAGGAAGATAATGGCGCTTTTTCATTTCAGTAAGAATAAGATGGTGATACTGATAAAGCTTGTAAGGGGAATGTTGGAAGACATAATCAACTGTTGCATGCTTTCTTCCCCAACCATTACCTCTTAATGCACAACATTCTCTATGTTGACCTAATAATTGTTTTCTAGGAAGCAAAGGGATTAATTCTTCATGCCATAAGCGCATTTACTCACTCTCTTTCATTTAGATTAGATGGTTTAATTTACGCGGTCTGGTTTTTCTGATCGTCCGATCAAATAGTCAACAGATACATGATAAAAATCCGCAATAAAAATTAGATCGATAGCGCTCGGACAACGTTTTCCCTGCTCTAATTGTAGATAAGTTTCCAACGGGAGTGAGGTTTGTTCAGCCACTTCCTTAACGGTTAAATTCTTTTTTTTTCGGAGATAATCCAGCCGACAGCGTAGTGTATCTAATAAAATCGCTTCTTCAATACTCATAAATTCGCTCCTTTTGTCATTCAAATAAATTCATCGATCAATGCTTTCTATTTAAATAAACCAAATAAGCAATTGGTAATAACAAAGCTAGAATCAAACCAATCAGTTCTGCTACGAATAATTGATCTGGTTCAAAATACTGATAATTTAAGATTTTATATGAAAAAAAGATTGCTGGTAACGTAAAAAACGCTAAAATTAGGCGTTCCTTGTTCCAGTTGATTAAGTAACAAATAATAGGGATAAGAATTAAGGTAGGAATAAAAAAAATAAGTCGACTCAATGTTATCATAGTACTAACTCCTATAGATTTCGTATTTAAATAATCATTGATTTTCAGTCGTAGGTTAACAACGAACAACCACTTATACTAAGAGGTGGAAAACACTTCGAAAAGTGATTACGACTTAAATAATCATAAGAATAAAAAAACAACCCAAATACAAGATAGCACGTTCCGAGTAACAGAACAAATAATATGCTACGTGTTTGAAAAAACAAATGATTCAAACAATTCATATACCAAGTGATAGAGCATTTGTGGTGAAGAGGGAGGGAAGAGCTGGAAATCGTCTGATTCAAATAAAATATTTGTTATTTAATGGGATGCTTTTGGATTTTTATTAAATAAGCTTGTTTCGGATTTTTATTCATGCTATAGTAGATATAAGTTATTTTTATATCTTAAAATTTTTACTGTACCCTTAGCTCAGTTGGTTAGAGCTGACGGCTCATAACCGTCCGGTCGTAGGTTCGAGTCCTACAGGGTACATATTAAAGCGCTCGTTTCTTTAAACAATGATTAGATAATCGTTGTTTTTTTATTTTGAAAAGTTGCATGCTTTTAGAAATGACTAATAACTGACGTTTCAACTATTGTTTATTGGAGATGGGGAACCTCATTTGATATTTTTTATAAACTCTATAGGAAGTTTATTAGTAAGAAAATCCTAACCGTTACTTTCCACAAAGTGAGGGAACGATCAATACAAATTTTAGGAAATAGATAGTACGAACAAAGAAAAGCCTTTAGTAAATAACGAAATAAAACGCCCACAAAGTTAAATGTTGTGGGCGTTTTATTTTCGGTTACTTCAACTCAACATTAAAATCTTTGAGTAGTTTTAGCGCTTGATCGCCATGCTTGTTTTCAGAAACAAAAGCTGTATCCACTAAAAAATCAGCTTCTGGAAATACGCTTTGTAAAGCAATGGTATTCGATAAGACACAGAGATTCGTTTCTGTACCAACGACTTCAATGTGCTTTTCTTTTTCATCTTGGTCAAAAGCTTCTTGTTTAATCTCAAGTAAGCTTTCCGGTGGCATCGTGAAGTAGTATTTCTTGACGACTTTTTCATTTTCTTTAGGAGCAAGTGTAGGAATGATTTGCAAATCTTCGCCTTCTTCATCCTGCTCTTTTCGCTCGACTGGTATATCTCTGGTAAAAAGAATATATTCGTTTTTTTTACGTGCAGCTTCTAAACGTGAGTGGATTTGTTTGATTAACTTATCTGCGTGCTGAACATAATATTTACTCTCAGGATCTAGAATATGATTTTGCATATCGACGATTACTAACAATTTTGTCTCCCTCCTTAAACCTTAATAATAATTGTTGATAATATACGCTACACCAGCTTCTTCATTTGTTTTGGTTACTTCATCCGCAATATTTTTTACCTGTTTCTGTGCATTTCCCATCGCAATACTTGTTCCACTGACTTTTAGCATCGCAATATCATTTTCCTGATCACCAAAGGCAACGATCTCATGAGGATCGATTTCCAAGGTCTCAGCTAAAAAGATTAATGAGTGAGCCTTTGTTACATTTTTAGGTGTGATTTCCAAAAAATGGGGGTCTGAAAAGACGGAATCAATCCCTTCACTTTTTAAATCTTGTTGCAGTTTTTGCAATTTTGATTCATCTTTATCTGTTAATGCCAATTTTAAATAGCTGACAGATGGATCTTCTAATAACTTAGTGATTTCAGGAAATGTCTGATTTTGTAAATTGAAATGTTGGTAGTAGGGATCATCTTTCACCAAATTTGACTCATCAAAGGTTAATTGATCATCTTGAGTTTCTCGACTAGCAATAATTGATATTTTTGCCTCTTGTGCTAAGAAGAAGGCCCGTTTAAGGGTAGCAAGCTCAATTTTAGAACGTTTCAATACGTGAAGGATCTCGCCTTTCATCATCTTTGCCACGAAAGAACCATTAGATGAAATCAAATAGCCGCCGATCCCAAGTTCTTCAAATACATCTTTAGCAGAGATGCTATTTCTACCAGTCGCAATCGTGACGATCCCACCATGTCGATCAAAGTTTTGAAGTGCCTCGATATTTTCTTTTGGTATCTTTCCATTCCGATCGAGTAAAGTACCATCTAAATCAATTGCTGCTAATTTCATATTATTCGCTCCCTTTATCTATTGCTTACTCTAAGGTTAAATGAGAATTTCCTAAAATAAAAATAAAATGCTTTGTGTTTTTGAATTTTTTCAAAAAATATTCTTAGTTTTCATTAGACATATATAGGTAGTATTCCACATCCTATAATTGAATAAATAGGCAGAAAAACGATTAAGTTAACGTTTTCAATTCGATAAAAAAGGTTTATTTTTATGAATTATTCAATGAAAATGAAGCATATCTTTTGCTTTAAAGTTTATTGAGGCATATTCTGGATATAGAAAAGGTTAGAAAAAGATTAGAAAAAGGAGTGATTTTAATGGAGATGAAACAAGGTATCGTTCCGGTAGTAACTGCTTCAGATGAAAATTACGCTCCTTACTTAAGCGTGATGATTGCCACTGTACTGGAAAACTCCACTAAAACAAGACACATTTATTTTTATGTCATTGACGACGGTATTTCTGAATATAGCAAAGAAGGACTTAGACAAACGGTTAAAAAACATTCAGACAATGCAACGATTCAATTTTTAACAGTTGATAAAGATATCTACGAAGATTTCCTAGTAAGTGACCATATTACTACTACAGCATACTTAAGAATATCTTTACCTAAGATCTTAGCTAAATACGACTATAAAAAAGTGCTTTATTTAGATTCAGATATTTTAGTACTGGATGACATCGTTCATTTATATGATCAACCATTAAATGGTAAAACGATTGGAGCTGTCATCGATCCAGGTCAAACGAAAGCTTTGAAACGGTTAGGAATTGAATCAGATGCTTATTATTTTAATTCAGGCGTGATGGTTATCGACATTGATCGTTGGAATGAAAAAATGATCACTGAAAAAACAATCAATTATTTAAAAGAAAATGGTGATCGAATTATTTACCATGATCAAGATGCGTTAAATGCAGTTCTGTATGAAGACTGGGAGCAATTAGAACCAAAATGGAATATGCAGACTTCCTTGATTTTTGAACGTCATCCTGCTCCAGATGCTGCGTATGAAAAATTATACAAAGCAGGAAATGAATCGCCGTCGATCGTTCATTTCACAGGGCATGACAAACCATGGAATACGTTAAAAGATCATCCATATACAAATGTCTATTTAAAAAAATTAGCGCATAGCGTTTTAAAGAAAGTGGGAGAGGTAAATGAATAGAAGAAAAGAAATCGCAATCGTATCAAGTTGTAATACCAAATTTGTGCCTCATCTAGCGGCGCTGTTCGTTTCAGTATTAGAAAATAGTGATCCAAAAGTTTTTGTACGATTTTATGTCATTGATGACAACATTGATAATGAAAGCAAACAATTATTACGTTTCTCTGTTAAGAATTCTCGTATGAATACAGAGGTTGAATTCTTGAAGATCAACAAAAAATTCTTTGAAAATGTAGTAACAAGTGATCGTATTCCGGAAACTGCTTACTATCGTATTGCTATTCCTGAGTTATTTAGAGGAAAAAATGTCGAACGTCTTTTATATATGGACTGTGACATGATTACCGTAAAAGATGTTACACCATTATGGGATCTTGAATTTAACGGTGCGATCTTGGCCGCTGTAGAAGATGCTGGTTTCCACCAACGATTAGAAAAAATGGAGATTCCAGCAAAATCAACACGCTACTTCAATTCTGGATTGATGCTCATCAATGTTGAAAAATGGTTAGAACAAGACATTACTAAAAAAGTTCTAACATTCATTGAAGAAAATCCTGAAAAATTACGTTTCCACGATCAAGATGCGTTAAATGCAATTTTACATGATCGTTGGATTCCATTACATCCAAAATGGAATGCTCAAGGATATATCATGGCAAAAGCGAAAAAACATCCAACACCACAAGGAGAAAAGGAATACGAAGAAACACGTAAAGATCCATCGATCATCCACTTCTCTGGTCATGTTAAACCATGGAGTAAAGATTTTGAAGGGCCAACTAAAAAATACTACGATAAATATGCAAACATGACAGCTTTCCGTTGTGTCGCAAAATTTCCTAAATATCCACTTTATGCCAGAATCAATCGTAACACAGAAGTGAGCCGCTGAGGAAAAATGTCGTAACTTATATATAATCTGAAGGAGATGATGATGATGGAAATCACGATGACAAAACATGCGATGGAGGCATTGACAAAAAAAGTAGGAAAAGATTCAAAAATTGCTTTGGCATTGATTGATTCTTCAGATCCGTTTTTAAGAGATAAAGGGGCTTGTGCAAAAGGCAGTTTTTTCCAGATTATTCCTTTCTTTGTAGAATTTGGGAAATACGTCAATAAAATCGAACATCCCACTCTGGAAATCTACACATCTAAATTAGAGCAATCTTATTTAGGTAGACATTTGAATCTTGCCTATGACCACCAATTAAACAGTTTCTCTTTAGAAAATGAGATTGTTGTCTTGGATCGTAACATTAAATTAAGTAACTGTTTCTTTAGCTAACATCCTTTGTAGAAAGGGAGATTGATCATGCTGGACTATTACTTTATTGGAAAAGAGAAAGTAATAACGACAGACAAAAACAACTATAATTGGCTCGTGATCGACAGTAGTGACACTAAGGAAATCGAACAGGTGATTGAAAAGTATCGTTTACCAAAAGATATCTTTGTTGGAACTTCTCTACCAGAAGAAGTTTCAAGAATCGAAGAGCTTGTGGGGACGAATTTGAACCATCCGATTTCCTTAGTGCTACTGAATTTGTCCAACCAGGAGCAGAAAATCGAGAATCGATTAATGCCTATTTCGTTTATTTATTCGGATGAGTTATTGATTAGTTGTATCGATAAAAAAACGGACTTTTTTGATCGAGTATTAGCAAAACATGGGAATAAGATTAATTCTTTTGAAACACTTATTGCATATTCTGTCTTGAACATCTATACCCATTACGTGAAAGAACTAACAGAAATGAAAAAGAGGATTGATTCCCTCGATCAAGAAGCGCGTAAAACGACGGAAAACGAAGAACTATATAAGCAAGCGGATTTAGAACGGGACATTGTTTATATTGACCATACGTTGAGAGATCAAAAAGAGACTTTAGATACCTTATGGCAATCAGAAGATTTTGTTGAGAAATTAGCTGATGCTCGTCTACTTTATGACATCCAATTGAGACAAAGACAAACAGAAAAAATGATTTTGATCTATCGTGACTTGTTAGAAAGTATTGGGGATCTTTTTAATGGAATGATGGACAATCATTTGAATCATCTAATGAAATATCTTGATTCGGCGGCATTAGTGATCTCTGTTCCAGCATTGATTGCAGGGATTTGGGGGATGAATACTGGCGGATTACCTGGTAAAAGCTCTGGCTTAGCCTTTTTATTAGTTATCTTTGGCTCGATCGTTGTTGCAGGAGCTGTAGGCTACCATCTTTACCGAAAAGATTATACAAAATAAAAAAGTACCAAACTATGAGGAGGATACACATGACAGAACCAAAATTAATTGATCCACGTAAACTTTACCATACTGAGGAATTTCCTAAACAAGATCAGGATACACCAGCATTACAAAAAGAAATGCAACCAGTTCCTGACTGTGGAGAAGAATCTTATGAAGGATCAAATCAACTAGAAAATCGCCGTGTTCTGATTACTGGCGGAGACTCAGGGATCGGGCGCGCGGCAGCTATTGCTTTTGCAAGAGAAGGGGCAGATATCGGCTTGCACTTTTTCCCAGGAGAAGAAGAAGATGCCAAACAAGTAGCTTCCTATATTGAAAAAGCAGGACGAAAAGTTGTTTTACTACCATATGATCTTAGAGACGAAACAGCGCCTAAAGAAATCGTTGAAAAAGTTGTCAGTGAATTAGGTGGCTTAGATACATTAGTATTAAATGCGGGACAACAAATCTCTTGCCCGGCTATTGAAGAAATTCCATTAGAACAAGTGAAAGATACCTTCATGGTGAATATCTTAGCGATGTTTGCGATTGTTAAAGAGGCGGTTCCGCATATTCCAGCAGGAGGGGCAATTATCAACACTACTTCTGTTCAAGCGTTCAATCCAAGTGAACATCTTTTAGATTACGCTTCCACGAAAGCAGCTATTGCAAACTTTACAATTGGCTTAGCAAAACAATTAGCACCAAAAGGCATTCGTGTTAATGGAGTAGCTCCTGGTCCTATTTGGACACCACTACAGTTAGACGAAGGACAACCGGAAGATTCTATTCCTGAATTTGGCCAACAAAGCTTGCTTGAACGTGCCGGCCAACCAGTAGAATTAGCTCCAGTTTACGTTTTCTTAGCTTCAAATAAAGCGAGCTACGTTACTGCACAAATTTATGGTGTAACTGGTGGGGAAGCTATCAACTTATAAAAAATGGGAGGTGCCAGGATGAATAAAGGGACTAAAACAATTGGTGTCATTTTTTCTCTGCTACTTTTGTCTATTCTACTATTTGTCGTCTTGATCAGTGCGGTCTATCCTTTACCATTGATGCTTGAACGATTCCGTTTCTTTACAATAACGAATTACTATATGCAGCAATATATTTTTTGGGTAGCAGTCGGCTTAGCGATTCTACTAATTATTGCATTATTGATCGTCATTTTTTATCCGAAAACGATTGGAACCTTCTTATTGAAAAAAGGGGACGGCGAATTAACGTTAGATAAAAAAGCGATTGAAGGTATGGTTCGTTCACATTTACATGAAGATGAATTCATTCACTCACCTAAGGTCAATATCAAAGCCACAAAAAATAAGATCGCAGTTACAGTTAAAGGTGAATTAAAACGGACTTCTTCATTGATCGGGAAAACAAGAATATTGATGAATGAAATCGAAAAAGAAGTGAAACAGTTACTCGGCACAGACGAGCAAGTAAAAGTGTCGGTGAAGTATACAGGTTACCAAGCACCTACCAATAAATATCAAACAAACGAACACGCTCGTGTGGAATAAGGAGGGGCACAAATGAATGAACTTTTTGCTGCTTATAAGCTTCCGATCATTTGCGGGGCAATTGGGTTGATTCTCGCCGTACTATTGATTACAGTGGGATTCTTTAAAACCTTGTTGCTGATCCTTATGGCGATCATTGGCGTGGCGGTCGGAATGTATTTAAAACAAACGAAAATTTTTGATCATAAATCTTAGGAGGAAATTCTATTATGGATAACAACAAAACAAACAACCAAAACAAACCAGTATCTGCACATCCAGATCCAACGACACCGAACAATGCAAATGGTGTTCATGATGCCAAAGATAAAACAGCACCCGTTTCAGCACATCCAGATCCGGTTGTACCCAACGTTGAAAACAAAGTGGCTCATGATAAAAAAGAAAACGAAGGACAATCAGGACAACAAGGGAAACATGAAAATTCTAGTAAACCACAAGAACATCATGGAGATCAGCCAAAACCTCCAATGCCAGGGCATACACCACCTAAGCCAGAAGCCCCAGCAAAAGATCCAAAAAACACAACGGAAAACGGTGAATCTATGAATGGTGATGTGACATATGAAGATAAAGTCATTCAAAAAATCATAGGCATCTCCTTAGAAAAAGTGGATGGATTATTAACAGCTGATGGTGGCTTCTTCTCTAACGTGGCAGAAAAATTAGTCAACACTGATAATGTAACAGCCGGTATTGACACGGAAGTTGGGAAAAAACAAGTCGCTGTTGATCTTAAGATCGTTGTTGAATACGGCAAAGACATCGAAGAAATTTACCAACAAATCAAAAAAATCATTGCCAAAGAAGTTCATGAAATGACACATCTAGATGTCATTGAAGTCAATGTCGATGTGGTCGACATTAAGACAAAAGAAGAATATGAAGCAAACAGTGAAACAGTTCAAGATAAATTGACAAATGCGGCAAAAGCCACAGGAGAATTTGCATCTGAACAAACGGAAAAAGCCAAATCAGCAATTGAGCAACAAAAAGAAAATAACCAATAATCAACTGATTCAAGCACGAATTAGCTGTTCGTTCAGTCGCTAAGTAGTTGAAAGCGAAGTAACTAAAAATTAGTTTATTTATAGAGTCAATAGAAGAGACCGAGACAAGTTTTTGTCTCGGTCTCTTCTATTTTTGGCTAAGGCTCCTTTTTTAATGGTAAGTAAAATGTTTTACATAACAAAAACAGCTTCTGTCTTTTAGTGTTTGTCCATTGTGAAAAAGTGACATTACATATTCTTGTGATTCACATTAAACTTAAGAAGTAGGGTTTTATTGAAGTTTTTCCATAAAAATAAACGTAAAAGGGGCGAATTGGGAGAAAAGAAAAAAAACTTAAGAAACATAACGTTTTAACTTTACTAAATTGGCAGAAACAAAGGAAGAAATCAAACATAAGTATGGCATAAAAAGGAGTCTTTCTTATGAGAAAACAGACATTACTTTTCTATTGCCATTTAAAGATATAGCCTTAAAAGGAGGAGTACATTGAAAACCAGAAAAAAGTTATTACATAGTACATTAATATTAGCGCTAGCGCTTGGACAAACCAGCGGGACAGTTGTTGAAGCTGTTTCGATGTTAAGTTCAGTGGGAAGTATTGATGTCAAGAAAATTTCAAAAATGAATGAAAAGAAAACTACGACCAAGAAAGAAGTAAAAAAAGACGAGAAACGCACGAAGGAAAAAAACACCGAGAAAGACAAAAAAGTTGCTGGTTCAACAGAAAGTAATAAAATAAAAAGTTCAATTGAAAGTTTTGCTAATCCGACATTTGAATTACCAATACCTGTTGGAGCTGACATTATAGCGGCATCTACTGACTCAGAAAAAGAAATTGGAAAAGCTGTAAATGAATTTCTTTCTAAAAAGTTGAATCTTATGATAGATAATTCGACAGATGATTTTAAAGTAGGCGATACAATTACTTATAAAATTCCTGGCGTCTTTCTAGGTGGGAATACGAATGGAGCTGAAATCATTTCTAGTGAGTTCAGTGATTTCTGGGAGAACTGGGAAAACTCTAGTAATTATAGAGTCACTCTTCTAAATATTTTAAGAGGTACATATGCCTTGTTTTATGTTACTAGTGAATCAGAAAGTGGAAATTGGCAAATGAAAATTACCACCTCTGATCAAGCTAAGGGACTTTATTATGTAGCACCTTCAGATAATAATTTATATGTTACCTTTACGCGACTAAAAGTAGCTATTCCTCAAAAAGAAGTATTCAAAGTAAGTAAGTTCCCTTATAGTAATATCAATCATGATTATGGGGTAGCTTATACTACTCGTTATGTTCCGATGACGTTTAACGTTGATTTTCCTAAAAGTAAAGGAACGCTTAAGGCAGAGGTAAAAGATGGTCCTCATGTGGTCGAAGAAAAGAGCTCTCCTAAACCAGAAGATTATGTAGAGGTGAAAGATAGCCTTGGAAAAGTGACTTATACATGGATAACAAAACCAGATACAAATAAACTAGGAAATCAAAACGTTAAGGTATTAGTGGAAGATGAAACAGGTCGGTCAAAAGAACTAACATTTACGATGACAGTTAAATCTCTGCTCACAGTAAAAAAGGAAGCAGGTGAAATCTATCAATATTCTCTTTTGCCAGATGTCAATGATTATTTTGAGGTAACCACGGAAGGATCCTATACGCTTCAATGGTCTAATAACCCAAATACAATGACAGCAGGAATACATAAGTGGGAAGCTACAGTAAGAACCTCTGATAACCGAGAAATAACGAAATCAATAACCATGAGAGTGCTGCCACATCCTGAGTTACAACTAAAATTAAAACCGATTGAGGATCGTACCGTAACCTTGGTGGAGTCGTCTGATACGTTAGCCAATACGTTTAAAAACTATATTGAAGAGGCAACACTGTTAGGGGAACCTGTAGCGATTGATGATCTTGAGTTTGTTGCGAACGAATCGTCCAAGACTGAATTTCAATCGGTTGGTACCCATGAAGTACGCATCACTGTGCAAGCGAAGCATCCTAATTCTAATGTTATGATCAAAGGATCTGGAACTACTACCGTGAACGTACTATGGGGTAATACCATCTTAATACGTTCGGTTGATGGCTATTCCGCCGGAGCTTTTGCGTTAGATGGTAGTAATTCTAATAATGCCCCAGCTACGCTATCGATTCGTCAGGGCATTGCGTCTCCTTTAAATGAAGGAGTTGGCGATATGACCGATCCATTTGGTCTTTATTATCGTTTGGAAATCTTGCGTAATGGCAATGAAATTTACAAACAAGAGGTGCCGAAACGTGCCACGTTACAAGAAATTATGAATGATTATGGTGATGCTAATAACAACACTACGGTACAAATGAATGATATTATCCAAATCACATATCCAAGCAAGACACCTAATGCTTCGGTTGTGATGATTAAGGAAAAAGAAAATGATTTTACGTATGGTACGGAGATCGCCCGTTACCGCGTGACTCCTTATGGGTTTGATCCAGCACCTGTCATGACGGCAGAAAGTGCGGAAAAAGCGTTCGTTTTAGGCGAAGACGTGAAGCAAACGAATTTGAATGAACTAGTAAAAAATGTGCGGATCAACGGTGGGGTAGCGGACAATGAATTTTATACAGTAGAACCTCTTGATGAGTTTGATACCAGCACGATCGGTAAACGAAATATGCGGGTCAAAGTCACGACAAAAGATAAACTTGCTTCTGAAATCATTGAGATTTCTTATCAAGTGAAATGGGGAGACACTTTTGTTATTAAAGGTTTGAAAGAGGCAACAGTTGGTGCGTTTAGTTTATTGAAGAATCAAAATCAATGGCAAATCCAAGCTTCTCAAGGAGTGGACGGCACAAACTTAAATGATCCGGTGGATAATTATTTTGGGCGTGATACCTACTATTCTATCGAAGTTTTACAAGGAGCTACCAGCAAGTTCCGTTATGAAGTGGCAGGTAATCAGTCGATTCGTGAATCCATCCAGGGATTCAATAATGGGCAACCGTTGACGGTCAGTAATGGCGACGTGATCAAAGTGTATCATGCCGATCCTCTTGGGAAAAATCTTTTAATGAAAGATGAATTAGTCAAGGATTATACGATTGGTTCCAATTATGCCTATTATGAAGTCACTGACCATGGCTTGGAACCAATTTTAGCGGTTGCGGCTGATTCGATGGCTCAAGAATTTATCTTAGGTGAAGATAGTAGTAACGTTGATGGTGCGAAGTTGATCAATAGCATTACGATTAATGGAACGGCAGTGGGAAGTAATCAATATACAGTCAAACAAATGAGTGATTTTGATACTTCGGTGGCAGGATCACAAACGATCAACGTGCGTATTGATACGAAAGATGGACTCGTTTCAAAAGAAATCGAGGTTCCTTATGAAGTTAAATGGAACGATACGATTTTGATGAAAGCTCAAAATGGACAATCAGCCGGGGCGTTTTCATTACATTCGGGGACTTCCAGTACGAATCGTGTATTAGTCTTTAACCAAGGATTAAAAACCGATCTCAATGCACCTATTAGTACCGATTCTTCGCTTTATTATTCCATTGAAGTATTGCGAGACGGGCGTTCTGTCTATCTACAAGAGGTACCGGGACGTGCTTCTCTCCAACAGGTAATGGACAATTTCGGGACGAAACAAACGTTAAATGTCCAAGCTGGTGATGTCGTTAAAATGTATCATCCTCAACGTTCAGAAGGTAGTTCAGTGTTAATGGTAGATGAAATGGAAGAAGATTATACCTACGGGTCGCAATATGCCTACTATCGAGTAACATCCTATGGTTTTGAGCCGATGTCAGTGATTGAAGCTGTTGGCTCCAACAAAGCATTCTCATTAAAGGAGAATACGAAAACGACGGACTTGAGTCAATTGTTAGCACAAGTATCGATCAATGGCGAAATCGTTACGAATGAAGACTATACAGTGGAGAAACTTTCTGAATTAGATACCGCAACTGTGGGCAAAAAGGAGGTCAGATTAAAACTGACGACAGCCGATGAGACCGCAGATATCGAACTGGATGTTCCTTACGAAGTGGTTTGGGGAAGTACCTTCTTGCTTAAAGGATTAGATGACCAGAATGTGGGCGCTTATAGTATTGTGGAACAAGATGGAGAGTGGACGATCCAAGCTGGCAAAGGAGAGGATTCCACCGTCTTAACCAATCACGTGAATAACGTTTTTGGTCGCGATACTTACTATCGGATCGAAGTAGTAGCAAGTTCAGAAAATCAACCGAAGGAAGGATCTGGTGTAACCGTTGAAAATATTATGGGCTTAGATCCGACGACTCGATTATCGGAACAAATAAAATACCAGTATGATGTGACTGGAAACATGACTGTGGGTCAGGCCATTAACGGGTTTAATAATGGACAGCCGTTGTCAATTGAAGAAGGGGACATCGTAAAAGTTTATCATGCAGAGGCGAAGAATAATTTATTGATGCGAGATGACTTGACGAAAAATTATACAGCGGGTTCAAATTATGCCTATTATCAAGTAGCCAATCAAGAATTTGAACCGATCACTGAGATGAAAGCTGAAACAGTTTCGCAAGAATTGACATTAGGCGAAGATGCCAGTGATATTGATGGAATGGATTTGATCAAAAATGTCACTTTTAATGGTCAAAAATTAGATACGACATTATATGATGTCGAACAAGTTTCTGACTTTGATACGAATACCGCTGGAGCGAAGATGTTAACAGTGAAATTGTCTACCTCAGATGGTGTCACTTCTACAGATGTGGAAGTACCTTACGAAGTCAAATGGGGAAGTACGATCCAGCTCAAAAATAAAAAAGGTGAAACCGTTGGTACTTTCGGCTTAACAAAAGACAAAAAACAATTGAAACTCCAGGCGTTACAAGGAAAAGAAGGAACGAACTTAGCTAGTCGAGTCACTGAAGTCAACGATGCAGATGTGTATTATGGGATCGAAGTCTTTACAAATAACACTAGTAAATATAAATACGAAGTGCGCGGCACACAAACGATTGCTCAAGCAATCGAGCGATTCAATAGTGGGGAGCCATTAAAAGTTTCTGCAGGGGATCAAATCAAAGTGTATCATACGGATCCAAGCGGGAATGTCTTGATGGCAGAAGAAACGGAGCAAAATTATACCTATGGTTCCAATTATGCGTATTATAATGTGACCGAATACGGCTTTGAACCGACTGGGGACTTTACCGTGACACCGGCAGAAGCAAAAATAATCATTAATACCAAACAAGTGGATCTTAAAGATCTCTTGAAAGAAGTGAAAGTCAACGGGAAAGAAGTACCGAAAAACGCCTATACAGTGAAATTAGATCCTGAAACCGAAATCGATACTTCAAGTTTAGGAAATCGTGTCGCTAAATTAGTGGTCAAAGTTGACCGCTCTTACGGTGGATTTTCTACTGAAACTGAAGCGACTTATGAGGTGGTGAAAGAAGGAACACCAGGAGCGTTAGGAGAAAGTTCAGGCGAAGGAAATACAGAAGAAGAGACCAACGCGGAAGGTGAAGGAACAGAAGAAGCAAACGGTGGTAACTTACCAAAAACCAATGAAACCAAAAATGCAATGTTCCCACTTTTAGGTACCGCGCTAATTAGTTTGGTAGGAATGTTTCTGCTTTGGAAAAAGAAAAAACCAAAAGAAGAACCAAAAAAGTAGTATAATCCTATTGAAATAAATAAAGCACTCATTAGTTGTCGTAAAACTTCTAATGAGTGTTTTTTAGCTCTTTGTCACTGAGTTGTCTGACTTACCATTTGCACAAATAAAGCCCATGTCATCCTCTATGCAAACATGAGGATAACATCCATCGTCTATCAATATCCGAATAGAATTCTTTAGTAAGCTTTGGAAAATAGCTTTTCAACTATTTTATTATATGTATAACTAAAATTATTGTTATTATAACAAAATTAAAAATGATATCTGCTTAACTAAACGTACATATCGGTTTCAAGTTACTACGATAATCATCCTGTTGAAATTTATTCATTAACCACATCTAGAGGGAGGGTGAATTCTATCTAAAGTGAATTTTATTGTAATATCAGTTTTTCTCAGCATTTTTACTATCTGAAATGAAACGGAAAAATCAATGATGATTCATCAATCCCATAAATATCAGTTTTTTTCATTTCCTTTTACATTTATAGTACAATTTAAAAAATAACGATTTGAAGTAAGTCTATTTTTCCTGGTTTGTTGGTAAAATATGACATTGTACGATAAAATAATTCCTTATATGCTTCTTGATGAAAGAAAAATTTTTTTCTTAATAGAGTAATCAAGGGAGGATTATGTTGAAAGATAAAAAACGATTATTGAAAAGTGCGTTGATTTTTGCATTGATACTCGGTCAAACGAATAGTGGGACTATCGTGGGAGCAGGTTCGATGTTGCCTACAAATGAAAGCAGAGCTATAAGTCAAAAATCAAAAAGAACTGAAAAAACAAATCAGGGAAAAGAAAAAAAAACAAGTGAAAAAGCAGATAATAATAACCTAGTAGATCCAGAAGATGATCAAAAAAATACAACAATTTCTTCTAGAGACTCTGTGCTAACCAGTTATCAACGTGGAGAACTTAGGAAGACAGCTTCTGCGTATGTAGGGGTATATTTGAATAGTATAATAAGAGTTGCAATAAACGAGAGAAACTTAAATTATAAAGTAGATGAACAAGTAATTTTAAAATATAAACTTGTTCCAGACTTTGATTATAGCAAACAGATAGGTCTTACAGAACCAGCTTATGACCCTGATCTCCCTCGTGATGGCGTTCTGATAAAGAGGGACACAATATATTTATTACCTCAAGGGGCACCACATAATGGAACTGTTTCAGAAGGTAAACATTTTAGTGTAGATTCAAAAAGCGGAAATTGGCGAATGAAATTGGTTAAAGCAGATGATTGGGGTTATCATGTTACATTCACTCGTCTGAAAATTGCGCCAAACCAACCCGAGATTTTCCCTATGGAAATCTTTTATTACCCTACTTACTATTTGGGGATAGTTAAAGAATATGATGCAATTGATTTTTCAGTAGATTTTCCTGATGCAGAATCAAGTATTGGGAAATTGAAAGCTTCAATAAAAGATGGCGTACATACGCTTAAACAAGGTGATGAGGTACCTAAAGCTGTAGAATATATTGAGTCAGTAGAGAATACTCGAGGAAATGTAAAATATGAATGGAAAACATCTCCTGATACGAGTCAGCCAGGAGTGCAAGAAGCGAGAATAGTAGTCAGTGATGACTCTGGACGAACGCTTGAAGTCACTGTGCCGATTACGATTATGCCTTTGCCGCTAGAGATGTTACCAAAAGCAGGAGAACATAAAGTCATACAATATGGTGCTGTTCCAAAAGCAGCCGATTATTTTAATGTGGTGAATCATTATGAAGAGTCTACATACAAAGTTGAATGAGTCAAAGCCCCTGATATGAATCAAGAGGGTATTCAAACTTGTCTGGCGAAAGCGACCTCCTCAGATGGGCGTACTGCAGATAGTGCAGTACAAATTGAAGTTATCTCCAATCCAGGTTTAGAAGTTAAATTAAAACCATTAGAAGAACGAATATTAGGAGTATCCTACCCTTCTTTAAGTTCAAATTTTAAAAATTATATAGAAGAAGTGACACTGTTAGGTGAGAAAGTAGACGTTAATGAGTTAGAATTGCTCGTGGACGAAACAACCGATACAAATTTTCAGACTATTGGTCAAAAAGAAGTAAACATTACAGTTAAGAAAAAAACTTCTGAGGCGAGTGTCTGGATTAAAGGGACAGGAACCACTACAGTCAACGTATTATGGGGCAATACCATCTTAATGCGTTCAATTGATGGCCATTCTGCAGGTGCTTTCACTCTTGATGTCAGTAACTCAAATAATGACTCCGCTGCTCTTTCGATTCGCCAAGGATTAGAATCACCGTTAAACGTGGCGGTAGGAAAATTACAAGATCCATTTAAACTGTATTATCGGTTGGATATTTTACGTAATGAGAGAACGATCTATACGCAAGAAGTAACAAATCGGGCAACTTTACAAGAAATTATGAATGCTTTCGGAGATAAAGAGAATAAAATAGACGTTAAAATAGATGATATCATCCAAATCACACACCCAGGGAAAACAGCTAATAGCTCGGTCGTGATGATTGATGAAGAAGAAAAAGATTTTACATACGGAACAGAGAATGCTCGTTATCGTGTAACAGCGTATGGTTTAGACCCAGCACCCGTAATAACAGCTGAAAGCGCAAGAGTATTTTTTTAGGCGAAGATATCAACCAATTGAATCCACAAGAGTTCATCAAAAATATACGTCTTAATGATCAATTAACTTCGAATGAACAGTATAAAATCAACCTTATCGATGGGGGGGATACTCGAACAGTTGGTAAGCAAACGATGAGAGTCAATATTACCACAAAAGATGGTTTAGTCTCTGAAGAAGTTGAAGTCACTTATCAAGTGAAATGGGGTGATACTTTCGTTCTAAAGGGGTTGAAAGAATCGACTGTTGGTGCATTCAGTTTACTAAAAAGTAATGATCAATGGCAGATTAAAGCTAGCCAGGGCGTAGAAGGTACAGAATTAGACGAGCCAGTCAATAACTACTTTGGTAGAGATACCTTTTACTCCATTGAAATTTTACAGGGGACAACTAACAAGTTCCGTTATGAAGTGATAGGCAATCAGTCGATTCGTGAATCCATCTACGGTTTCAACGAGGGAAAACCGCTGGATGTCAATGAAGGTGACGTGATCAAAGTGTACCATGCCGATTCTGTTGGGAAAAATCTATTAATGAAAGACGAATTAGTCAAGGATTACACGATAGGTTCCGATTATGCGTATTATGAAGTCACTGAATATGGCTTGGAACCAATTTTAGCGGTAGCGGCTGATTCGATGCCTCAAGAATTTACCTTGGGTGAAGACAGCAGTAACGTTGATGGATCGAAGTTGATCAATAGTATTACGGTCAATGGAACGATAGTGGCTAGTAATCTATATACAGTCAAACAAATGAGTGATTTCGATACTTCGGTAGCTGGTTCACAAACGATCAAGGTACGTATTGATACGAAAGATGGGCTGGTGTCAAAAGAGCTTGACGTTCCCTATGAAGTCAAATGGGGGAAAACTATTTTGATAAAAGCTCAGAATGGACAATCAGCCGGGGCCTTTTCATTATATGCGGGAACTTCCAGTACGAATCGGGTATTAGTCTTTAACCAAGGACTAAAAACCGATCTTAATGCACCAATTAGTACCGATTCTTCACTTTACTATTCCATTGAAATAGTGCGTGAAGGGCGATCTGTTTACTCGCAAGAGATACCGGGTTATGCGACTTTAGAAGAGGTAATGGCTAATTTTGGCTCGAAACAAAAATTGAATGTCCAAGCAGGTGATATCATAAAACTATATCATCCCCAACGTTCAGACGGTAGTTCTGTCTTACTGGTAAATGAAACAGAAAAGGACTATACCTATGGTTCTCCATATGCTAATTACCGCATAACTTCTTATGGTTTTGAGCCCATGCCGGTAATTGAAACTGTAGGACCAAATAAAGTTTTTTCTTTAATGGAAAACACTCAAAATATAGACTTGAGTCAGCTATTAGCGAATATAACAATCAATGGTGAACGGGTGGAAAGCAAAAATTATAAGATTACGCAACTTTCTAAAATGGACACCTCTACTGTTGGTAAAAGAGAAGTCAAATTAAATCTTAAGCCAGAAGATGGCTCAGCAGATATTGAACTGGATGTTCCTTATGAAGTGGCTTGGGGAAGTACTTTCTTACTTAAAGGGTTAGATGACCAGAATGTGGGCGCTTATAGTATTGTGGAACAAGGCGGAGAGTGGACGATACAAGCTGGCAAAGGGGATGATTCCACCGTTTTATCGGATCATGTGAATAGTGCCTTTGGTCGCGATACTTACTATCGAATCGAAATAGTAGGAAATCCAGAAAATCAGTCCGAAGAAAAAACAGGTGTCACTGTCGAAAATATTATGGGCTTAGATCCGACTACTCGATTATCGGAACAAATAAAATACCAGTATGATGTGACGGGCAATATGACAGTGTGGCAGGCGATCAATGGGTTTAATAATGGCCAACCATTACCGATTGAGGAAGGGGACATCGTTAAAGTTTATCATGCAGAGGCGAAGAATAATTTATTGATGCGAGATGACTTGTCGAAAAATTATACAGCGGGTTCCAACTACGCCTATTATCAAGTGGCCAGTCAAGAATTTGTTCCCATCACTGAGATGGAGGCTGAAACAGTTTCGCATGAATTTACCTTGGGCGAAGATACCAGTGACATTGATGGAATGGATTTGATTAAAAATGTCACTTTCAATGGTCAAAAATTAGAGACGACATTATATGATGTCGAACAAGTTTCTGACTTTGATACAAATACCACTGGACAGAAAATGTTAAAAGTGAAATTGTCTACCGCAGATGAGGTGACTTCTACAGAAGTGGAAGTGCCTTACGAAGTGAAGTGGGGAAGTACGATCCAACTAAAAAATCAAGATGGCGATACTGTAGGTGCCTACAGTTTGATAAAAGAAAACAAACAAATCAAACTCCAATCATTACAGGGAGAAGACGGAAGTGACTTATCGAACCGTATCACAGAATATGATGACATGGAAATTTACTATGGGATTGAAGTTTTTACAAATAACAGCAGTAAATATAAATACGAAGTTCGCGGTACGCAAACAATTGAACAATCGATTAATCGATTCAATAGTGGGGAACCATTAAAAGTTTCGGTGGGAGATCAAATTAAAGTGTATCATGCCGATCCAAGTGGGAATGTCTTGATGGCAGAAGAAGAAGAGCGAAATTACACTTATGGTTCCAATTATGCGTATTACAATGTGACTGAATATGGGTTTGAACCAACAGGAGATTTTACCGTGACACCAGCAGAAGCGAAAATAGTTATCGATACGAAACGTGTGGACCTTAAAAATCTTTTGAAAGAAGTTAAAGTCAATGGCAAAGAGCTGCCGAAAACTGCTTATACGGTTGCATTAGATCCTGAAACAGAAATCGATACTTCTTCTTTGGGGTATCGTGTTGCTAAACTAGTCGTGAAAGCTGACCGTTCCTATGGTGGTTTTTCTACTGAAACTGAAGCGGCTTATGAAGTGGTGGAAAAAGGGACGGATGGTGCTTTAGAAGATGGTACAGAAGATAGCATGACTGAAGATAAAGAGATCACAGGAACAGATTCAGAAAAAAAGAACTCAAATGGAGACAATACAAGTGGCGCAAAAAATGGTAATTTACCAAAAACCAATGAAACAAAAAATACGGTTTTTACTGTATCAGGTGTCTTGATTGTTATTTTAGCGGGAATCATCCTGTTTTGGAGAAAAAGAAAAGCAAATAAAAATTCTAAAAAATAAGATAATCAGTTATTAAAAAGCCCACGTTAGCTAGACTACAGCTGACGTGGGCTTTTTTGTCGGTCTTCAGATTGATTAGAAAGTAGTTAGCTTTCATTGGTGTCACTCAACTAAAGAAATGAGCTACTCTCTCATTTGGCTTGTATCTTGATATTCGAGGATATCACCTGGTTGGCAGTTTAAAACTTCGCAAATCTTATCGAGCGTAGAAAACCGAATCGCTTTTGCTTTACCATTTTTTAAAATAGAGATATTAGCCATCGTAAGACCTACTTTTTCACTCAGTTCGGTCACGCTCATTTTTCGCTTGGCTAACATGACATCTAAATTGATAATAATAGACATTCGACACCTCACACTGTTAGATCATAGTCATTTTTTAAATAAATGGCTTGTTTAAGTAAATCAATCAAAATGCTTGAAAGGATGTAGATAAAAAAAGGGATAAAGAGTAAGACGAAAGCGATGAGTAGGATTCCTGGACTATCGCTCATATCAGCTATTTGGTAAAATTTTGGCAAAATACCAAATGCAAGGATCGTGATACATAAAAGGCAAGATCGGATTTTACTGCTAAGCTTTAGACTCTTTTTAGTAAAAGTTTCCTTTGAAGGGAAGGTTTTGACTAAGCGGAGCAGGAAGAAATTGAGCAACAAAGTCACTAGAAGGATCAGGTAAAGAACTAGAATAAATAGTGTAGTTTGCCAGTTGCTAAATGGATTTGTAGGATTTGTACTCAATTGAATAGTTAATAGCGTTCCCAAGAGAAGGGGAACAAAACAAAAAACAGAAACGATTAATTGGATAAAGAACAGTTTGGATTTCATAAAATGCCTCCTAAATTTTTATTAGTATAGCATGAGGTTTGTTCATTATCAATAATTATTTATCGATAAACGATAAATAAAAGGATGGACAAACGCCTTTTTCAATAAAGAAAAGGCGTTCTAACGAATCATATTATATTTTAAAGCTGTAAAACTATTACTAAAAATGGACTATTTCTCATTTAAACAATGTATTCCCTAACCACTAATACATCCTTGTAACCCTGAAGTTACGCCAGTGGGATTAAATTTCATCAAAACAAATCAAAATCTCGCATAAAATATTTATCGCAATAGATTAATTATAACATATCATTTGCAAAAAAGATATTTAATTTAGATTACATTTACGATAGTTTTAAATAACAGAACTTTTAAGGAGAAAAACGTATCATTATCATGTTTATACCCTCCCAAATCTAAAGTAAATATGCTAAAATCACAAATAACAACGAAGATCATGATTGGTTGGGAAAATTTATTCCTATTTTTCGTTATTAAAATTAGGTGTACAAATAACTAATTGTTTTATTTTGTTTGGTTGTGGGGAGTTGGGAAATAAAATACGTTAGTATAAATTGTTATATAAGTATGGATAAAAATTTCAGATAAAATTATTAAGTTGTTAGGGGAAGTTTAAATGAAATTAAATGAAGAAAGTTTATTTATCCTAATTTTGATTGGTCAGCTTTACACTGTTTTTATGGCTCTTGGTTATCTAAGGAATCTTTTATCAAATAAAAAATTTCAGTTGTTTTCGTTTATTAGTGTAATCGCTTATATTACTTTATATCAATGGATCAATATCATTGCGACCGTTATCTTATGGGCTGGGTTATGTCTAAGCATCTATTTTATTGATCGAAACATTGATATAGCGATATTTTATCCTTCAATTATTTTATTTTTCTACATATTCATTGATGGAACAGCCAAATATCTATATAAAATTTTAGGTTGGGATATCAGCGATTTTTTAACAGCTGTTTTAGGAACAGGTTGTTTATGGATCGTTACTGTTTTTCTAAAAAAAATGGTCATACCAAAGATTATTAGGGATAAAACGACTTTAAAAATAGCGGCCATCGTTGTTTTTTTTACGATTATTGTTTATTTTATTAACATTTGTAGTGATCGTTTTTCTGTTTTAGCAAGATTCCTAGTTATCAGTAATGAATTATTTACGGTTCTTTATGGTGTAATGTCTACCATAATTTATTGTGTACTACTTTTTATCAAGAAAAAAGAATTTGAAACACGAGAGCAGCAAAAAGAAATGCGTCACCTGATTGAATACAGTGAACAGATCGAAAATAACTATCTTGCGTTACGAAAATTCAAACACGATTATAAGAATATTTTGTTTTCAATAGAGGACTATATTCAAACAAAGGATATTGAAGGGCTACAAAAGTATTTTTATCAAAGTATCAAAGCTACTGAAACGATTTTTGAAGAAAACAATCTCCCAATTGCTTCGATTTCAAATCTTAAAATTAGAGAGATAAAAAGCATTATTTTGAGTAAATTATACGTGGCTAGCCAAAAGGGTGTCGAAGTAAACGTAATGATTCCAACACCCATTACGGATATCGCTATCTCAACAGTCACACTTGTTCGTATGCTAGGGATTATACTGGATAATGCAATTGAAGAATCAGACTTTTTAGAAAAGGGAAAAATTGAATTGACTATTATGGAGGAAGACAAAAATTGTTTTTTTGTCTTAATGAATCAATGTCGTTCGAGTATTCCTAAATTACATGAATTGAAAAAAGTGAATTTTACTACTAAAAAAGGAAATCAAGGACTAGGTCTAACGAATCTGGACGAGCTTGTTCATTTGAACGAGAATGTTTTTTTAGAAACAAAAATTGAAAACAATCGCTTTATACAAATCATAACGATTAGTGGAATGAGGGGCTAGTAATGTTAAAAATATTTGTTTGTGATGATGAAATTGCTCATCGAAATAAGCTTACTCGGATGATTACAAATTATTTATTGATGAAAGACTATGATGTTCAATTCCAATTTGCTACGGATGATCCAATGATGATCTTGTCGTTTATTTCAAAACATAAAACAGAAGGAATCTATTTTTTGGATATTGATCTAAAAACGGATTTAAATGGGATCGAGTTAGCAAAAAAAATCAGAGATTACGACCCAACAGCAAAAATCATTTTTGTGACAACTTATACAGATCTAGTCTATTTAACTTTTTTATACAAAGTAGAAGCATTAGATTACATTGTCAAGGATAATATGGATACTTTTCAAAAGAGAGTGACGGAATGTATTGACGTCGCAATTGAACGCTATTTGAATACAAATCTGGAAACTAGACCCCAAATTTGGATTAAGAATGGTCCAATTGATGTAAAGTTATATGTCGATGAGATATTTTATTTTGAATCTAGTCCAACACCCCATAAATTGATCGTCTATTTAGATAACCGCAGAATTGAGTATATAGGGAAGATCAAAGAAGTAGAAAGTATGTATGAGGTATTTTGTCGTTGCCATCAATCTTATGTAGTTAATCTGATGAATGTGAAAGAAATCAATAAAAAAGAACGAGTGATCACTATGTCCAATGGAGCAAAATGTTTAGTTTCTACTCGTCATTTAAAGAAAGTAGTAAATCAGTTCAAGAAATTAACCAGTTGTTGATTACATCTCCAGGTATTCCGCACTTTTGATCAAATAACGTTCACTTTTGATAAAACCAACTATCTTATAAAAAAACAAATATAATATAGATGAAAAGGAGCGGATCAAATGTCGGAAGAATCTATATCTTTAGAAGAAAAAGTTTCAAAAACAATTAGTAAGCGGATAGGAAGACAATTACAATTGTCAGAAATTGACTTGGCAAAAATGGAATATGGATTAGCTGTTCTTCTGGTAATTAGTTCAAAGATATTTTTTATCTACTGTTTAGCTGGGTGTCTTCATATTATTCTGCCGGTTTTGACTACTCATTTGGCATTTACACTAATGAGAAGAACAACAAAAAGTTTTCATGCAAGAGATAGTAATGTATGTACGGCCTTAAGTCTATTTTTCTTTGTCTTATTACCATATCTAGTTACTACTTTTGCTGTAGATGTCACAAGAGCCAGCTTTGTGATCTGCAGTCTCATGATTTGCTTGATCTTGTGGTTCAAAGGAATAGTGATCGCACAAAAATCGGCGAAAAGTTCATTGCTAAATGGAAAGAGCCAGATGATAGTGGTCAGTTTGTTCCTAACTATTTTTGGTGGGATTCAATCAAGTAACCGTATTCGTACCTTACTGTTGTTAGGCATGATGATCTCAACCCTTTTAATGTTTGTTCAAAAAAGAAAGGATGAAGAAAATGTTAAAAAAAATTAGCTCAAGAAAATTAAAATATATGCAAATTTTAGCAACTGTTGCTATTGCTGTTGCTACAGAAGCTATAGGTAAAGGAACAATGTGTACAGGAATTATTTATGAACCAAAAGTACCTGAAGCATTGAAACAAATCGAAAAATAAACTTGTAAATCGAAATACTAGTGGAATAAAAAGAATTCATCATACGAAATAAGTCTTAGGATCAAAAATAGTAGTTGCTATTTTGACCCTAAGACTTATTTTTTTCGATAATTTTGTAAGAGCAAAACAAATATAAAAAAGAAAAAAGATTCCCATAATGTCGTTGTCCAACTAAATTCTTTTGAAATTCCAAAAAATAAATTCCCTGCATTAGAAACGATTAAATAAATTAAGGTAGTTATTAGAGCATAAATTATTTTCTTTACCATAATCTCACAACACCCCTTTTTTCAAAAACATGGCTAAAGCGTTCCATTTCTTCAAATGATCTTTACTTAAGTATAATTCATTTAAAAGATATTTGGAAAGAAATTTTATCTGTTTTTTACAGATAAGAAAGAAGAAAAAGAGTAGGAAACGATAAATATTAGAAAATTTTCATAGCAACTGATAGTTTTTTGTAATAATAACTGAGCATTATCTTTGCATTTTTTAATGTAGACTACTATCCTTTAAATATACCCAATAGAAAAAAGGCAACACAGTCTATTGGAGGGAAACGTTATTTATGAATGATTGTCATAGAAAGTGAAAAAAGGCTATTAGTATTAGCATGGCATGGTAGCGCTTTCTATTAAATCTTGTAAATAACATGTGTGATCACGGTCAATTAGAAGTAGGAGGTGGAGAATGAATAAAGGGTGGAAGATCGTCGGTATTCTTGCAAGTTTATTCTTGCTGACGGTGCTTTTAGGGATTGCGTTGATCAACGCACCGTATATGATGCCAGAACAGTTGGAACGTTTTCGATTTTTTGTCATAACGAACTACTACGTGCAACAATATCTATTTTGGACAGCTGTCGTTTTTGCTATACTTGTGCTTATTTTGTTATTAGTTGTTCTTTTCTATCCAAAATCCAAAGGAACGTTTGTTTTAAAACAAAAAGATGGAAAACTGACTTTAGACAAGAAAGCAATCGAAGGGCTTGTGCGATCACAATTACATGAAGAAGAATTTGTTGGTTCACCAAAAGTTCGAGTACGCTCAACAAAAAATAAAATCAATGTCCATGTAAAAGGGGATTTAAAACGAACATCCTCTTTAATTGGTAAAACAGGAGAATTGATGCGTGACATTGAACAACAAGTGGCACGAGTACTTGGTACTGAACAAAACATCGCTGTAGCTGTTACTTATAGTGGGTTTGAAGATTACGACAGTAATGCACACAAGCACGCTCGAGTAGAATAGGAGGGGCCCATCATGAAAGAGATATTTTCAGCGTACAAGCTCCCTATTATCTTCGGGGGACTTGGCTTACTGTTAGCTGTTTTATGGATAACAGTTGGATTTTTTAAAACACTTCTAATATTAATCATGACTGCTATAGGTGCAGGCATTGGTTTTTATTTGAAAGAAACAAAAATATTTGATCAATTTTTTAAATCTTAGGAGGAACTGGACATGGAAAACAAAGAAATCAAAAACACAAATACAATGACATCTGAGAATAACCATATTTCACGTGGAGAATTAACTTACGAAGATAAAGTAATTCAAAAAATCATCGGTTATGCTTTGAAAGATGTTGATGGTTTATTAACATTAGATGGCGGTTTCTTCTCAAACATTGCTGAAAAATTAGTGAACACGGATAATGTCACAGCAGGAATCAATGCAGAAGTTGGTAAAAAACAAGTAGCTGTTGACTTAGATGTAGTTGTAGAATACGGAAAAGATATTGAAAATATCTATGATCAAATTAAAGAATTGATCAGCCGTGAAGTGAATGATATGACACATTTAGATGTAATCGAAGTGAATGTGAATGTAGTTGATATCAAAACACAAGAAGAATATGCAAAAGATCAAGAAACTGTCCAAGACAAAGTGACAGACGCTGCTAAATCAACTGGTCAATTTGCTTCAAAACAAACAGATAAAGCAAAAGCAGCTATGAATAAAGGAACACAAAAAGTGAAAGAAAACACTGAACCACGTGTTCAGTAATTGATTGTTAGTAAAAGAAATTAGGAGGAAATTAAAATGGGATTTATTTGGTCATTAATCGTCGGTGGTATTATCGGAGCAATTGCAGGGGCTATTACAAATAAAGGTTCTTCAATGGGAATCATTGCTAACGTAGTCGCAGGTCTAGTTGGATCAGCGATCGGACAAGCTTTACTTGGCACTTGGGGACCAAGTATCGGGGGCATGGCAATCGTTCCATCATTGATTGGTGCAATCATTCTTGTATTGGTCGTATCATTCTTTGCTCGTAAACTATAAGAAATTGATCGGATCATTTGATCGATCATAAATAAAATCAGAAGCTGAGACAATTATTGTCTCAGCTTTTTTTATCTACATTAAAAAAATTCGGTCCAGTTAGTAAAGTTTATTCGTGGTAAGCTGTTTAGAATAAAAATATCATTGTTATTGTGAAGTTTTACTCAAAATCCTCTTGACTTAGAGTTGACTCCAAGTAGTACAATATCTTTTGTGGTAACAATTAGTAAGACCGAAATGAGTTATTCTTTTCGGACATGTTATTGCAAAAGGAGAGAGAATAGTGAGTATAAAGACAAACATCTTAGACCAAATCAATGGTCCAACAGAGGTAAAAAAACTAACGATAGACGAAATGTCTGAATTAGCTACAGAAATGAGAGAAAAGATTTTACAAAAAAATAGTGCGATCGGAGGACATGTCGGCCCAAATTTGGGTGTCGTGGAATTAACAATTGCTTTCCACCATGTGTTTGACTCGCCCAAGGATAAAATTGTTTGGGACGTTTCCCATCAATCTTATGGACATAAGTTATTAACTGGTCGTAAAAATGGATTTGAGGAGGGAAGCTACCACGAAATTAGTGGCTATTCCAATCAACATGAAAGTGAACATGATTATTTTACTGTGGGGCATACTTCAACTTCTATCAGTTTAGCGGTTGGTCTTGCAAAAGCCCGTGATTTGAAACAGGAGAAAGGAAATATCATTGCTTTTATCGGGGATGGTTCCTTAAGTGGAGGCTTAGCTTTTGAAGGTTTGAATAATGGTGGAACAATCAATTCTAATTTGATCGTTTTAGTGAATGACAATGAAATGTCCATTGATGAGAATCAGGGAAGTTTATATCGTCATTTAGCAGAGCTTCGTGAAAGCAATGGGACAAGTAATGATAATTTATTTAAAGCGATGGGGTATGATTATCGCTACATTGCGGATGGTAATGATTTAGAAACAGTAATTGAGGTTTTCAGAGAAATTAAAGACATTGACCATCCAATCGTTTTACATATTCACACCGAAAAAGGTCATGGCTATGAGCCAGCCGTCGAAAACAAAATGAAATATCATTGGCATGTACCGTTTGATTTAGAAACAGGCGAAGCGAAAAATGCTCCTACTAGTGAAAGTTTTAATCAAATAATGATGAACTATCTTGATGAAAAAACGAAAACAAGTGCAACGCCTATCGTGGCTGTGAATGCTGCGATTCCAGGAATGTTTGGCTTAAAGGAATTTCAAAAAAAACATCCAGAACACTACTTTGATGTGGGGATTGCAGAACAACATTCGATCACATTTGCTTCTGCTTTAGCATCTCAAGGGATTCGACCTGTGGTATTCCATTCAAGTGTGTTTTTACAACGAGCATATGATCAATTATCTCATGATTTAGCGATCAACGAAAATCCAGTAGTCATTCTAATTGGAGGAGCAAGCATCTCAGGAAGTGATCGTACTCACCAAGGGACTTTTGATATTCCTTATCTTTCAAGTATTCCTAATATTAAATATCTAGCGCCAGCTACGAAGGAAGACTTACTATCGATGTTGGATTGGAGTTTATCACAAACCGATTCACCGGTTGCTATTAGAATCCCTGCTCATGGTGTGACATCTGGTGAAGCGATCGCAGAAGACTACGCTATTCCAAGATACCAACGTCTGGTTGCTGGAGATAAAGTTGCGATCTTAGCACTAGGTGGCTTCCTTGAATTAGGTAAACAAGCTTTAGAAGAATTTGCGAATCAGGGGATTTCAGGCACATTGATTAACCCTGGAACGATCACCGAACTTGATCATGAAACTTTAGAAGAATTAAAAGAAAATCACCAATTGATTATCACTTTAGAAGATGGTAGTCTTTCGGGCGGATTTGGTGAAAAAATCAGTCGTTATTATGGAGATTCAGCAATCCAAGTTCTAAACTTTGGTTCTCAAAAAGAGTTTACTGATAGTGTACCTGTTCAAACATTGTATGAACGTTATCATTTGACACCAAAACAAATCGTAGCAGATAGTCTTAGCAGTTTAAATCAATAGAAAAAAATAGAGTAAATTCGTGATATCAAACGAATTTACTCTGTTTTTTAAGAAATCTGGATTAAATATACTATATTTATATTATGTAAACACAGTTAGGGATAAACCAAACGAGTAATGAAATAAATATTGCTTTTATCGATAAAAATCCCATAAAATAGAAAAGTAAAGAAATAATCTATTTTTAAGGAGGTATTTTTTTGATTGATTTGCAAGAAATATTTACACAAAACCAGATTGCGTTTGAACTTTATCGCCATCGCCCAATTTTTACCAATGAGGATGCGTTAGTTGTAAAAGAGGAACAAGGGTTTAGTGGTACTGAGACGAAGAGCTTGTATCTAAAAGATAAACAAAACAATCGCTATATTTTTTTAACCTTCACGACTAAAAGAAGCGACTTTAAAAAATTAAGCAAACTGATTGGTAAAAGAGTGTCAGTTGTTACGGCTGAAGAAATGGAAGCGGAAACGGGACAAAAGCCAGGTGCTGTTTCACCATTTGGTTATGAATCATCTGTTCCTGTCATTATTGATGAAGAAATATTCGCTCAGGAAAAATTAGTATTTGCACCTGGTAGACCTGATCAAACCATGGTAGTCAAAGTGGCTGATTTAGATAAGATCATTCAAATATTAGAAATAAAAACGTATGTATTACCAGCAGGGGAGTGACCTGTAACCATAATGAAACAGGCTCATCTTAAGTGAAATCTTTTGTTTAACGAAGGTTTCGTGATAGAAAAACTGCGTATGAGTAAAGTCGCAGATGTGACATTCCATATCAAAAAGCTTAGCTGATCAGAAAGTAAATCGAACATGGTTCAGACAAAAACGATGAGACGATCGTGAAAGTAAAACAAAAAAGCAAATGTCTAAGCTATAAACAAAAGTGTCATTTTGTTATAAAACATCGATCATCAGCTTTTTTATTTGGAAATTATTTTTTAGCCTGTAATCAAGTTAATTGAGATAATAGTTGATCATATCCTAATTCTCTGGCATAATCTTCGGCAGTTTTCCCTTGATTATCACGCAATTCTTTATTTGCACCATGAGCCAATAATTCTCGGACGATGTCTTGGTAGATCTTTGAGCCATCTCGCAAAGCCACAGCTTCAATCAAGGCAGTATAGCCATAATGATTTTGATGGTCAATATCAACACGACCATCAGTTAGCAAAAGTTTGACGTTGGCTAAATGTCCTTTTTCGGCAGCTGGTATCAATGCATTACCACCAAAACGGTTAACGATCGACTGATCAGGTTCACTATTTTCAAGCATATAAGCAAGAATCTCAGTTTTTCCTTGTGCGCCAGCATATAAGTAAGGGCTATCTTGAATATGATCTTGTAAGTTGATGTTCGCACCGTGATCAATGAGGATTTTTGCAATATCGATCATATTATGGTGGACAGCAATCAATAATGGGGATTCTCCTTTTTCATTTTGTTCATCAATCATCGCAGTTGATTGGTCTAACAACGTTTGAACTAGATTTAAATCCTCGGCACTAACAGCTTGTAACAAGCGACCTGGAGCAATTGACATTGGTGTTTCCTCCTTTGATGGATGGTTGGGATTAGTTGGTAAAGGCGCAGAAGTTGTAGAATCCAAAACAATCGAATTCGTGCTAGTATTAGTACCATTTGATTGAGAGGAATGATCGGCACATCCTGCAAATACCAATAACGTAGGGAATAACCATAGGATTGAATAAGGTTTCATGAAAACGCCTCCTCAATATTATTTTAGTTGAAATAGCCATAAACAGCAAAATAAATACTTGCTAAACAATGCACAGCTCTTTATATAGAGGCAAAAACGTAATAAGTAACGCTTCCAAGACGGATTCTTGACAAAAAAAGAACAATGATAGATAGTAAAAAATAGTGTCTGACTAAATCTAGACAGGAGAACAGCTTTTGATTCTGTCAAATGAAAGTAGGGGAGTAGATGTTTACACGTTTGTCATCTCAATTAACAGAAAGAAAAAATTATAAATTACTGATTGGTTCAATTATTCCCAGACCAGTAGCTGTTGTTTCAACATTAACTGAGAAAGGGAACTTAAACATTGCGCCATTCAGCTATTTTAATATCGTTAGTTCAAATCCACCCATCGTTTCGTTAGCTGTCCAAAGAAAAAATGAGCAGATGAAAGATACTGCTAAAAATATCTTAATAAGGAAAGAAGCAATTATCCAAGTTTTAGATGAGCAAAATGTGGTGGAGGTCAATAAAACAGCAGCAACTCTTCCGCAAGAAGAAAGTGAACTAACCTTGACTAACTTGACTACGAAAATAAATAGGAATGGTTCAATTCCACCAATCAATGAGTCAAAAATTGTTTTTGAAACGGATTTATATGACCATCTCGAAATTAAAAATGAGCAAGAAGTTACTGCCGATCTTTTTTTATTAAAAATCCATACGTATCAATTAAATGAAGAGGTATATGATCCAGTATCTGGGAAGATCAATCCCAAGAAACTACAACCAGTTAGTCGATTAGCAGGGAATGATTATGCAACCTTAGGGAAAATCTTTACCATCCCTAGGCCAAAGTGAACCACATGACGATAAATATGTTATTTTTAGAGGATGTATAATCCTAAAAATATTATTATAATATTGGCGTAAGTTCATTTCTTTCATGAATGGAGTAAGAAATAAAATTTAGCTAAAACATTGTTTAGTTATAAAAAACAATAAAGTTTTTTTAGGTAAACCGAATGATTTAAAGTTTTATTTGAAATATACAAGTAAAAAGGCAGATATGAGGATTTCTGGTGCATGGATAAACTGGTATGTAAATGTTAAGATAACTTGATAATTTATTCCGAAAAGTGAAAACGAGAAAATTAAAACAGAAAAATCAATTAAGTTAGCAAAGGATTTTCATATTAAACGACTTCCTAAAAAGGGGAAATATATTAAAGATTGATTAATTTTGTTTTTTTATCAAATAAATGATTGCTAAAATAGTTAAAGAAGCTTACTATTAACTCTGTAAAAAATAAAAATAGTAATAACCTTGTTAGGTGAGGCTCCTATACAAACATATGCTATTGCTCAGAAACGTCGAAAGACGCCAATGAGTCAAACAGGAATTGTCGGATTAAGGCTTTTTCAAATAGCTAAGAGTGTTTCTTTACGTTGTATAGTGCTAAAACTCGGACGATGAGATGATGCTAGGTCAGAATTCTTGTTCGAAAAGGTTTCTGACCTTTTCTTATATTCTATAACTGATTCTATATTTAACTGCTCGTGTTCGCCTAACTTGTGTAAGAGGAGGGGGATATGCGATGTGGAAAAACAGAAAGATCGACTGGTTGATTTTAGGCCCTTATTTGGCTTTGTCAATTGTCGGTCTTTTAGAGATATATAGTGCTAGTTCCTATCGTTTATTGGTAGCAGGAAGTGATCCTAAAAGCTTATTTATTCGGCAATTTTTGTTTATTATTCTTAGTTGGGGCGTAATTGTATTGACCTATTCCATCAGATTACAAGTTCTACTGAAACCAAGAATAATAAAAGCTGGATTGATTGTATCGGGCTTATTATTAGCGATGATGAAACTCGGGATTTTTGCTGTAACAGTTAATGGTGCCCAGCGGTGGGTTTCAATCGCTGGAATCCAGTTTCAACCGTCAGAAATCGCAACCATTTTTTTGATTTTATATTTAAGTCGTTTTTTTAGAAATGACCGCAGTGTTCCTGAGAAACTTCATATACCAGTGTTGATTGTGGGCGGAATTGCCGTGCTTGTTTTGTTTCAACCTAAAATTGCGGGAGCACTGATGATTTTAGCTATTGCTGGAGCTATCTTTTGGGCTGCAGCTATTCCCATTAAAAAAGGGCTGATAATTATCGGAGCAGCGATTGCTAGCTTGATCTTAGTAGCTGGCTTAGTTTTACTACTTGAAAAGCATCATTTGTTACCTTCATTTTTTGAACACGCTTATGACCGAATCGCAATGGTTCATAATCCTTTTTTAGATGAACATGGTGCAGGATACCAGATGAGTAACTCTTACTATGCACTATACAACGGTGGCCTATTTGGTCGAGGAATGGGGAATAGTATTACTAAAAAAGGTTATCTCCCTGAATCCGAAACAGATTTTATTTTCTCAGTCATTGCTGAGGAGTTTGGGTTGATAGGCGCATTACTTGTTTTGTTTTTGCTTTTCTTATTATGTATGCGAATCTTCCAAAAGAGTACGAAACAAAAGAACCAACAGGCAACTTTGATCTTAATTGGTGTAGGGACATGGATACTCGTTCAGACAAGTATCAATATTGGAAGCATCCTTGGTTTAATTCCAATGACAGGTGTACCATTGCCATTTGTCAGCTACGGAGGAACAAGCTATTTAATCTTGTCTTTTGCTATTGGATTAGCTTTGAATATCTCGTCTCGACAAGTGAAAGAGAAAAATAAGCAGGTTGAGAGGTTACAACTCAAGAAACCTGAACTGTTAAACAAGAACAATTAAGAATCTCTCAATTGGACTATCATAATAAAAAAATGGCTATATTTCAAGTAAGAGGTTCGGTTAGAAAGAGGAATCGAAAATGAAAACATTTCAAAAAGTGATTTTAGGTCTATTGACGGCAGTCGTCATTGTCATCGGCTATTTTTCTTTTGAGTTTGTTCATGGTTATTCTTCAACGAGTCGAGCAGACGATGTACCAAAAGTAGAAGCCAAAAGTGTTCCTAAGATTATCAATGTGGCATTGATTGGCTCTGATGCCCGGTCGAAAGAAGAAAATGGACGTTCAGATTCTTTGATGATTGCTCAGTATAATCAAAAAACTAAAAAAGCAAAATTGGTTTCGATTATGCGTGATTCTTATGTAGATATACCTGGGCATGGTCAAGATAAAATCAACGCAGCTTATTCATATGGCGGGATTGATCTTTTGAACCAAACATTGAAAGAAAATTTCAAATTTGAAACACCTTATTATGCAAGTATCACCTTCCAAGATTTCATTGATTGTGTCAATGAGCTATTCCCTAACGGTGTAGATATCAATGCTGAGAAAGATTTAGACTTGGATGGTGTATACATCAAAAAAGGTGAACAAACGATGGATGGGAATACCTTATTGCAATATGCGCGTTTTAGAGAAGATGCTGAAGGAGATTTTGGACGGATCAGAAGACAACAACAAGTGATCAAAGCAATTTCTAAGCAATTAAAAGATGTGACTTCCATCCTTAAATTACCAAAAGCAATCGGTCAACTCTTGGGAAGTATTAAAACGAATTTACCTGAAAGTGTATTAATTGATTGTGGTATTGATTTCTTAAAAGATGACAAACCAATTGATACGTTATCTGTACCAGTTGAAGGTAGTTGGAATTTTAATGATTACACACCTTCTGGTAGTGTACTAGAACTTGATTTAGAAAAAAATCAATTAGCAATCAATCAGTTTTTAGACCAATAGATTTACATTTTATTTAAAGTGTAAGAAGTTAGAAACAAGCGATTGTCGTTGTGTTCTAGCTTCTTTTCTTATGGTAAAATGGATAGAAGTTAAGATAAGAAAATGTGAGCGGAGGGACAAAATGAAACGAAGTGACAATCATCGTAGGAACAAGACTGGTGTTTATCTAACAAGCGCCCTTGTTTTAGTTCTTGCGGCTGGTGGCGGGTATTTTTACTATCAAAAAACGCAAGAAGAGCAAGTGGTTTCAGCAGGAGAAAAAACGATCCAACAGTTTGCGGAACGTTTGAGTACTGGCGATTACAAAAAGGCGATGTCATACACACAAATTGATTCACAGACTAAGAAGACAATTTCTGAAAAAGAAGCTCTTGAAAAATACCAAAACATTTACGGAGCTGTGGCCATAAAAGGCTTGGAAATCTCTAATTTAAAAGTGACGAAAAAAGATAGTGAAACCTATTCTTTTTCTTATAAAGCTAAAATGAATACAAGCTTAGGCGAATTAAAAGACCTATCATATAAAGGAACTTTGACAAATAAAAATGATCAGATCAAAATCAACTGGCAGCCTAACTTGATTTTTCCTCAAATGGAAGATACGGACAAAGTAAGTCTGACTAGTGAGGAAGCTAAAAGAGGCGATATCCTTGATCGAAATGGAAAGAAATTAGCAACGACGGGCAAATTGAAACAGTTAGGGATCGTTCCTAGAAAGCTAGGAGAAAAAGAAGAAAAAACAGCAAACATCAAAGCAATTGCTGCAGCTTTTGATCTTTCAGAAGATGAAATCAATCAAGCTATCTCTCAAAGCTGGGTACAACCGGACTATTTTGTTCCTCTAAAAATCATTGATGGACAAACCCCCGAATTACCAGGCGGAGCAGCGATCCAAGAAGTTGATGGTCGCACCTATCCGTTAGGCGAAGCAGCAGCGCAATTGATTGGTTATGTTGGTGATATCTCAGCAGAAGATATCAAAAAGAATGCTGAATTAAGTAGTAATGGTAAAATTGGTCGTTCTGGTCTGGAAATGACTTATGACAAAGAACTACGTGGCACCAATGGGGGGAAATTGAGTATTACGGATGCTGATGGGACAGAAAAAGAAGTATTGATCGATCAAGAAGTTAAAAATGGTCAGGATATCAAATTAACTCTTGATGCCGATGCTCAAAAAATCGCATTTGATAGTTTAGGTGGAAAAGCGGGTTCAACAGTAGCGACTTCGCCAAAAACGGGTGAGTTGTTAGTATTAGCGAGCTCTCCAAGTTATGATCCAAACAAAATGACAAATGGAATCTCTCAAGAAGATTATCAAGCCTATACGGAAAATAAAGATCAACCATTTATTAGTCGTTTTGCTACCGGTTACGCTCCCGGATCTACATTTAAAATGATTACTGCCGCAATCGGATTAGATAATCAAACGCTGAATCCAGACGAAGTATTGACGATCAATGGATTGAAATGGCAAAAAGACCAATCATGGGGATCGTATCAAGTTACTCGTGTCAGCGATGTGCCTCAAGTCAATCTGAGAAACGCAATGATTTATTCAGATAATATCTATATGGCTCAAGAAACCTTGAAAATGGGTGAGAAGAAATTCCGCGAAGGCTTAAATAAATTCATTTTTGGGGAAGACTTAGATTTGCCGATCAGCATGAATCCCGCACAAATCTCAAATAAGGATAGTTTTAAGTCAGAAATCTTATTAGCAGATACTGGTTATGGACAGGGAGAACTATTGATCAATCCGATCCAACAAGCAACGATGTATTCTGTTTTTGCTAATAATGGAAATCTCGTTTATCCAAAATTAGAGATGGATAAAGAAACGAAAGTTAAACAAAATGTCATTGCTTCAACAGCTGTACAGACGATTCTGCCAGATTTGAAAGATGTTGTTCAAGATACGAATGGTACCGCTCATTCTTTAGCTGCTTTAGGCATACCAATAGCAGCAAAAACTGGTACAGCGGAAATCAAAGAAAAACAAGATGAAAAAGGACAAGAAAATAGCTTCCTATTTGCTGTGAATCCTGATACAAATGGTTATCTCATGATCAGCATGTTAGAAGATAAAGCAGAAGGTGATTCTGCAACGAAACGTGCACCTGAGTTGCTCCAATACTTGAATCAAAACTATCAATAGACGAATGAATAAAACTAATCAATGACTGTAGTCACTACTTACATTTGGGCTAGGAAACCTAAATTATTTAGAATACTACAGTCACTCGATTAGTTTTTTTATATAGGGATGCTTTAGAATGATCTTTTTACTTTTGGTTTAACGATAAAAGTAGCTAAACCTAATAAAATGAATCCAATAATGAATGGCATCGTATGATGGAAAGTAGCATATAGTTGACCACCAATCATCGGACCGATCACTCTAGCTAATGCTTGGATGCTTTGTGAAGCCCCTTGGATTTTCCCTTGGTCCTCTTTGCTAGCATACGTTGAAATCAAACCATTGTAGGAAGGACTAAAAATCGCATCACCTAGCCCGAAAAAGACCATGCCGATGATAAAGCAGGAGATCGATCTATAAAAAACGGAAAGGATGATGACAGAATAACCAATCATTTCACTGGTAATACCCATAGTGATGATCTGGTTTTCTCGCCAAAATTTTAATAAAATTGGCATAATCAACAGTTGAGCAATAATGTCCATAATGCCAATTAACGAGAAAGTAAAACCGATGATGATTGGCGATAAATGGAAAGTATCAATTGAAAATTGAGCAAAAATCGCTTGGAACGAACCGTTGGGTAGCCAAATCAAAAAACCTGTGATCAATAACCATTTGACTGATCGAAAAGTGAAAACCAATTGGAGTTGCTTGAAGGGATTGATTTGCTGAAGAGAAAGATTTCTTGTACGTTCACGTTTAGTCAAACTTTCAGGCATGAAAAAATAACCGTAAACCGCATTACTCAAAGACAAAAAGGAGGCAACGTATAAGGGAGTTGCTGGTCCGTACTGTGCCAAGAACCCACCAATCAAAGGACCTGCTGCAGTTCCAATCCCAACAGTCGCGCTAATCCATCCAAAATATTTTGTTCGACTTTCAATGGGTGTCAAATCAGCAAAATAGGCAAGAATAGCTGAGATTTCGCCGCCGGTTAACCCCTCAATTATTCTACCAAGAAAAAGTATCCATAAAGCTCCACCAAAGCCAAATAAATAGTACCCAATCGCAGAGCCAAACAAACTACTGATCAAAATAATTTTCCGACCAAACCGATCACTGAGTGCGCCTAACATAGGGGCGGCTAAAAACATGGAAAAAGCATAGATCGCACTGAGTAGTGTCACCGTGGTTGCTTGTTGCTGTGTGTTTTTTGTGTATTGCTCTACCATAAATGGGATAACCGGATTAACGATTGTTAACCCTAATCCAATCAAAAAGACCGAAGTGAAACCAAAAACGAGTGCATGTTTGTTGATTGTTGTATTCATATCAAAACTCCTTAGCTATAAAATGTTTCCTAGGAAACATTTTATATGGTATACGTTTATTGTTTCCTTGTCAACAATAAACAGAGAGATACTACGATAGAAGAATGAAATCTAACGAAGCAGAGAGCAAAAAATCAACCGTGATCTTAAGATCACGGTTGATTACACATGCACTTTATTTTTCTAGTTTTGTTCTTTTTAAATTTTCTCTAAAGCGACCGATAAAACGAAAAACAGTATCAAACTCTTCCTTAGTCATTTGTTGAAAAACGACCTCATTTTCTTTAAGAAATTCTTCATGGAGCTTTTGATGCATTTTGTTAATACGCTGACCTTCAGCTGTCAGGCGAAAGTAACGCTCTTTTTTATTTTCAGGTTTCTGATAGCTTTCAAGTAAGCCGTTAGTGATCATTTTTTTAGTTAGCTTACTAATCGCTCCACGAGTCATGTAACTAGCATTTGCTAATTTGGTTACATTTGGATTTGGAATTGATGCTACTTTTTCGATTAAGTCGATCTCATTTAAAGAATAGCCTTCGAGTACTTGTTCTAATTTTGGTTTATTACGCCAAGTGATCTCGTTAGTCAGATCGACCATCTCACTAATCAATTTAAGTCTTGAGTCCATTTTTCACCGTCCTTTTTCTCTAGTATAACGAATGGACATTATCATCACAACATTCATTGATAGATAGTAAGTTAATTGGCGTATACTTTTTTAGTGAAATATTTAAGAATCAGAGGTGAGATCAGAGTACTTAACAAAACAACGATCACTAAAGGAGAGTAGTAGTGATTTTCAATCAAGTTGCTTTGTTGTCCGATCTGTAAAATAATCAGTGCCATTTCACCACGAGAAATCATACCAGCTCCTACCATGAGTGCACTGTTGGAAGAAAAACCAGAGAATTTTGCTCCAATATATCCGCCAATAAGTTTAGTCAGAATCGCTACGAGTGTCAAAATCAAAATAAATAGTATCTGTTCACTAAAGTTAGAAAAATCTACTTCTAAACCAACACTCACAAAAAAGACGGGGATGAATACTGCATATCCTAAAGCTTCAACATTATTGTAAACTTCATGTTTTACTTTTGTTTGACTCACTGCAATCCCAGCAAAAAATGCCCCAATTACTGAACTTAACCCAATCAGGTCTGCTAAATAAGACATTCCTAGGCAAATGACTAATGACATAATGATAATGGCTGAATTCGCATAGATTTTTTCTGCTAGCGACATTAAAAATGGAGCAATCCATTTCACTAATAAAAAGATAAATAAGAAATAGAATAGTTGTTCCAACAAGAGTAAAGGAAGGGGTAGGTTGCTCGTAGACTTACCTGTTAAAAAAGATAAACTGAAGCTTAGCACTAGAACAACCAGAATATCATCAACAACAGAGGCACCTAGAATCGTTGATCCTTCCTTCGTATTCACAACATTCAATTCTTTTAATACTTCGACAGAGATACTAACAGAAGTCGCAGCTAAAATAATTCCAAAAAAGATTGCTTCATTGTTCGCTACCTGAAACACCTCACCGGTAAGCCAACCGAAAAAGACAGGGAAGAGGATTCCTAAAAGTGCTACAAACATTCCTGGTTTAAAATATTTTTTCAATAAGGATAAATCACTTTCCAAACCTGCTAAGAACATCAGCAAAATGACACCAATTTCAGAAAAATCATGAACTAAAATATTAGGATGAACCCAGCCAAGTCCTGCTTGTCCTAGTAATACACCAACTAACAATTGTCCAATAACAGCCGGAATTCCAAATCTTCTCGAAATATGCGAACCAATTGTAGTTGCAACAAGGATTAAACATAAAATACCAATAAACTCCATAAGATAGTCAAACCTTTCTTTATTCAATAGTCTCAAATATATAATAACATTAATTATTTTATTTGTGGTGAAAAGAGATTATCTAGAAAACTGCAAAAAGAGACTCGAAAATGAAAAATTTTTAAGAGCAAATAAAAAGAGGCAGCATTCAGAAAGTTTTACTCTTAGAAATGAAAAGCTTTTAGAAAATTAGCTTTTTCTATCTTCTAGTTAAGCAAACTAATACACATGCAACCTCTTTTTTCCTTAAGAATATCTCTTGTTCACTTTGAAATAGGTAATGATTTCTGAGATACCCATGAAAATTAATAGCCCACCAAATAATTGGAAGAGTATCATGACGCTTTTGAATGGATTGAATAATAAAATCAAACCACCAATCAATAAGAGAATACTATAAGCACTCCAACCTTTCGAACGGGTGTTAAGTCCGACGAATAATTGAAAGAGACTTTTTAGGATAATAACTAAACCTAAGATAACTGGTAAGAGCGAGACGATTGCTGCTGCAAAGACCCACACGATTAGTGCGAGAATAAAAAATGCAATCCCGCTAATTAAACCAAATCCCCATGCACCCGTTTGTTTTCGGTTTTTATTTGCTTCTAAAAGATTCAAAATCCCCAATAAAACAAAATACGCTGTAATGAGGTAGCCAATAAAATGGAATACAGCTGTCGGATTGATCACAATTGCAAGTCCGGCAATGATGTAAATGGCTGACCTTAGCAATGCGTAACGCTGAAAATTAGTACGTATCATTTCAAACATAACATAACCTCCTTTTATTCTATTGTAACGGTAAACGGTTATTCTACCAAACAAAAAACTGTTTTTTTATTTAGCTTCTTAATATTTTATCCATTTTCTTGCCTTTTGCAAGTTCATCAATTAGCTTATCTAAATAACGTATTTCCTGCATCAGTGGGTCTTTGATCGTTTCCACTCGCACACCACAAATCACCCCAGTTATCAACTGTCTGTTTGGATTCAGTTTGGGTGCTTGTTCAAAGAATACTTGGAACGTTACTTCATTTTTCAGTTGTTTTTGTAATTCTTCTTCGGTATAACCAGTCAACCAGCGGATGATTTCATCCACTTCTGACCGAGAGTGTCCTTTTTTCTCAGCTTTTTTTACATAGAGAGGGTAGACACTTGAGAAACTCATGGTGAAAATTCGTTGATTCATGATAGCACCTCCTACGATAAGTTTTCTTTTATTATATTCGTTTGTTCAATAAATGTGTACTTATCGCAATTGTAAAAAAAGAATAAATAAAAGGCTAAGGCAAGTTGATGAATAAACTTGTCTTAACCATTTGAGATTTGTAGCAAAGTTATTCTTTTCTCATCAAATAGTCAAATGCACCAAGGGCTGCTGTAGCACCCGAACCCATAGCAATAATGATCTGTTTATAAGCACTATCTGTGCAATCACCAGCAGCGTAAAGTCCTGCTTCACTGGTAGCACCATGGGCATCAGTGATGATTTCTCCTCGATCATTTAACTCAAGTGTTCCAACTAACCAATCCGTATTAGGAACCAAACCAATCAGAATAAACACACCTGAAACAGCTATTGTGTGTTCTTCCTGGGTGGAACGGTCGATATAACTCAACGAATCAACCTTTGTCTGACCACTGATGTCTTTCGTCTGGGCATTTAGAATGACAGTGACATTTGTTAAAGTAGCTAGTTTATCTTGTAATACTTGGTCTGCTTTAAGTGTCGGAAGAAACTCTAAAATATATACATGTTTCGCCAACCCAGCTAAATCAATGGCAGCTTCAATCCCTGAATTTCCGCCACCAATCACTGCGATTTCTTTTCCGGCAAAGAGGGGACCATCGCAATGAGGACAATAGGCAATTCCTTTGTTTTTAAATTCTTTTTCACCAGGAACATTGATTGAACGCCAATGAGCTCCTGTTGCAACAATCGTTGTTTTTGATTTCAGCTGATTGCCGCTTTTTAAATTGATTTCAAAGAGATCTGCTCCTTTGTTTAGTGACACAACTTGTTGATTTGTCATAACATCAACAGGATAAGACCGTAAATGTTCTTCGACTTGTTTCATCAATCGTGGACCTTCTGTGTAAGGTGTACCGATTAGATTTTCGATGCCTAACGTTTCTACGACTTGTCCGCCAAGTGTATTAGTTACGAGTCCAGTGCGGAGTCCTTTTCTAGCTGCGTAAATCGCTGCGCTGCTTGCTGCTGGACCACCACCGATAACTAGAACGTCAAATAATTCTTTTGTATTGATTTCCTTTTGTTCCATTAGATTCGGGCCAGCTATTTTTCCTAAAATTTGTTCAATCGTCATTCGTCCACTAGCAAATTCTTTTTCGTTTAAAAAGACGGTTGGCACGGCCATGATTTGTTTTTCAGTGATTTCATGCTGATACATCCCACCTTCGATCATCGTATGGGTGATCAACGGATTTAAAACCGCTAAAATGTTTAACGCTTGAACAACATCAGGGCAGTTGTGACAAGTTAAACTGACATAGCTCTCAAAATGTAGAGGTTGATTAATTTCTAAAATGGATTGAATCAAAGTATCAGCTATTTTAGGTGGTCGTCCACTTACTTGTAATAAAGCAAGGAGGAAAGATGCAAACTCGTGGCCTAAAGGAATACCTGCGAAAGTGATCCCGCTAGTCTTTTGTAAAGAATTGATTTCAAAGCTAGGGGTACGTGGCAACGTCTTTTGTTCAACCGTAATTTTATCAGTCATATCTGCCACTTCGTTCACAAACTCGAATAGTTGTTGGGAATTGGCTGTGTCATCTGTACTAACCGAAAAAACAACTGGTGCTTCCATTAAATCAAGATATTGAGCTAAATTTTGTTTCGTTTCCTTATCTAACATCGGCTCATCCTCTAAATCTTTCCAACAAGATCGAAACTAGGTTTTAGTGTTTCACCACTTTCTTTCCATTTCGCTGGACAAACTTCACCAGGATGCGTACGTACGTATTGTGCGGCTTTGATTTTGTCAATCAAGGCACTTGCGTCACGTCCAATACCATCAGCATTGATTTCCATTGCTTGTACGATACCATCTGGATCTATGATAAAAGTTCCTCTTTGTGCAAGTCCACTTTCTTCATTCAATACATCAAATAGACGAGAAATGTGGTGAGAAGGGTCGCCAATCATGGCATATTCTATTTTTCCGATAGCTTCAGATGAGTCATGCCATGCTTTATGTGTAAAGTGGGTATCCGTTGAACAAGAAAAGACTTGGACGCCTAGTGATTTTAATTCATCGTATTGTTCCTGTAAATCCTCTAATTCTGTCGGACATACGAAAGTGAAATCTGCTGGATAAAAGCAAATAATACTCCAATTACCAGTAAGATTAGCATCGCTGATATCGATAAATTCTCCTTTTTTATAAGCTTGTGCGGTAAATTCTCCAACTTTTTTTCCAATCAATGACATATGAAAACCTCCAATTTATTTCACTTTATTTATAATTAATATAATTTAATAACGGTTGCAAAGTCAAAGGTTTTTTGGTTATTTTAAGAATGTCTCGTAAAAATAGGAGGTTATTTATAGGTGCAATAGAAAAAGCCGTACATGGGAATAGTGGCTGCTTCCTTTGTTTAGTAGGATTCGTCGACTATTTTTTCATGAACGGCTGCATTGGATTATTTATTAGAAAATGGTGTGCAAGATGTATAATCATTTTCTTGTTTTAATTCAAAGATATATCCAGCAATTTGAGTAATTACTTTTTTCCATTCTTGCGGTGTTACATAATTGTCCAATAAATAGATTTTTTTGATGTGTGACGGCAGATGCTCTAAGGGACAGTCACTGACGATGATATCACATTCTTCCATATAATTTTTTTGGATGATGATCGACTCGGAAGAAAAGATCTGCTCGATTTTGACCATCAAATCTTTACTCACATAAAAATCCTTGGTGTAATTGATACCTATAACGATCGAATGTTGAGGTTTAAAGCGATCATACAAATGAAGTAAGTCTTCAACGATCCATTGCATATTTTCTTTGATCAATAGATCTGGCAGCTCTTTACTGATTTTTTGTCTAAAAGTGACGTAGAATTGTTTGATCTCATTTTGTAAGTTTTCAAAATTTTCTTTTCCTTCATATAAAGTATAGGTAGGTAAAGGAGTATTGGGTTGATCAGGATTCAAAAAAGTACTGAAAAGTTTATTTCGAGCAAAGTTCAAGGCATAAAGTTTTTGTTGGTTGACTGGTACTTTTAAATGAAAGTGTCGGCTAAAAGACTCCACTAGCTTTTTAGAGTAAACGATGTAAGGAACATTAGCTTCTAGTAACATTTGGTAATGTTGAAAGCTAAGCTCGTCACTTTCTAGTTTTGAGATCGCTAATCTTGCTAACAGGTTGATTAAAACCCGCTGTTCATGACAAATAGATAAATGATCGTTAAGCAAATCAAATTCTGGAGTAACCAAGTATTCAATATAGTCATATTCTTTAAACTCTCTTTGGACATTCTTCAACGATGTAACTGGAAAGTTCTCTACACAGATTTTTAATAGTAAAAATAATTTCTCTTTCATCCCTCCACTTAGGGCATCAAGTAATTCTTGTTTAAAATAAGTTGTTAGTTCATACGTAATAGATTGTGGGGTTTCCATGCCATAGGGGACAGAAGTATTTGAAAAAATATTCCAATAAACATCTAAAAAACAATACTGGATCTGTACTTCCGTTCCTGCTACGATTTTTTTTCCTTTAGCTGTAAATTTAAATGCAATCCCATACAATTTAAGGAACTGATTGACAGCTTTCATTTTGGAATAAAGATAAGAGGAGCTGTAATTTGTTGTTTGACTAATGCTAACAATTGAATGACCAGTTGGTTCTAACAGGGCTGTTAAAATTTTAAAATTTGTCGATTCTAAACAGTATTTACCAAATAATTCATAATAACATTTTGCACTATCTGTATTCTTTAAATCTAACTGGACAAATTTCTTTTGCCTGATCAAAGAAACATCTTCTAAATCAAGTGTCATAAAATCCTGTTCTAATTCTTGGAGATAAAGCAAAAAATTAGAATCAGACATCTCAAAATAATCAGCGAGGTAGTGAGTGGTAATGAAGAATGGGTGTTCTGCAAGAAAAAGAAAAATATTGAGCTTGGTAACACTTTTTTTATTTAAAAGATACTTTTTGATTGCTTCTTGTGTTTGCATGTTATTCCTCCATTTGATTTTCCATCCAGCATTTTACTAAAAAATTAGCTATTTTGAACAAAAAAACAGTAATAATATTTTAGCCGTTTGTATTATCTTATGTATTGCAAGCCAAAAGTGTTTGAAACGGGGGAGATGTAAAAATGAATCACTTAAAACTTATAATGGCTACTGTTGCTTTGACAGGCCTATCGGTAACTGCCGAAGCAACGCAACAAGTAAAGATTGAAGAGCACCACCCAATCGTTACTAAAACGAAAGAGCCTGGGTGGGCAAACGTGAATTTTATCACACTACAGGATGAATTTTCCACAACAAATTCAGGAATCATGAAATTTCCGGTGGGAAAAACGGTACCAGTCAAAGCCAGTGTCAGCTATTCAGGCGATAGGCAACCAATCTCACAATCCAATGTAGTATTTGAGAATGTTGATCCAGCATTGACGATTGGGTACGATCCAACTACGCTTCAGATTAATGGACATAAGGCTAGTTTTACCTTTACTGTAACATTAAATCAACATTTAACAAAGCCAGCATTATTTACGATCAAAGTAGCTGATGGCAGTCCGACAGATAATCAGCATCTTACGCCTTATAGTCAACGTCAGACAGTTGAAGAAATGCTTAATGTTGATGAGGATAATTTTACCGAATTACCAGAAATTGAACCAACTGATCCAACACCGGAAGAAAAGCCAGATCCAGTCGAACCGACTGATCCAACGCCAGAAGAAAAACCAGATCCAGTTGAACCGACTGATCCAACACCGGAGGAAAAACCAGATCCAGTTGAACCAACTGATCCAACACCGGAAGAAAAGCCAGATCCAGTCGAACCGACTGATCCAACGCCAGAAGAAAAGCCAGATCCAGTCGAACCGACTGATCCAACACCGGAGGAAAAACCAGATCCAGTCGAACCGACTGATCCAACACCGGAGGAAAAACCAGATCCAGTTGAACCGACTGATCCAACGCCAGAAGAAAAGCCAGATCCAGTCGAACCGACTGATCCAACACCGGAAGAAAAGCCAGATCCAGTTGAACCGACTGATCCAACTCCAGATGAAATGAAAAAACCTCAAGTGGAAATCGAGATACCTAAGAAAGAAGAATTTCCAACTGTGGGGGAATCTTTAATTGACGTTAATACGAAAAATCAAGTAATTTTGCCAGATATGATCAAAGAAAAATCGCATCAGATGTCTTTATCAGGTAGTTTAACGCCTAAAAATGAAAACAATTATGAAATAAACAATGATAATTTCTCAGATAATGAAAAATCTCTTGGTAATGGTATAAGTGGTCAATTACCAAAAACAGCAGATAAAGCAACACCAAGTTTTATGTATCTTGGGTTTACACTTATCATTTTCTCTATTTTCGGAGTGAGAAAGTTACGAAATAGTGAAAAACAAAGTTAAAGCAAACAAATAACATTATTATTAAAAGAAGAGAATGAGGAGCACATCCTCATTCTCTTCTTTATAAAATAGAAAATTACTAGAAAAATAAGTGATGAACCATAAGTATTAAATCACTTATTTTTTATTTGTTTAAATAATGTATTTGTTCTTGATCAACCACTGGATAAGTAATCAATTCAGTGCCTTCGAGATTTTCTTTATGCATTTCAACTGCGGTGATTTGGTGATTGTTGTAAGTAGTATAGTAATAGATCCCTTTGTCCATGTTACAACAAGACGAATAGATCGTATATTCAAACTTCCCATTTCCTACATCGCACAATCCTTTTTGTTGCTCCACGGATGTTAATATATGGAAAAATTGGTTCACGCTCTCCATCTCTGAATCTCCTGAGACTGATTGCCATTTTGTAAAGGCAGCTTTTACGAAACGAGAAGCAGATGATAAGTCGCCTGGTAAGCCTAATCCACCCATTCCACGACTATACACATCCAACTCTAGATTTTTCGCAAAATGATTGGAAGATACAGTAGGAGAAACATGACGGTAGTTATTTAAATTAAACAATTGATAATCAAAAGGTGGATTATTTGTTAACACACCGACTGGATTATTGTAAATTTTCAAACCATCAATGGTTGATTCGATCACGAGAGCTTCATTTTGGTCAGCAAGCATCCAGTGAAGAGGAGAAAGTGGAAGTTCTTCACTAAAATTGATATTTACTAAGTTGATCTCAGCAAGTAATTTTTTTGCCTCATCGATTGTTGCGCATTTTCCTAATAACCAAGGGATAAATTCGAATGGTGAGATATTGGTTTTACCAGAGTCTTCTTCAAAGTAATGAGCATTTTCAGGGAAATTCAAACCTGCCATGCTAAGTCCTTTTTCATTTGTTGCTTCAAAATATAACGGATAATTATCAACAACTGCAGCCATACCAATTAACGCATAGTGAGAGGGTAGAGGATCCGTTCGACGAAATTTAAAAGGATAGTTTCTAGGCGTAATTGTCACTACTTGTCCATAAGAAAGCTCTAAATCTAAGTTTCGTCCAAAATAATGATCTTTAGTTGCATAAACAATGGATGTACACATGATACATCTCCTCCTTTTATTAATATAAATTAATGATAATACCAATTTTAGTTTTTTACCAGAAAAACTGATTTTTGATTAAAAAAACTCCTATTATAAAAAAAGATCTTTTCTAAGATGGATTTACTTTGTAAGGATTAACAAGACAAGTGTGCGGTGTTCTAGAAAATTTTAGCGGAAAATAAGCCGAAGAATGCCCTAACTAGAAGGGATTCTTCGACTTATTTCTCAGAGCTAGAGACGTCACAAAATTTTTATGATAATTAAACTGAAGTAAATCTTACAGGTTCTGATTCAAAGAAAGTCACTCTTTGAGGGGATGGTTGGGAATTTCTTTCACTTTTAATATATCTAATAAGAATGTAAAAATTGGAATACCAACAATCAAACCCCATACTCCTAAAAAGCGTTCGCTGATCAATAATACAATAAAGGTATAGAAAATCGGTAATTCTGTTTTACTAGACATCAATTTTGGATTCAAAACATAAGATTCAAGTAAATGGACGATTAAAATCGTTAATAAGATGTAAACCACATCTTTTATGCCACCTTGAGAATACGCAATAAAGGATAAGGGCACACAAGAGATAATGACACCAGCAACTGGGATCAAACTTAAAATAAAGATCATAATTGCTAAACTAAGCAACTGATGGAAACCAAAAGCAGCCAAAGCAATAGTTGTGAGGATCGTGTTTAATAAAGCAATAATGAACTGTGCCTCTAATACTAATCCAAAGGTATTGACAAATTTATCAGCAAAGTAATAAATGTCTTGGAAGAACCAAGAAAATTCGCCTTTTAAGAATAAGCGGGAAAATAGGATTGTTTTTTTCTTTTCGATCATAAAAAAGAAACTTAAGATAAAAGACATAGTAAAGGCGACAGCCATCTTACCAAAGTCTTGCAAATAGCCTAAAGCAATTGATGCACCATTTTGTAATTGTTCAAAGAAATCATTTCTTTCAATGTAATTATGGATATAAAGTAAAACCGGATCAGCGTCTTTGGGTTGATGTTCATAGAAATTGATGACTGATTTGACCATGTCAAATGTTTGGTGTACCAAGACGGGGATATAAATTGTAAATGCTAAATAGATTAGGTAAACCACAAGAGCATAAACAATAATGGTTAATACCCCGGTTGGAACCTTAATGAATCGTTGGATAATTTGCACTAAGTGAATCATTAAATACGTAAAAATAAAAGTTAGTAAAATTGTTGTAATCATGCTTCTTACAAGAAAAAGGACTACAATAATGATTAATAGAACAGTCATACGACGAATTTTTTCATTCGCCAAAAAGCGTTGGTAAACAGACAAATCAACAACCTCCAAGTAATTTAAGTCATAGCGTACATATTTGATTATAAAGCGGAAATAGGGAATTAGGAAGAAAAAAATAAAAACTGCAGACATTGATGAGCAATGTCTGCAGTTTGACTGTTTATTTCCTAGTGTTTTTCCCGAAAATTAGTTAGCATTTTCTTGCTGAGTTTTTGCAAAAGAACAAGCTCATCCGGTTCAAGTGGAAGACTCGCTAATATTTTAGCAGGAATATCTTTTGCTTTTTCTTCTAAAGCTTTTCCATTAGAAGTCAGTGATAGAATCGTAATACGCTCGTCTTTATCTGCTCTTCTTCTTTGAAGTAGGCCTTTGTCAGCCATTTTTTTTATGACGGGCGTCAAGGTTCCAGAATCTAAACAAAGTAAGCTACCAAGTTCTTTCATTGTGACTTGTTGGTTTTCCCATAAAACAAGCATTACCAGGTATTGCGTGTAAGTTAAATCTAAAGGCTTCAGCAAAGGGTTGTACGAGCGAATGATTTCTTTAGAGGTGGCATATAAAGGAAAGCACAACTGGTTTTCTAAATATAAATCTTCCATTTTCTCCACCTCGATTCTCGTAGTTCCTTGTTAGCATAGCTGATTTTGTAATAAATGTCTAGCTGTTAACGGCAGTCAATGTCACTTCAATATTACCTGCAGTTGCTTTAGAATATGGGCAAACCTTATGAGCTGCTTCCAATAATTCTTGTGTTTCTTCTAAAGAAAGACCTTCAACATGACCTTCAATTTCAACGCCTAAAACAAAACTCATTTCATTTTCAGCATACAAAGATACTTGAGCACTGATGGTAGAAGCACCAGAGATATTTTTTTGATTTTTGATCAATTCTAACGCACTATTGAAACAAGCACTGAAACCTGCTGCAAATAATTGCTCAGGATTCGTTGCATCGGCTACACGACGTCCAGGAGCCGCAATTGCAAGTTCAAATGAATGATCTGGACTATGAACTTCACCTGAACGACCACCAGTATTGATCATTTTTGTAGAATACATTTTTTTCATAAAAAACACTCCTTTAAATTTGATTTTGTACAATTAAATTGTATACAACTTAATTGAGAAAGGCAACTAATTCGTTTCAGCATGGGCATAAAAAAACGAGCGACTACACGTTATGGCATCACTCGTTTTAGATAAATTATTTAAGCAGCATCAATTTTTAGAAGAAATACAAAAATAGAAGAGGAAGTATTTATGAATAAGCTTCTTATTACTCAATTGGATGGTAAGTGAAGCCACTACCAGTTACTTCAGCTACACTGCTGACAATCACAAAAGCAGTAGGGTCGATTTCTTCGATCAATGGTTTGACTCTTGAAAACTCCTGGTCTGTTACGACGATCAATAAAACTTCTTTAGATTTGCGGTTGTAGCCACCTTTTGCTTCTAATAAAGTTAAGCCACGACCAATTTCCGCACTTAAACGTTGGCGGATTTCTTCGATAGAGGTTTCGCTCATCACCATTATCGATTTTTTACGATTCATTCCTGTTTCAATATAAGACATTACAATCGAGGTAATGACGATCGAAAGAATGGCATATAAAAATTCTTCAAACCCAAAAATAAATAAATTAAGTGATACAACAAACGCATCTGTTACCAATAAACCAATCGAAGTATTCAAATGAAAGTACTTTTTGAAGATCAGTGGTGGAATAGTTGTTCCGCCACTTGAAGAATTATTTTTGTATAAAATAGCGACACCCAGAGCAAAGATCGCACTACCAAAGATCACTGAAAGTAAACGATCCGACGTAACCATCATTTCAGGGACGACCGCTATAATCAGCGGAAAGACAAGACTTCCAAAAAGCACTTTGAAAAAAGGTTTTTTTCCAAGAAATACAAGAGCTAATACCAACATGATGATATTTAATACTAAAATGACCATTGCACGATCAAAACCTAAAGCCGATTCTAAGAGAATACCTAAACCACTCACACCGCCTGCTGCGATATGGTGAGGCCCTAAAAACATATTGATACCTACACCTAAAATGGTTAAGGCAAACATTATTTTTATGTATGTCCAAATCATCGTTTTCATTTGCTTCATCCATTCATTATTGTATTTTAATTTTTTAGTGCTTTTTTCATTATAACGTAATATCCACCTAAAGTTAACTACTATTTTAAAAAAATGTTAGGTTAGTCTAACATTTCAGGTCGAGAAATAGAGGAGCTATGAGTTCACTATGTTGCTATAGATAGTGAATATTAATATTTTTTATCGATTGAAATAAAAATGAAAGATGTCTTTTACTTTTCCTTAATTCGATAAAGAGCAAATAAAGATGGAAATTTAATGGATGAAAGGTTGGACATAAATGCAACGTCATGTCGATTCGTTACGAACAGTTAGTGTGCAAGAACCATTGGCAATAAGATGAGCAGGGGTTAGTTTGTTTTCTTTTTCTAAATAGATTTCAGCTGCCCAAAATTGGATAGAGCGTCCAATTTTAGTCGGATGTGCGATCACTCGTAATTGTCCATTTTGAGCGCTGTTAAGGTGGTTGACATGTAAATCTACACCTACCGCATATTGTGTCGAGCTTAAATGTTGGTTAGCGCCAATACTACAAGCGGTTTCAATTAAGATACCGTTGATTCCGCCATGAAGGAAGCCAAAAGGTTGGAGATGGATGTCAGAAATCGGTAGTAACAATTCAACCTGTTCTTTTGAGATAGATATTGTCTCGATCTGTAAATATTCGATTAAATTCATTTTTAGGTTTCATTCCTTTTTTGTTTTTTTGAATAGTATAACAGAAATTCTTAAAAAATATAAAATTACAAACGTTTTCTTTGGCTTTTGTGTATAATAAGAATGTTCAACTTAGAGGAGGAATAAAATGAGAGAATGGCAAACAATTAAAGACTATGAAGAAATACTTTTTGAAAAACATGGTAAAATAGCAAAAATAACAATTAATCGACCTCAAGTACACAATGCATTCACTCCAAAGACAGTGTTTGAAATGATTGAAGCTTTTACTATTTGTCGAGAGCGGCAAGATATTGGTGTGATTATTTTAACTGGGGCAGGAGATCAAGCATTTTGTTCTGGTGGAGATCAAAAAGTTCGAGGAAATGGCGGGTATGTAGGTGATGATCAAATCCCTCGCTTGAATGTGCTAGATCTCCAACGCTTGATTCGGGTCATTCCAAAGCCTGTGATTGCTATGGTCAAAGGTTGGTCGATCGGTGGAGGCAATGTCTTACAACTTGTTTGTGACATCACAATTGCCGCTGAAAATGCGAAATTTGGACAAACAGGTCCGAATGTAGGAAGTTTTGACGGCGGTTATGGATCAGGCTATCTAGCTCGAGTGATCGGTCATAAAAAAGCAAAAGAAGTCTGGTTTATGACGAAACAGTATTCCGCAACAGAAGCTTTAGCAATGAATTGGATCAACACAGTGGTACCTTTAGCCGAAATTGAAGACGTAACGATAGAGTGGGCAGAAGAAATGTTGAAGAAAAGTCCTTTAGCATTAAGAATGATCAAGGCTGCAATGAACGCAGATACAGACGGACTAGCGGGGATCCAACAATTAGCAGGGGATGCCACTTTACTTTACTACACGATGGCTGAAGCTCAAGAAGGACGCGATGCATTCAAAGAAAAGAGAGAGCCTGACTTTGACCAATTTCCTAAATTTCCCTAAACAAAAACCAAATAGTTGGTTGCAACGACAAGCATTAGAACAGCCAGATCAGTCAGCCTTTTATACGAAAGATGTTTGTCTAACGTTTAGTGAATTGAATCACTATGTACAGCAACTTGCTTATTATTTCAAACGTTTTATAAGCAATCAACAAAAAACTATTAAAAGAGTAGCCATTTTGAGCGACAATCAGACAATGATGTATCAGTCGATCTTAGCTCTATGGGAATTAGGAATGGAGATCCAATTTCTAAATACAAGGTTAACCAGTGAAGAACTAGCTTATCAGTTAAAAGATGCCAATACACGACTATTGATCACTGAACATCCTGAACATTTTTCCTTTGAAAATGTAACCATCATTTCTTTCCCGAAAAAAAAGGAACTAATCGGGAGAATTAATGAACCACCAATTGATTTCGGCTATCAATTGGAGCAAATAGCCTCGATCATGTATACATCTGGGACTACTGGAAAGCCAAAAGGAGTACCTCAAACTTTTTCAAACCATCAAGCAAGTAGCCTAGCTACACAAAAAAGTATGGCTATCGAGTCTGGCGAGAATTGGCTTTGTTGCGTCCCGTTGTACCATATCAGTGGTTTATCGATTCTTTTACGTTCCCTTGTTTTAGGAATTAGCGTTCATTTATGTGAAAAATTTCACCCATCAGAAGTCAACCAACTGATTTTAAGCGAAAAAACCGCTTATTTGTCGTTAGTCACGAAAATGTTAAAAGATCTGTTGCCGTTTGTACCAGAAGACGGTTATCCTTCTTCTTTGAAGCAAGTTTTATTAGGTGGCGGTCCGATTGAATCTACCTTACTTGAAGACTGTTGCCAGTTGAAGCTACCCGTTATGTTGTCTTATGGCATGACAGAAACATGTTCCCAAGTTGTCGCAGGTAAAATCCATATGCATTCAAAGTTTAAGGACACGGTTGGTCGTCCGCTAATGGGTGTGCAAATTAAAATCGATGGGACAGATCAAGCGAATGAATCTGGAGAAATTCTTTTGAAAGGTCCATCGATCGTTAAAGGATATCTCAACGGACGAGATCGACATTCGTGGACGAAAGAGGGCTGGTTTTGTACTGGTGATTGGGGCTATTTAACAGATACTGGTGAACTAAAAATTCTTAGTCGAATGAGTGAGCGAATCATCTCTGGCGGAGAAAATATTTACCCTGCTGAGATTGAAGCAATTTTTTTAAAAAGTCAGAAAATTACAGAGGCTATTGTTATTGGTAGAGCCGATCCTAACTGGGGGCAACGCCCAGTAGCTTATTTGAAATTAATAGATAAGGTCAGCGTTAATGAAATTTGCAATCTCATGGAGCCACTTGCTTCCTACAAACATCCTGACGAAATTTTTGTCATCCATGATCTACCAAAAACAGCCTCAGGAAAACCATTAAAACGACTTTTTTTAACAGAAGAAAGAGTGAACTATATTGACTACCAACTTATTTAATCTAAATCTACAGGAAGTACCTGAAGCTGACTATGTATGTTATAGCTTTAAGATTCCTTATGAACCGTTAGCAAATCTCTTTGCAAAAGCGAGTGACTTTAAAGGCACACGTTTTTTTTGGCAAACGCCAGACAAAAATGTCGGTTTCTTGGGGTTTGGGCGTAATCTTTTAAAGAAGCGTGGAAACTGGTCCACCGAAGACCTGATAAATACTAAACAAGAGTTTTTTAAAAAACTTTCGTTTCTGGTTCCTGAAAAAGAGACTCCGATTCTTTTTGGAGGATTACCTTTCGATGCTGAAAACAAAAAACAAGCGCCTATTTGGGGAGAATTGGCAGAGGGCTGTTTTATTCTACCCGAACTATTAATCAAGCAAAATCATCAGCAACTAACCGTTGTAATAACCGTAAGGAATCATTTTAAAACTTTAAAAAAACTCGATGAGTTTATTAAAGAAAAAATGAGACTTATTAATGAAATGAAAGAGCGATGTGTCCCAGATTTTTCGCCAAGTCAAGTACTAAAAGAAACTGAAGTAGCTGTTCCTCATTTCTTAAAAGCTGTTGAAGAGACGATCGAAGTCACAGCAAATAAAAAATCAGCACTTAAAAAAGTGGTTTTAGCAAGACAGATGCAATTAGTTGGCAAAGAATTTTCTGTTGAAAAAATCTTACTTCATCTGATTAGTCAACAACCAAACACCTATCACTTTGTTTTAGAAGCAAAAGGTCAAGCGTTTATTGGCGCAACACCTGAACGTTTGCTTCAGGCGACTGATACCCATTTTTTGACCGCTAGTATTGCAGGCTCTATCGCTCGAAGTTCAAATGAAAGAGAAGACGTTACATTGGGAGAGAAACTTTTAAAAGACTCTAAAAATATTGGAGAACACCAATTAGTCGTCGAACGTTTAACAGAACAGATGCACTCATTTATTAAGGGGAAACTAACAGTATCAGAAAAAAGTCTTTTAAAAAACCGAGACGTTCAACATCTTTGTTTGACGTTGAAAGGGAGCCGTCAGGATGGTTTCTCATTTTTAGAAGTCATACGACAACTACATCCTTCACCAGCTTTAGGCGGTGTTCCTAAACAGGCAGCCATTGATTGGATAGCGGAAAAAGAACCTATTGGGCGAGGGTTATACGGTGGTCCAATTGGCTGGTGTAGTTTAACTGAGGATGTTGGTGAATTTGCAGTTGGTATTCGTTCTGGAGTAGTGAGTGATACTGAGGTCCAGTTGTATGCTGGCTGTGGAATTGTGCCAGATTCAACGCCTGAAGCGGAATACTTAGAAACTGCTCTAAAATTTCAACCGATGATTCGAGGTGTAAAAGAATGACGAACACAAAAGAGCTGACTGCTTATTTATTAGCATTTATTCATGGATTGAAAGAAAGTGGATTAAAAGAAATGGTCATTAGCCCAGGATCACGCTCGACACCACTGGCCTTATTGGCTTATCGTGACCCGAAAATCAATTGCTATATCAATGTGGACGAGCGTTCGGCTGCTTTTTTTGCGCTTGGTTTAGCAAAAGCACAAAAGGAACCTGTGGGTCTGATTTGCACATCAGGAACTGCTGCAGCAAATTATTATCCAGCCATTTGTGAAGCTGAGGCGTCAAATGTTCCACTCATTGTGTTGACCGCTGACCGTCCACCAGAGGCGCAAGGCGTAGGAGCACCACAAACGATGGATCAGCAACATTTGTATGGAAGCCATGTCAAAAAGTATATCGGAATGGCTTTGCCAGAAGAAGGAGAATCTTTTGAAAGATATGCGTTTTTTCAGGGTTGGGAGAGTGCGGCTGCTACAATAAAAATTCCTAAAGGACCTGTACATGTGAATCTACCTTTTCGAGAACCTTTACTGCCGGATTTATCACAATCATTTACACGTCATTATTCAAGAAAAGGGGAAACGATCAATAAAGTAACTTCCTTTTCGTTACCAGAACTTGACTCTTGGTTAACCAAAAAAGGGTTGATTATTGTTGGAAGAGAATTGACCACACAACAGGCAACGAAAATGATTGAACTAGCTGAAATCGTAGGATGGCCTATTCTTGGTGATCCACTTACAAATTTAGGAAATTGCGGGAAAGAAAGCGACAATTATATTTCTCATGGTGATTTGATCTTTGCCGATCAACGCTTAGAAACACCCGAAATCGTTTGGCAGTTTGGTAACTTGCCATTGGCCAAAAACCTCATGCTTTATTTAAATCAGTCAAAAGACCTGACTTATGTCATCATTGATGAAAGCGAATCTTGGAAAGACTGGTTACATCAAAGTAATTATGTTTTACCAATTGATCCACTGACGTTTTGTAGCATGGTTAAGAACATGAGCAATGAAGAATTTCATACTCATGCAGATAGAAACTGGTTATCCTAATTGGCAAGAAAGAGCAAAGCTTGCCAGACAAACGATAGAAACAACCTTACCCTTAGATGCCTATAACGAAAGCAATGCCAGTAAGCGTCTTTTTCAATTGTTAAAGTTTGACGAAACACTCTTCTTGTCCAATAGTAATGCTATTCGTTTTATTGATCGCTACGCTGGTTTTTCAAAACAACGATTTTCAGTCTATGGGAATCGGGGAGTAAATGGTATTGACGGGATTGTTTCAACAGCTGCAGGTATTTGTGCGGCTAAGAAACAGCAGATGTTTTTGTTGATTGGTGACTTAGCTTTGTTTCATGATATGAATGGATTACAAATAATCAAAGAACTTGAGCTGCCGGTGACTGTGATCGTTTTGAATAATAACGGGGGAGGTATCTTTTCTTTCCTTCCTCAAAGGGAATTAGATAACTCCTTTTTTGATCCTTTGTTTTCAACACCCTTACATCTAGACTTGGAGAAAGTGGCAGATCTGTACTGCGGCGCTTATAAAAAGCCCAAATCGCTGACTGAATTTGAACAAATAGTTTGTGAAAGTCGAGAAAGAATAGACAGTAAAGACAACAGAGAAGAGAAAAAAAATTCAACTTGGACGTTGATTGAAGTCGTTGGCGAACAAAAAGCACCAGTAGAGCTTTGGCAACACATGATTGAGGGATACGGTAATCGAAATGAGTGAGGGAAAAATAAAAATCAATGGTGTTAATTATGCTTATCGTTGGTTACAGCGAACATCTCCAATGAGACCTACTATCATTTGTTTACACGGATTTACCGGAACTTCCATGAGCTTTTCTTTGCCTTTTCAAGATTTAAATGTTTTAGCAATCGATTTGATCGGGCATGGTAAGACGGATGTTTATGTTCATCCTTATCGCTATAAGCTTCCATTACTTGTTCAAGATTTAGCACAATTGGTTCTGCAATTAAAGATCGATGCCTTTTATTTGTTGGGGTATTCCATGGGGGCCCGTACCGCGTTAACTTGGCTGATTGAACAACCAAAAGGAATTTTAGGCATCATTATGGAAAGTGGTACACCAGGCGTCAGTTCGCTTAGCGAAAGACTCATACGTCAAAAAAAAGATCTTCTATTAGCGCAAAAGATCATGACTGAACCATTGTCTGGTTTTGTGGATTATTGGGAATCGATTCCATTATTTGAAAGTCAAAAAGAACTACCTGATTCGACAAGAAGAAAGATTCGCCAAGGAAGACTTATGCAACAACCAATTGGTTTGGCGCTTAGTTTGATGTACATGGGAACTGGGCAACAGACGAATTACTGGCCATCGCTTAGAAATATCCAAAGACCGATCCTTTATTTAGCAGGAGAATATGATGATAAGTTTCAAAAAATCGGAAAAAAATTGGTTGAAGAAAATAGTCTGTTTTCCATGGCGTTGGTTCCCAAAAGTGGACACTGTATTCATCTAGAACAGCCAACGAAATTTGTTTCCCTAGTAAATCAATGGATAATGGAGAAAGAAAAAAGTGATACAAATTAGAAAAATCGAGCAATTACAACTTAAATTACCTTTGACTACCCCTTTTGAAACGAGTTATGGAATTCTAACTGAAAAAGCGTTTGATTTATTGATAATCGAGGATGAATTAGGCAATCAAGGAGTAGGAGAGTTGGTTTCTTTCCAACAAGCGGACTATATTGAAGAAACGATCGACATGAGTCGCTTGATCATCAAAAATGAATTGATTCCTTTACTTACTATGTCTCAAATCAAAGAGCCTTTCGAAGTTCAGCGACGATTGACGAAAGTGCAAGGGAATTTTATGGCAAAAGCAGCCATGGAAACTGCTATTTGGGATTTATATGCCAGAAGAAAGAATGTCAGTCTCCGAGAAATTTTCAAAAGTACGAAAACAGAATTAGCAGTTGGGATTAGTTTAGGTATCCACACAGATTCTGCAAAATTGTTAAAACAAGCTCGAATGTATGTTTCTCAAGGCTATACGCGGTTGAAGTTAAAGATCAAACCAGGTTACGATATCGAACCATTAACCTTATTACGAAAGGAATTTCCTCACTTGCTTTTGATGGCAGATGCCAATTCTGCTTATACATTAAAGGATCTACCGATATTGTTAGAATTGGATCGATTAAACCTAGCGATGATTGAACAGCCTTTTAATCAACGGGATTTTATCGAGCATGCGTATTTACAGAAACAATTAAAAACACCAATTTGTTTAGATGAGAATATTCGTACACTAAATGATGTTAAAACCGCTCATACCTTGGGAAGTTGTCGTGGGATTAATCTAAAAATCCCCAGAGTGGGTGGGATCGCTGAGGCATTATCCATCGTAACATTTTGTCGTGAACATAACTTGACGGTGTGGCTAGGTGGAATGTTTGAATCAGGAGTAGGACGTTGCTTAAATATACAATTTGCCAGCCAAAATGACTTTACTTTCCCTGGCGATATATCGGCATCAGATCGCTATTACTACGATGATATCATCAAAAATAAAGCTTGCCTCACTGATGGGAAACTTGCAATTCCCTTAGGAAAAGGCAATGGGGCAGTCCTTGATCAAGAAAAAATCGAACGTTATTGCTACAAAAAGGAACTCCTTTTTTCTCAATAATAAACGTTTGACAAATAATATGATCACTGTGGTCGTTGTAGAGATACACCAAGTAATCAGAAAGAATCCAAAAGCAGCTCTTTCTCTTTTGGATTCTTTCTTTATTGTTGAACTTTTTTTATATGAATCAGCAAGTAGCGAGTATAAAATTACACTTTCTACAATACCGATAATTCAGCTAATGTCGCCATTGACCTAACTTCTCCTTTTGATGAGATAATCATGGGAAACAGAATTCTGTTACCGATAACATAAATGAAAGCGTTGTCTTTTGTTGTTCACTCTTTTATAGTGAACACGTAATCTTAAATATGAAGGAGGAAATACATGAACACCGCAGCAATTTATCATCGACCGGAAAGTGAATATGCTTTTTTATATACAGCTGATACTTTCAGAATTCGTTTACGTACCTGTAAAGACGATGTAAAAAAAGTTTATCTTATTAGTGGCGATCCTTATACGATTGATTCACAAAAATGGTATCTGGAAGAAATACCAATGAAAAAAAGTCTGAGTACTTTAGTTCATGATTACTGGGAAGTGGAACAAACAAGCTCGACTAGAAGGTTACAATATGGGTTTCATATCGTAGGGATTGATGGCACAGAATGTTTTTACGGGGATCAAGGGATTTTTGCGTATGAACCAGCAAACTTAGCAGAACCAAATTACTATTTCCGGATACCCTATTTTCATGAAATTGATCGTTTCAAAGTGCCGCAATGGGCAAAAGAAACGATTTGGTACCAAATATTTCCTGAACGATTTGCGAATGGCGACTCAACTAACGATCCAGCTCATACGCTACCATGGGGAAGTAAAGCACCTGACCGAGATGATTTCTTTGGTGGTGATTTACAGGGTGTGATTGATCACCTCGATTACTTAGTCGATTTGGGAATCAATGGTATTTATTTTTGCCCGATTTTCCAAGCTATGTCTAATCATAAATACGATACGATCGACTATTTGAAGGTTGATCCAGCCTTTGGTGACGAACGTCTGTTAAAAGAATTAATCGAAAAAGCGCATAAAAAGGGTATACGCATTATGTTAGATGCTGTTTTCAATCATATTGGTAGTGACTCGCCCCAATGGCAAGATGTGATCAAAAATGGCGAAAAATCAATTTATAAAGATTGGTTCCATATTCATTCTTTTCCTGTGGATGCCTATCAAATGACGAATTTACCCGAAACAGCAGCAAATTTATCTTATGATACGTTTGCTTTTACACCTTTCATGCCTAAACTCAACACAGCAAATCCTGAGGTTCAATCGTACTTACTAGATATTGCTGCTTATTGGGTGAAAGAATTTGATATTGATGGGTGGCGTTTAGATGTCGCTAATGAAGTCGATCATCATTTCTGGAAATTGTTCCATGAAAAAGTCACTGCAATCAAACCGGATATTTATATTTTAGGCGAAATCTGGCATTCATCCCAAGCTTGGTTACAAGGAGATGAGTTCCATGCTGTAATGAACTATGCGTTTACAGACTCAATCAAAGACTATTTTGTCAAACGAAAAATCACTGCTTCACAAATGGCAAGTGGCATGAACCATCAGCAGATGCTGTACCAAGATCAAGTAAACGAAGGAACATTTAATTTATTAGATTCCCACGATACTGCGAGAATCCTAACCTTGTGTAATGGAAATAAAGAGTTGATGAAAGCTGTACTTACTTTCATGTTTTTACAAAAAGGCGCACCTTGTATTTATTACGGAACGGAAATCGGATTGACTGGAGAAGATGATCCTGATTGTCGTAAATGTATGATCTGGGAGAAAGAGCAACAAGATACGGAATTATACGGTTTTATTAAAGAATTAATTTATCTTCGGAAACGATTATCTGAAATTTTAATCACAGGTACGATTTGCTGGGAGCTAATTGATGATAGTCAAGACGTGATTCATTTTTCTCGTGAATTGAACGGCCAAAAGATCCATGCTATTTTTAATCAATCTTCTACAAGTTATTTGGTTGATCAGAAAAATGAAATTATCTTAAGCCAAAATAGTGAATTATTAAATGATGGGAAAGCTGAAATTCAACAATTCGGATTCATTTTGATGTGTGAATAACTTGTTACCGGTAACATGCAGAAAGCGTTTGCAAGTTGTCGTTTTATAACAGTATACTCTTTATACAAACAACATTTATGGAAGTGGAGGAACAAAAAGTGAAGAAAAACTATGTTAAAAAATTAGGGTTGGGTTTATTGTCACTTGGTATTTTAGGTGGATTAGCAGCTTGTGGTAATGGAAAAGCTGATACAGCTAGCGGTGGAAATGATGAAAAAACATTAACTGTATCGGTAGATTCTGGTTATAAAGATTACATCAATGAGATCAAGGGTGATTTTGAAAAAGAGAATGATGTCAAAATCAAGCTAGTTGAAAAAGATATGTTCGATCAATTAGAAGCGCTTTCTTTGGATGGACCTGCCGGTAAAGGACCAGATGTGATGATGGCAGCCTATGATCGAATTGGTGCGTTAGGACAACAAGGCCATTTAGCGGAAGTCAAATTAGGAAATGAAGCCGACTATGATGAAACAGATAAAGCACAAGTGACCTATGACGGAAAAATTTACGGCGAACCAGCGGTGATCGAAACATTAGTCTTGTATTACAACAAGGATCTAGTAGATGCAGCACCAACCACTTTCAAAGAATTAGAAAATCTAGCCAAAGACAAACGCTTTGCCTTTGAATCAGAAGCAGGAAAAAATACTGGATTCTTAGCAAAATGGACTGATTTTTATTATTCTTATGGTTTACTAGCAGGCTATGGCGGGTATGTTTTTGGTGACAACGGAACTAATCCATCAGATATTGGTCTAAATAATGCAGGATCAATCGAAGGAATCACTTATGCTACAAACTGGTTCCAAAATGTTTGGCCAAAAGGGATGCAAGATATCAAGAGTGCAGGCGATTTCGTTAGCCAACAATTCATGTCTAACAAAGCAGCAGCAATCATTGATGGTCCTTGGCAAGCACAAACTTATAAAGACAACAAAATCAATTATGGGGTAGCAAAAATTCCAACATTGAACAACGGCGAATCTTATCAACCGTTTGGTGGAGGAAAAGGTTGGGTAGCAAGTAACTATTCTAAAAACAAAGAATTATCACAAAAATGGTTAGACTATGTGACAAACACAAAAAATCAAGAAAAATTCTTTGAAATGGTCAATGAGATTCCAGCCAATCAAGCAGCACGTGAAACAGCTAAATCAAAAAATGATGAATTGACAACTGCGGTGATTGATCAGTATGAAACTGCGCAAGCAATGCCAAATATTCCAGAAATGGCTGAAGTTTGGACTGGTGCTGAAAACTTAATGTTTGATGCAGCTTCAGGTTCTAAATCGCCAAAAGAATCTGCTAACCAAGCAGTGAAAACCATAAAAGAAGCGATTGAGCAAAAATATTAAAAGTAACAAAGCAATCTCTATTCACGATCAAATGGATATTTTTACTAGATGTGGTGATAGTAGACCACTAAATCTCATTTGGTCAACCAAATCATAAAACAAGTCATGGATCAATAGGTGAAACAGTTGAACGGTGTATTTTCTTTAACTGTTTCACATTGATTCGTGTGAATAACATCCACGAGCAGAGTTTTTTTATAGCAACTGAGTGAGGATTACAAATGAATGGAAAATGGTTTTTGATAGCAATTATTGATGACTGTCATGGATAGCTACTATTTATAGCTACTATTTATAGTTACTATGTATAACTGCTATGAATAGTTACTTATAGATGGCTATTATGGATAGCCGACTGATTCATTTCCTTGCGCAAAGAATAAAATAGTAGTACTGGGGGTATCGTTATGCAAGACGAACAAAATAATATCAATGTAAGAAAAATTACACTTATGTCTCTCATACCTGGCTTAGGGCAATTTGCTAATGGTCAAGCGTTCAAAGGAATCGTATTTCTAGGTATTTTCGTAGCATTTATTCTACAACTGATAGTTGGTGGCTTCCACTCTTTGATTGGCTTAGTCACACTGGGAACGGTTCCGATGGAGGATCACTCCTTATTTATTTTGATTCAAGGAACGCTGCAACTAATCATTACGGTTATTTTTTTTATTTTCTATGGACTGAATCTGTTAGATGCCAAACGTGTCGCAGTTTTACGCAAAGAAGGTAAGAAAATCAACCGAACGATGAAGGAAGTTATACATAATATTGGTGATGAGGGTTTTCCTTATTTGCTTACACTTCCAGCCTATCTTTTGATGATTTTTACGATTATTTTTCCAGTTCTAGTCACATTATTTACAGCATTTACCAACTATGATTTCAAACATATCCCACCTGCTAGTTTGATTGATTGGATCGGAGTAAAAAACTTTTTTAGTATCTTCTTCTTAAGTTCTTACCGTAATACCTTTTTCTCTGTGTTTTCTTGGACTGTTATTTGGACACTATGTGCAACGACACTTCAAATCACATTAGGTATTTTTACAGCCGTTATTGCTCACCAAAAATTTATTAAATTTAGACGTTTTTTTGGTATTATTTTCCTTTTACCATGGGCGGTACCAGCATTTATAACAATTATGAGTTTCTCTAATATCTTCAATGATAGTGTGGGGGCGATCAACACCCAAGTGATTCCTTTTATCAATCATCTGCCATTCGTAGACATTAGCGCGATTTCATGGAAAACAGATCCATTTTGGACGAAAGTTGCGATCATTATGGTTCAAGGGTGGTTAGGTTTCCCTTATATCTATGTCATGGTAACAGGTATTTTACAATCCATTTCTGAAGATTTATATGAAGCAGCAAAAATCGATGGTGCAAATGCTTGGAAACGTTTCTCTAATATCACGTTACCGGCTATTTTTCTAGTAGCAGCACCAACGTTTATTACTCAGTATACTGGTAATTTCAACAATTTCTCGATGATTTATTTATTTAACAACGGTGGTCCTGGAAGTGTAGGAGGGGGCGCAGGTTCAACAGACATCTTGATTTCTTGGATCTATAAACTAACGACGGGAACCTCGCCACAATACTCCATGGCTTCAGCCATTACACTAATTATTTCTGCAATTGTCATTTGTGTTTCTTTACTTGTGTTTAAAAAGACTAATGCATTTAATATGGAGGACTAAGCGATGAAACAATTTAATTCAAGTGCTAAATTCCAACGAAGATTGTCACAATTCTTGACCTATGTTTTTTTGATTCTTTTGTCGATCATCATTATCTATCCATTGTTGATTACAGCCAGTACAGCATTTAAATCAGGTAATATCGCTGCTTTTAGTCTGGATTTATCCAGTGACTGGACACTAGAAAATTTTAGACGGCTATTCTCAGAAACGTTATATGGTACTTGGTATAAAAATACCTTGATTATTTCCATTTTAACAATGGTTATCCAAGTGACTGTTGTAACTTTGGCTGGTTACACTTATAGTCGTTACCGTTTCATTGGACGCAAATCAAGCTTGATGTTTTTCCTGGTGATTCAAATGGTTCCAACGATGGCTGCATTGACCGCTTTTTACGTCATGGCTTTTCTACTTAACGCCTTAGATCGATACTGGTTCTTAACAATGATCTATATTGGTGGGGGAATTCCGATGAATACTTGGCTAATGAAAGGTTATTTTGATACTGTTCCACTTGATTTAGATGAATCTGCTAAATTAGATGGAGCTGGTCATTTCCGGATTTTTCTACAAATCGTTTTACCGTTAGTTAAACCAATGATTGCCGTTCAAGCATTGTGGGCCTTTATGGGACCGTTTGGAGACTTCATGCTCGCTAAATTTTTACTACGCACACCAGAAAATCAAACAGTGGCAGTTGGTTTGCAAACATTCATTTCTGATGTGACAAATCAACGGGTTTCATTATTTGCCGCAGGAGCGATCCTCATTGCATTACCGATTTGTTTATTGTTCTTCTTTTTACAAAAAAACTTTGTCACTGGTTTGACTTCTGGTGGCACAAAAGGTTAGGAGCAGGTGTTGATGCAAACATTTCCTTTGAATTACTTTTCTCATTTAAATAGTCCTAGACGTCTTTTTGCTGGTAGAAGACAGTTGTCATGGCCTAAATTGAGTCTGATCTTTCTTTTCTTGGTCGCGTTGATGGTTATGCCGATTACCATGTATTATACCAATCAGGTAAAAGCAATCCCTATGGAGCAATTTTTGACAGTTCACCAACTAATTGATCAAGATGGAGTAAATAAATTTTCAGAATTACCCATGGAGAATGGGCAAATAAATCATTCACCAATAACGATTTATCAGAATAACGAAATACTGATTGGGTCAGGATTGACGAAAGAACAAAAAAACGAAAAAAACGCCTTTATTGATTTCGCAAAAAATCATTGGACAATCCAACAAAAAGAACAGGGGCGTATAAGAACCTATCAAATGAATTACCAAGCGTCTTTCAATCCCGAATCAGTCCGAACGCCACAAGAGTTTCAAGCATTTTTAGAACAGGAATTTTACGCCAGTAATCGTCCAATGATTATTTTATCTTATAGTATGAGTTTAGGAATCATCTTATTTATAATGACTAGCTTCATTTTATTTGGTGCTTCTTTCTTTTTATGGCTAACTAGAAAGAGTCGTTTTTCTTCCATCCAAACATTCAAAGAAAGTGCCAATTTAATGTTGAATGTGATTGGAGTTGGCTCCATTATTGCCACGATTGTTGGATTCTTTTATTTTGATTTTGTTTTGATGTTAGGTATTCAATCAACTGTTTCAGTTCTTTTATTGCTATGGATTTTTGCTAAAACTGGCTTTAAAGATGAAGTCAAGGCCTAAGATCATCAACTAATTATGAGAAAATAAATGTGAAAATAATGAAAATTTGATAGGTAACAAAGATTTTTTTCTGAAAAATACCCTTCTGAGTTGATTCTTTTAATTTTTAGTATTAACGTTAAATAGTAGCAATTCTAAGGAGGAAAATCATGTTAGAAAAAACAGTATATAATCAATTATTTTCACGTTCTTTCTCCCTTCCAGTCGAAGTTACTTACTGGGATGGTACGACAAAACGCTATGGAGATACTGACAATCCTCCTCAAATCAAAATTAAGATCCATGAAGAAATACCAATGAAAGAAATCACAAATAACGCCTCTCTAGCTCTAGGTGAAGCTTACATGGATCATCGTATTGAGATTGAGGGAAGTATTCAAGCGTTGATCAACGATGCTTACCAACAAGCAAACAGCTTTTTAAGAGGGAGCGACTATTTAAAATGGCTTCCTAAAAAGCAAAAACACACAAAAAAACAAAATCAAGCAGATATTCATGCACATTATGATCTAGGAAATGATTTTTATGAAATGTGGCTAGATCCAACATTAACCTATTCTTGTGCTTATTTTGAGACACCTGAAGATACATTGGAACAAGCCCAAATCAATAAAGTTCACCACATCTTAGATAAACTTTTTATCAAGGATAATGATACGTTATTAGATATCGGTTGTGGTTGGGGAACCTTGATGTTTACAGCTATCAAAGAATACAATGTAAAAGCAACTGGTATTACCTTGAGTGAAGAACAATATAACCATATTACTAATCGGATCAAAGAAGAACATCTGGAAGATAAATGTCGGGTCTTATTAATGGATTATCGTGATCTAAAAGATGAAACGTTTGATCATATTACAAGTGTCGGGATGTTTGAACATGTGGGAGCAGACAACTTAAAAGAGTATTTTGGTGTCATCCAAAAATTACTAGCTCCTAAAGGAACAGCGTTGATTCACGGTATTACTCGTCAGCAAGGTGGGGCAGTTAATGCATGGATCAACAAATATATTTTCCCGGGTGGATACATTCCAGGATTAGCAGAAATCGTAACAGATATTACGGATAATGATTTACAGTTAATTGATTTAGAAAGTTTGCGCCGGGACTATCAGCTTACTTTAGAACATTGGACAAATAATTTCCATAAAGTACAAGACAAGGTAACAGAAACTATGGGCGATTCCTTCTATCGAATGTGGGATCTTTACCTTCAAGCTTGTGCAGCATCTTTTGAATCAAGTAACATTGATGTTATCCAATACTTACTTGTTCAACCAAGTAATAATGATCTTCCAATGCATCGTGCATAAGGGGAGAAACCTAATAAAAAATATTAATTAAGATTCGCATGAAAAGAGGCTTTGAAAGAAGCGTTTAGCTCCTCCCTTATTATTGAGGAGTTGCTTCTTGAACGCCGTGAATCAGAGGTCGTAAAAACATCGGGTAGCTCTGATGACAATAAGAAAGAATTTTTTGAAACAGCTTCTCATGTTTTGAAAAATTCAGGCTTATTTCAAGGGGCTGATGTTTGAACACCGTTTATTCGTTTTTAGAGATACTAGAAGAGACTGAGACAAATTTTGTCCCAGTCCCTTTTTTATTGTGAAAATGTCTATTGCTCTCTAACATATTTTTTTGATTTTTTATTAGCTAAAAAGGAGATGATTATCGAGCTGATTTTGCCAATAGAATAGAACAGATATTGAAAGAGCAACCGTGCTAAACTGTATTTTTTGATGAATGAAAATGAAAAAATTATGATAATCAAAATTGCATAGACTATATGTGTCGTTCAATAAAGTGAAAAAAGATTTTCCATCAGTTCTCACTCTATGTATATAATCATTAAGTACATGTTGTTATTTTTTATCTATATTTAAATAAAAAACAATACATATATTTTCATTGTTATAAAAGCATTTATAGAACTATAAATAACAATTGTTTATAAATAAATCGTTCATCAAACCTCCATATTGTGATATTATAAACATGAGCTGTGGGTGGCTAGTTTACTCAAGTTCAAGTAAAACGAGGGAGGTGAAAAGAGTGGAAAAAATTCTTATACCATTAAAACAACATGTAGGCGCTTCATCAAAGAGTATGGTAAAAATAGGCGAATATGTGCAACGTGGACAAAAAATTGCTAAACCAGATGGATTAGGAGCAAACATTCATTCTAGCTTTTCAGGCGTTGTATCAGAAGTAACCAACGATCAGATTGTGCTAAAGATTGATGAAAAGCAAAATTTTTCAAGTTATCTTCCTATTCCAGAAACATCCTCTTATATTCAAGCAATCAAAGAAGCCGGAATTGTCGGAGCTGGTGGAGCTGGGTTTCCGACAGATATAAAATTATCTTGTGAAATACCAGAAGGCATCTTTATCGCAAATGGTGCAGAATGTGAAGCTTTATTACTTCACAATGTAAAGCAAATGAAAAGTCAAATCAAACAATTGATTCGTGGAATAAAGTATTGCATGAGCATTACGAAAGCACCCAAAGGAATCATTGCCGTTAAAGGAAAACATCGAGAGTTAGTCATACAATTGTTAAAGTTTATCAACAATGAACCGACAATAGATGTTTACCAATTACCTGACATCTATCCTGCAGGCGATGAACGTGTAGTGATTCGTGAAGTGTTGAACATCACTTTAGACCCTGGTCAACTGCCAATCGAAATCGGAGCAGTAGTGGATAATGTTGAAACAATTAAACGCATTGTCGAAGCGATTGAACAGCGAAAACCATTTATTGATAAAGATCTTACGGTATCTGGTCGTGTAAAACAAAAGAAAACAGTCTTTAAAGATGTCCCAATTGGAACACCTGTCAAGCAATTAATTGATCAAGTTGGAGGTTTTATTGAGCCCCATGGAGAAATTGTGATTGGTGGACCAATGACTGGTCATAGCGGCACGGAAGAAACCCCCATTACGAAAACCAGCGGAGGGGTATTGGTTGCTATGCCATTTCCTCAAGAACATCGAAAAATAGGACTATTACTTTGTGAATGCGGCGGTTCAGAAGAAAGAATGACTGAAATAGCTGAAAACATGGGTGCTGAAGTTGTTGCTACACAACGCTGTAAGCGAATGGTAAAAGTGAATGGAAGATATAGATGTACCTTGCCAGGTATATGTCCAGGACAAGCACAAACAGTCTTTGCTTTGAAAAAAGCAGGTGCTGAAGTTGTGATGACTGGAACTTGTTCTGATTGAACGAACACCGTTATTGGTGTAGCTCCTAGGTTAGGAGTTCCGGTTTATCATCATACAGATCATGTACTTCGGGCAGATGGGCACAGACTATATCGTAAATTACCTACAACGAAATAAATTTAAATTTTAGGAGGATTTAACGAATGTCTATTACGGCTGAAACTGCCCAAGAACATGCAAAAGATCTAGCTGTACTCTGTTGTCGTGCGGAAGCAGGCACAGTGATTACGCCAGAAAATCTAGAGGACCCCGCAATTTTTCTTGATCTAGAAGAATCAGGGTTGCTTGAATTTTCTGAAGATGTGTTAACAATTGAACAAGTACTTGGTACAACATTAAAAGAAACAACGGATGCGTTGATTCCATTGACAAAAGAATTACTGGAAGGTGTATCTGAAGGAATGAAAGAAGTTCATTTAAATGAAAAAAAAGAAGTTGAGACTTCTGAAACAATTGCGACGCCAATTCAAACTGCTTCATCTTCTGTAACAAGTGGTCAGACTATTAAAATTCATATTGCTGAAGGAAAAGGAATTGATTTAGAGCTTCCTTTAATGATGGCTACTCAGTTAACCGAAACGGTAAATCCTGAACCGGAATCAATAATTCCTGAGCAAGTAACGCCAGTAATACCAGCACCGGTTTTGGAAAACTCAAATCAGGTGAAAGAAAAAGTGATTCGTTCTGTACGACATGATCATCTAAAAATTGATCAGGTGATTTTTGGGGAAGAAACAAAAATCGAAGGAACAACTTTAATTTTACGAAAAATGACAGAAATTTGCGCTGAAGCAGTTGAACTGGAACAGCTCGTTGAAGATATGACTTTAGAAATCATTACACCAGATAAATACACTGAATATAGTGAAACGATTATGGACGTTCAGCCAATTGCCGCAAAAGTTGAAGGTGATCTTGGGCATGGAATTACCCGAGTACTGGATGGTGTCGTCATGGTTGTTACAGGGACGGATGCTAATGGAGTTCAAATCGGTGAATTTGGTTCTTCTGAAGGAGAATTAGATCGTAACATTATGTGGGGACGACCTGGAGCACCAGATAAAGGAGAAATCTTTATTAAAACCCAAGTGACAATCAAAGAACACGCGAATATGGAACGTCCGGGTCCGCTAGCCGCTCACAAAGCTTCTGATTACATCACTCAAGAAATTCGTGAAGCCCTCAAAAAAGCGGATGAATCATTGGTGATACATTCAGAAGAAATTATACAGAAACGTCGAATTGGCAATAAGAAAGTTTTGATCATCAAAGAAATAATGGGGCAAGGTGCGATGCATGATAATTTGATTATGCCCATCGAGCCAGTTGGAACATTTGGCGCAAAACCAAATGTTGACCTTGGCAATTTGCCAATCCTATTGGCACCAACAGAAGTATTAGATGGAGGAATCCATGCGTTAACTTGTATTGGACCGGCTTCGAAAGAAACTTCACGCCATTATTGGCGGGAACCGCTTGTTAAAGAAGCAATGGCAGATGAAGAAATTGATTTAGTCGGTGTTATGTTCGTCGGCTCTCCACAAGCGAATACTGAAAAATATTATGTTTCAAAACGTTTAGGAATGACTGTCGAAGCCATGGACATTGATGGTGCCATTGTAACCACTGAAGGTTTCGGAAATAATCATATTGATTTCGCTTCTCACATGGAAGAAATTGGAAAACGTGGAATCAAAGTGGTTGGCGACTCTTATAGTGCTGTTCAAGGAGCCTTAGTTGTTGGTAATTCTGAAATGGGCGCAATGGTTGATAATAATAAATCAAAACAAGGGATTGAAAATGAAATTTTATCAAATAATACCTTGTGTAGAGAAGACGCCATTCGTGATTTAGCTATGTTAAAAACGTTAATGGGTGGAGGAACAATTAAACCAGCTGAACGTAAATGGAATCCGAATGTCAAACAAAACAACATTGAGATTATCGAAAAAACAACAGGAAGAAAAATAGACCTGGAAGAAAATGAGCAATCTTTGCCGAAAAGTAAAAAACGTCAAGAAATTTATGAAAAAGAATAAAATAAGGTGCAAAATGGATAGAATCGAAAAATTAAAGTATGTCTCTACTGAACAAATGTTTGAAGGGATACTTGTTGAAGTTCGAGATGCGAGCGTAACTATTGATATCAAAGGACGACTAGGTCAATTAAAAATTCCGCGGCGCATGATTATTTCAGAGTACGATTTAAAAATAGGACAAGAAGTTGGATTTTTGATGAGTTATCCAGAGGTTTTGGAAGAAGCAGCCAATACTCATTACGTTGAAGCAATCACAGAACATGAACGTCGACGTTTAAAAAATCAACAGAAGAAAATAAAAATGAGAGAGGAAAATGAGTAGATGAGTTTAACAGTATTCGAAGGATTACAGTCAGAAATTTTTGTACCAATCACACCCAAATCCGTCTTTACGCCCGTTAAAAAAGAGCTGAAAGAAATGCGGATTGCTTTGGCAACGGCAGCTGGTGTCCACTTAAAAAGTGATACACGCTTTAATTTGGCAGGAGACACAACGTATCGTGAGATTCCAGATGGAGTACCAAGTGAAGATTTAATGGTCTCACATGGTGGATATGACAACGCAGACGTTAATCGGGATGTCAATGCAATGTTTCCGATTGATCGACTGCATGAATTAGTAAAAGCTGGTTTTATTAAAGAAGCTGCCCCTGTACATTATGGCTTTATGGGAGGCGGCGGTGACCAAGATGCCTTTAATGAACAGACGGGACCAGAAATCGCACAAAAACTCGTGGAAGAAGAAGTTGATGCAGTTGTTTTGACTGCTGGTTGAGGGACCTGTCATAGAACTGCCGTGATCGTGCAGAGAGCAATTGAGGAAGCAGGGATTCCTACTATTTTAATCGCCGCATTACCACCAGTAGTACGGCAAAATGGTTCACCTAGAGCTGTAGCACCACGTGTGCCGATGGGTGCTAATGCCGGAGAACCACATAATATTGACATGCAAACGGGTATTTTAAAAGATACTTTAGAAAGCCTAGTTTCAATTGAAACACCAGGGAAAATTGTGCCATTACCTTATGAATATATCGCTCATGTGTAAAGAGGGATCAGCATGCAAGGAGAAACATTAAAAATGAAAGTTTTCCATATGGAAAAAGTTTCCATAGGAAATCAATTTAAGCTTGATCACAATCAACTACAGATAAAAACTGAATTTGATTGTCTGTGTGAGGATGTCAAATCCTTGACGATCCGATTGTTAGAGCCAGATCAGTTAGACCTAAAAACAAATACTATCATGGATATTTTACCAATTTCTGCTAAAGTATTAGGCGTTTTGGGGACGGGTATCACCCATACATTAACGGGAGTGTCGGTCATAATGACCGGCACAATCGATGAGGGTGAACAGCTCCATGAGTTTGGTTCTTCTGATGGTGTATTGCGTGATCATTTATTTTTAAATCGACCGGGCACACCTAACGCAGAGGATTACATTATTTTGATTGACTTACTTGTCAAGAAAGGAACACCTTTCGATCGTGAGTTATGTTTAAAATTATTTCGGATAGTTGACAATTATCTGCAGGAAATCCGAGAACAATTAAAGTTGCTAGATGGTAAGGAAGCAACGGAAACACATATCTATGAAGAAAAAAGAAATCCGGGAAAGCCAAAAGTGACGTTGGTCAAGCAGGTAGCTGGCCAAGGTGCGATGTACGATATGTTATTATTTCCAGATGAACCTAGTGGGTTTAAGGGTGGTCATTCGATTATCGATATGAATAATATGCCCATCTTTTTATCTGCCAATGAGTATCGTGATGGTGCCATTCGTTCAATGGTCTAATTGTTAGAAAAGGGGATTTTTATGGGAATAGGACCATCAACTAAAGAAACTTCGATGCACCTTTTTAAAGATCCTTTACTGGATGTTTTAAGCAAAGATCCTGACATTGATTTCCAAGATGTTATTATTATTGGCACGCCTCAAAGCAATGAAATGAAGCATCTAGTCGGACAACGAACAGCTACTTGGCTAGAAGCGATGGCTACAGATGGCGTTGTTTTATCAACAGATGGTTGGGGAAATTCAGACATCGATTTTGCCAACACCCTAGAAGAAATAGGTCGTCGTGGCATCAGTGTTATTGGGCTCAAATTTATTGGGAAACAAGCCAAGTTTGTCGTAGAAAATGATTATACAAAATATGTGCTGGATTTTAATAAATCACAAGCAGGGATTGAAACGGAAGTGGTTGGAGAAAATACGATCACTTTCTATGATGCAGTTAAAGCGCTCGCTTTTATAAAACTAAAGATGCGTAAAGATAATCAAAAATTGAAGTAACGTGGAGGTTAGTATGAAAGTATCAAAAATGATATCAGTAGTAGATACCCATACAGCTGGTGAAGCCGCTCGGTTAATTGTAGGAGGCATTCCTAAATTTCATGGAAAAACGATGGCGGATAAAAAAATATACCTGGAAACACAAGCAGATGATTTACGTAAAATGCTAATGCATGAACCACGAGGGCATAAAAATATGTTCGGGGCTTTTATTTGTGAACCGGTTCATGATGAGGCAGACTACGGGATTATTTTCATGGATTCTGGTGGCTATTTAAATATGTGCGGTCACAACACCATTGCGGCAATGACAGCAGCTGTAGAATTGGGCTGGGTAGATGTAGGAGAAGGAACCCGTGTGGTTAAAGTAACGCAAGATACACCTGCGGGGATTGTTTGCGGAGAGGTTCATCTGGATGAAGATTACTCTGCGGAATCGGTCTCTTTTGAAAACGTGGAATCCTTTCTATATAAAGAAAATGTGGCAGTGAGTGTGCCCGATATTGGGACAGTTCATGTGGATATTTCTTTTGGCGGAAGTTTTTTTGCCATATTAAAAGCCGAAGAAGTTGGTTTAACAATTGAGGCGAAGAATGCGTCAAGATTTACTGAAGCAGGTCTAAAAATCCGCGAAGCGATTAATCAAAATATCGAGATCCAACATCCCCGATTAAAACATATTAAAACCGTTGACTTAGTCGAATTTTATGGTCCTGCTAAAAGTCCTGAAGCTACTTATCAAAACGTCGTGGTATTCGGGGATGGACAAGTTGATCGTTCACCTTGCGGAACGGGAACGAGTGCTAAATTAGCAACTTTGTATGCAAAAAATGAGTTGAAAATTGGTGAAAGTTTTGTCTATGAAAGTATTTTAGGAACAATGTTTAAGGGAGAAATTACAAAGGAAACACGTGTAGGAAATTATCAAGCGATTATTCCCAAAGTGACGGGATCTGCTTATATTACAGGATTTAATCAATTCCTTGTCGATCCTAAAGACTCATTAAAAAATGGATTTTTACTTGATTAAAATACACGGTATAACCATCCAAAATGTGAATTGAATTCTCTAGTCCTAGCCATTAACAGATGGTTACACAAAAAATGATGGGTTAGTAAAACTCTGCTTACTATTAAGGAGGTATCATGGTACAACTACTGTTGGGTTTATTAAGCGTTTTATTACTCTATTTCTTATTCTTTTTTGTTCGCGACTTACTTGCAAATAAAGGAAATTGGGGTGGAGGAAATTATCTTATTTCTGGAACGATTGGGTTAATTACCGATTTTTTAGATACATTAGGGATTGGTAGTTTTGCGCCAACAACCATGTTACTAGAATTTACCAAGCAATTAGATAACGATCGACAATTACCAGGAACGCTCAATGTGGCACACTCTATTCCGGTAATCATTGAAGCTTTTATTTTCATTACTGTTGTTAAAGTATCACCCATTACTCTGTTTTCATTAGTTGCAGCAGCAATTGTGGGTTCGTTTGTGGGTTCGAAAACAGTCAGTAAGCTACCTGAAAAAAAGGTGCAGTTTTTTATGGGACTTGCTCTGATTGTGACAGCAATTTTAATGGGGCTAAAACAAGCTGGAATGCTGGATCTCTTAGGCTCTGGAAATGAAGCGACTGCTTTAACAGGTCTTAAGCTAATCATCGGCGTCATCGGTAATTTCCTCTTAGGTGCATTAATGACGATTGGCGTAGGTTTATATGCACCATGTATGGCATTAGTATACATGTTGGGGTTAAGTCCGCTTGTTGCTTTTCCTATTATGATGGCTTCTTGTGCAGGATTGATGCCCGTTGCTTCAGGTAACTTTATTAAATCTGGTGATTATGCGCGTAAAGTTAGTTTGGCAATTACGATTGGTGGAGTGATTGGGGTAATTATTGCTGTTAAATTCGTCACAAGTTTAGATTTGAATATGCTGACTTGGGTAATCATTGCTGTAATTATTTACTCAGGAATTACATATATGCGAAAAGGAATGTTTTCTAAAAAATAGAAAAGCTTAATCTAGTAGCAAAATGTGAAGGAGTGGAAAGAACTGTACAGCCACTTCTTCATTTTTAGTACACCAAACTAGCATAGTTATTTTAATGATTTGCCCGCTATTTTCTGATTGTTGGTGTAACTATAGAAAATGAAGCAGTAAGCAGTAAGCAGTAGAGGAAAAGTCATCAATTATTACACTATATGAAAAGGAAGTGGATGCCAATGAAAAAAGAAATCGAACAATTAATTATTTGTGGTGGATGTAACGCTAAGATTGGTCCTGGAAATCTAGGGAATATTCTAGCAGACCTCCCTAAATCCCAAGATGAAAAATTGTTAGTGGGCTTTGATGCAACAGATGACGCAGCCGTTATCAAATTGACCGATGAATTAGCAATTATTCAGACGTTAGACTTTTTTCCTACTATGGTGACAGATCCTTATTTATTTGGCAAAATTGCTGCTGCCAATGCGATGAGTGATGTTTATGCGATGGGAGGGAATGTATTATCTGCCTTAAATATTGTTGCTTTTCCTGAAGAAAAAGAACTACAGGTTTTAAAAGAGATTTTAAGAGGCGGGGCTGAAAAAGTTCAAGAAGCAGGTGGAATCTTAGCAGGTGGGCACTCAATCCATGACCGTTCAGTCAAATATGGACTTTCTGTAACTGGCACAATTCATCCAAACAATATTTACAAAAATAATACTTGTCAAGAAGGAGATCACTTAATCTTAACAAAACCTCTAGGTGTAAGCATTATCACCATTGGTTACAGCGCCGGGGCAATAACCAAAGAAGGGTTTGCCAAAGCAACAAAAAGTATGGAAACCTTAAATAAATATGCGATGGCTATCATCAGAAAATATCCAATCACTAGTTGTACCGACGTAACAGGATTTGGGTTAGCAGGACATCTTCATGAAATGTTACATGACAATTTTTCAGCTGAAATCTATTCAGAAAAACTGCCATATTTTGAAGAAGCTTATGAAGGAGCAAAAGCCTTTCTTTTTACTGCTGGAGGACAACGAAACCGAAATTTTATGGAAAAAAAGATGGCCTTTTATGTCGATGATTTAGGGATCGAAGAGTTGCTATATGATCCACAGACATCTGGAGGATTATTGGTAAGTATCCCGGCTAAAGAAGCAAAAAAATTAGAAGAAGAGCTGAAATCAGCCAATATCTTAGCCAAAGATTTTGGCGTTGTTACGAAAAAAAAGACAGCAGAAATCATGGTTTATTAAGAAAAAAATTGTTCGATTAGTCTAATAAACTGATCCCATGATTAACTACACATGGAAAGGAGAATCAAAATGGTTAAAATTAACGCATTGGGAAAAGTATGTCCCCTTCCAGTGATTGAAACAAAGAAAGCTTTGGAAGAAAACGATACAGTAGAAACAACTGTCGATAATGAGATTGCTGCACAAAACCTAAAAAAAATGGCGGGACAACTAGGTTATGATTATCAAGTAAAGCAAAATGATGCACAATCGTTTACTGTACGTATCTCCAAGAAAAACGGAGGGATAGCTTCTATTTATGAATAAGAACTTACAAGAGAAAATGATATTGAAGACAATTATATAGTTGTTGTCGACACGAATACGATGGGGCAAGGGTCGAAAGAATTAGGGAAACAATTATTAAAAATGTTTATTTATTCTTTAACCGAACAACCTGATTTGCCCGAAAAAATCATTTTCTACAATGGTGGGGTCCATTTAGTAAGCGACAACTCGGATTCCTTGGAGGATTTACAGATTCTTGCGGAAAATGGGGTAGAAATTTATGCTTGTGGAGCCTGTCTTAACTATTATAACCTCAGTGAAAAATGTAAAGTCGGTGAAGTGACCAATATGTATCATATTGTTGAAATGATGCGACAATCTAAAAAAATCATCAAACCTTAAGGAGTAAACAATGAAGTCATATGGAGTGGTATTATTTCATTCGACACGTGAAGCAATGAGAGCTGAGCTGATGTGCCAATCAGCTAAACTATCTGTAAGAATCATTCCTACACCCGAAAAAATATACCTTAGCTGTGGTTTTTCTTTAAAATTTCCGCTAGAAGCTGAAAATCAGATACGTCATATTTTAGCTAAAAATAATGTGTCATCAGAAGGTTTTTATAAAGCGCTTCAAGTTGGATTGGATGTAACGTATTACTTATTATAAGGGGTAAAAGAAATGGCAAATATTGTAATTGGAACAGCTGGGCATATTGATCATGGAAAAACAACATTGATCAAAGCGCTGACTGGAATAGATACTGACACAACAAAAGAAGAAAAAAAAAGGGGCATGTCGATTAATCTAGGATTTGCTTACTTAAATTTACCAAATCAACAACGTGTGGGTTTCGTAGATGTTCCTGGCCATGAAAAATTTATTAAAAATATGGTTGCTGGACTACCTGGTCTTAATCTTATTTTATTAGTCATTGATGCTAGTGAAGGAATCATGCCTCAAACAAAAGAGCATATTGATATTTTGAATTTATTAGGAATCCACCATTTTTTAATTGTATTAACAAAAATTGATACGATTGATGCTGAATTGAAAGAACTAGTCATCGAAGATATACGTGATCAATTACTTCACACGCCTTTAGAAAAAACGGAAATAATTGAAACCGATGCCATTAGCGGAAAAGGGATCAAACAATTACTAAAAAAAATCGAAGCCTACACGGAGCAAACATCAGAACAAGTAAGTAGTGGAACACCAAGGTTAAATATCGATCGGGTTTTCAGTGTAAAAGGCTTCGGTACAGTAGTTACAGGCACTTTGCTGGAAGGGGAACTAACCGTTGGAGAAAACTGCTATCTCTATCCAAATAAGCGAAAAGTTCGGATAAGAAATCTTCAGGTACATGAAAATAATGTTCAAAAAGCATATGCTGGACAACGAACTGCTATCAATTTAGCAAACATTACCCGTGAAGAAGTCACGCGCGGGGATGTTTTATCAACCGCGGATTCTTTAGAGGAAAGCTGGATGCTGGATGTTAAGGTATCTTGTTTGGCAGAAACGGATGGGGGAATTAGTCTATGGGATCGGGTAAGAGTGCTGATCGGAACAAAAGAAGTAATGGCTCGTACTGTTCCATTAGGATTAGATTGGATTGGACCAAACGAAGAAGGCTTTTTGCAGTTACGATTAGAAGAAAAAGTTTCTGTAAAAGAAAAAGATCGTTTTATTCTACGCTCTTATTCACCCATGCATACGATTGCTGGAGGCGAAGTCTTAAACGCCGTTCCCAAAAAACATCGCCGATTCAAGCAGGCGGTTTTAGAAAGCTTAAAAGCAAAAGAAAATGGCAATCTAAACAGTATGATAATTGATTTTATGTTAAATAAGAAACAGCCATTTACAGTAGAAAAAGAATTGTTGGCCTATCTGGGTGTCACCCTTGATCAACTAAGCCATTCATTAGAAGAACTACAGGATAAAAGTCAAATCTTCTTTACCTCTTGTGGTTTTTTACTTTATGAAAGATACCAACAATTAGCAGGAAAAGCACAAAAGATCTTAGAAGAGTATCACAAAAAATATCGTCTACGGGATGGTATGCCTTTAGAAGAATTTCGTTCTAAAATACGAAATGGCTTGACCGAAAAAGAAGTTTTCGTCTTGATTCAATTATTAAAAAAATTCAACGTAATCAAAGAACAACAGAAACGATTATCTGTTTATGATTTTCAAGTACAATTTAATAGCTATCAACAAGTCGCCAAACAAAAAATTGAACGTTACCTAAAAAACAGTGGTTATATGCCGATAAAAAAAGAAGAGTTAGCCCTTTTAGACAAAAATGCTGAAGAAGTATTGGAAGCTTTAGATGCCACCAGCGCTGTTTTTTTAACCCACGAATATGTTCTGTCAGGAAAGATTTACCAACAAGCTATTCAACAAATCCGGACTTATATCAAGAAAAACAAGAAAATGACACTGGCTGATTTTCGTGATATGACAAACTCGAGCCGAAAAGCTTCCATGCTTATTTTAGAATCAATCGATAAACTCGGCATCACAAAACGAGTAGAAAATTATCGGATTTTAGGGAAACAAGAAGGAGACTAGTATGACTATTTATTTAGATAATGCAGCTACGACAGTCCAAAAGCCGGTTTGTATGAAACAAACAATCCTAGATGTGCTTGAAAGTGAGAGGTATGGCAACCCAGCTCGTGGCGCTCATAGCTATTCCATTCGTGCTTATCAATTAATAGAAATGGCAAGAGATACATTAAAAAATTTTTTTCATACCGGGGATTTATATGAAATTATTTTTTCTGGAAGCGTGACTATTGCTCTTAATGCAGTATTAAAAGGGTTCATTCAAGCTGGTGATCATGTATTGACCACAAGTTGGGAACACAATTCCGTGCTGCGACCACTCTATCAATTAGAAAAACTAGGCGTTTCCTACGACATTATCAGTAGTCATCCGATCACTGGACAGTTGAATTATGAAGAATTTACTGAAAAATTAAACGCAAAAACCAAAGTAGTGGTCTGCAATCATGCGAGTAATGTGACAGGGAATCTTTTAGATATTGAATGGATAAAACGTTTTTGCCACAATCATCAGCTGTATTTAATCTTAGATATTTCTCAAACAGCTGGACATCTACCAATTGACTTAAGTGATGGGAAGGTCGCAGCGGCTTGTTTCACTGGACACAAAGCGTTACATGGACCACAAGGAATTGGTGGCATCTGTATTCACAAAAAAATGAAACTTACACCGATAATAACTGGTGGTGATGGTATGAAGTCCTTCTCTAAGGAGCAGCCGGATGAAATGCCAGCAATGTTGGAAGCTGGGACAGCAAATGTGCCAGGAATTGCTGGATTAGCAGCCAGTGTAGGTTGGCTAATGTCCCAAGAGACACCATCATTGGGAAACTACTTCTACCAAGAAGCGACGAAGATTTCAGAATTAACGTTTTATGGAGATTTCACGAAAGAGCATATAGACGTTTTTTCGTTGAATATCAGATCTGTAGAATCAGCTTTAATCAGTGACATTCTGTGGGAAGAGTTTGGCATTGCCACACGTTCAGGCTACCATTGTTCACCGCTAATACATCAAGATTTAGGAACTAAAAATACTGGAACTGTTCGAGTATCCTTATCCCGTTTTACAACAGAAGAAGAAATAGAAAAAACCATAAAGGCGTTGAGAATAATTGCAAAACGATAGAAAGCAGGTAAACGATGGCTAGAGAAATACAACGACGATTAGCAGATTTGCCTTCAGTGGATCGTTTATTAAAAACTCCTGAATTGCAAATATTAGAAAAGAAGTATTCTTACGGAGTAGTCAAACAACAGGTACAAAGTGTTTTAGAACAAACTAGAAAAACTGTTTTAAAAGAAGAAGTGTTACCTCCAGCGATTGAAGAACTCTGTATTCTAGTGATTGAAAAAGTGAAACAACGAACGTATTCGTTACAAAAAGTAATTAATGGGACCGGTACGATTCTGCATACAAATCTAGGACGTTCCTTACTTAGTAAGAAAATTGAGGAACAATTAAAGACAATAAGTTTTTCCTATTCAAATTTAGAAATGGATTTAACTAGTGGCAAGAGAGGTACTAGATACAATCATTTAACGCATATTCTAAAAAAACTTACCGGAGCAGAAGACGTCTTAGTGGTGAATAATAACGCAGCAGCTGTTATGTTAATTCTTGATACTTTGACTACTGATAAAGAAGTATTGGTTTCTCGAGGGGAACTTGTTGAAATAGGAGGGTCCTTTCGTATCCCAGAGGTAATTACCGCAACAGGTGGGAAAATTAGAGAAGTAGGGACAACCAATAAAACGCATATTAGAGATTACCAACAGGCTTTGACTTCTGAAACTGGAGCGATTTTAAAAGTCCATACCAGTAATTATCGAATCATTGGATTTACAGAAACTCCTCACTTATCAGAGTTAGCTCTCTTAGCACAAAAACATCAAGTCCCGTTAATCAATGATCTGGGTAGCGGTCTACTCATTGACATGCGACGCTTTGGCTTACCGTATGAACCGACTGTTCGAGAAGTAATCGAGCAAGGGTGTGATGTGGTCTCCTTTAGTGGAGATAAATTATTAGGCGGACCACAAGCCGGAATTATCGTAGGTAAAAAAACGTATATTCAGAGGATGAAAGAAAATCAGCTACTGCGTGCATTAAGAGTCGATAAAATGACTCTAAGTGCACTAGAAGCAACTTTAGAACTTTATCTTGATGAAGAAGAAGCCATTCGATCCTTGCCTATTTTGCAAATGCTATCGGATAAGATCGAAAATTGTTTGAATCGAGCCCAAATATTAGCTGAAAAGTTAAAAAAAATCGAGCAACTCGAAGTCGCTATCGAAAAAGATTATAGTACGGTTGGTGGTGGAACGTATCCAGAAAGCTTATTACCTACCTATGCAGTAACAGTAAAAAGTAAGCGATGGCATGCGGAAGAGCTGCAACGAAGACTAAGAAAAGGAATTGTTCCAGTGATTAGTCGGGTAAAAAATGAGCGAAACTATTTAGATATGCGCACGATTTTTGAAGAAGAACTTCATCAGGTGTTCGTCAGTTTAGAAAAGATTTTTTGTGAGGAAATAACATGAAATTAAAGAGAGAATTTGTGGTTGTTTCACACTGCATCTTGAATCAACATGCGGTGATACCTGGATGGGAACGGGCTCGTGGTGCTTTTCCTTTGGCCATTTCTTTATTAAATCAAGGCGTTGCGTTGCTACAATTGCCTTGTCCTGAATTTTTGACCTTAGGAAAAGAGAGACCACCAATGACTTATCAAGAATATGTTGCTATACCAGGCTATCGTCAAAAATATCAAAGTATGTTGCAACCAGTCATTCAACAAATCAAAGAGTATCAAGCGAATGATTATCGCTATTTGGGAATCATCGGGATCAATGAAAGTCCTAATTGTTCTATCTCAGCACAGCGAGGCGTACTAATGGAAGAGTATTTTGAATTATGTAAGAATCATGGGATTGTTAATCCTTATTTTGAAGTTCCAACTTGGTATACAGAAGAATCACAAGGCGATTTATATCAGAAATTAAAACTATTTTTAGAAGGAAAAGTAAACGATGAATAATAAAATGAAAATATTGACTTTATGTGCAATGGCCGTTGTTTTAAATGTTGTTTTAGGTGAGGCTGTTTCACTAATGAAAATCCCCTTATTATTTTTAGATACGATGGGAACGATTTATATTTCAACCAATTTTGGTATGAGTTATGGGGTAATGGCTGGGATTGCCACTAATTTATTAATGGGGATCATCAGTGGACCGTTGGCTGTTCCTTTTGTATTCGTAAATATTGTTGTAGCAATTATCTGTTCTTTACTAGCGAAGAATGGATTTTCTTACAAAAAAGCGCTAATAGCAGGGGGACTATTAGCCGTTGTTTGTCCAATGATCGGTGCGCCGATCCGTTTAGCTTTATTTGGTGGTTTTACCGGTTCAGGAACGGACATCCTCATTTTTGCTTTCAAGGCTTCCGGTAAAGAAATGATCACTGCAACTTATTGGGCAACTGTTGCAGGAAATATTGTGGATAAGATGCTTTCTTGTTTACTCGTTGCTTGGTTTATGAAACGTTTACCGCAACGTATCCTAGTAAAATAAAAAGAGAACAACTAACAGATATTAAAGCTAGTCCAGTCTTTTATAACTACAAACATTCTAGCATTTGATATTGATTGAACAAACGAAAAATGTTAGAATGTTTTTATTAGGGGAGTGGATGGGTTCTGGTGTTCCCTCTGGTCTTCAAAACCAGTATGAGGAGTTAAGAGCTTCTTGGGTAGGTTCGATTCCTACACATTCCCGCCAATTGAATACATACAAAGCTAAAAACATTGATACAGAGCCGTTCTGTTGATGTTTTTAGCTTTATTTTTTTGTCGCCACTGCATTTCCAATGCATTTGATTATTTTTCGGGGTAGTTCATTGCTTGATCACTGTTTTCATCAAGTGTAAGAAAGGAACATTCTGCTTCTCGCTTTTTATCAATGCTCATGTGATTAAAATCACATATTAGTCTCGACATGGCTATTTTTCCATGCTATATTTAATTCGAAAAGAAGAAATTAAAATATAGATGTGCGCATCTACTACATAAAAAGACTTAATTATTAAGGATTTTTATCGTCTTTCTATTAATTCCCACATAGTTAAAGTTTTTATATGAATGCGCCGGAAAGGAATGAGAGCTTGATTTCATTTGAACACGTTTCAAAGTCTTTTGGAGGTACCATGATCCTAAATGATCTCAATTTATTTATACCAAAAGGTAAAATCTTTGGTATCATTGGACGAAGTGGTGCAGGAAAAAGTACAATGATTCGTTTAATAAACGGATTAGATCAACCAACAAAAGGTAAGATATCTCTATCAAAAGATGTGAAAAGCAGCACAATATTTCAACATTATGCCTTATTGCAGTCAAAAACTGTTGCTGATAACATTCGACTTGCTCTGAGATTTAGCAAAGTCAATAAGCAGGAATACGACAAAAGAATTGAAAACGTTTTACGTTATGTATCAATGATAGAGAAAAAAAATACATATCCCTCCCATTTATCTGGTGGGCAGAAACAACGAGTGGGGATTGCTAGAGCGTTAGTAACGGAGCCTTCGCTTTTATTATGCGACGAAATTACTAGCGCTCTTGATCCAACCGCTAAAAAAAGTATTTTAAATTTGTTAAAAAAAGTGAATGAGGAACTAGGAACCACCATCATTTTGGTCACCCATGAAATGGAGGCGATAAAAGAAATTTGTGATGAAGTGGCTGTCATAGATTCAGGAAAAGTTATTGAACAGGCAACAACCAAAAAAATGTTTTTAAGCCCTCAAAGCAATTTAGTTCGTGAATTTTTAGCCGATATGATTTATCCTAAGTATCCAAAAAAAGAATCGATTTCCTTTAATTATGTCCTTTACTTCCTGATGAATGCCACAAATTATGCTCGTTTTCAAGAAAGTAAAATGGAGGGGACGGTCTATGATATCAAAACCATACATATTAGCGGAGAACGTTTTTTTGCGATGTATTTTCTAACGAATAAAATTCCTGATAATGAATTTATTGACCAACTAATTAGTTATGAGAAGGTGACCGTTGATGTTTGAAATACTTTCATCAGAGATCATTCTCAAAGCAACTTATGAATCGATTTATATGGTCAGTATTTCTTTGGTGTTCGCTATCGGCTTAGGAGTTCCTTTAGGCATACTATTAGCAGAGACCAGAAAACAAGGTGTTTTAGCTAATTCTCTTATGTACACGGTGTTACAGACGCTTATCAACATCTTGCGTTCAGTGCCATTTATCATTTTATTGGTGGCTATTTTGCCTTTTACTCGCTTAGTTGTTGGAACTTCCATTGGAACAACTGCTGCTATTGTCCCTTTAACGTTATATATTGTTCCCTTTATGGGCCGTTTAATCGAGCAAGCCATTCTAGAAATCCCTCCTACAATTATCGAATGTGCCAAAACTTTAGGGGCAAACCGATTGGAAATCATTCTTTACTTTATTCTACCTGAAGCTCGACCGGCGATTATATTAGCCATTACTAATTCGATGATTGGACTAATTAATGCCTCTTCTATGGCGGGAACTGTTGGTGGAGGAGGAATCGGGGATTTAGCTATTTCCCAAGGCTATCAACGATTTAATAGTGGGATGATTATTGTAACGGTAGTTATCTTAATTGTTTTAATAAACAGTATCCAATTTCTGGGAAATTATCTTTATCATAAAATTAAATATTAAGGAGTAAACTTCATGAAAAAAATAGTGACTATAGTCTGTCTGTTCGTATTGGTTCTCATTGGGGGTGGTTGTCATTCAAAAGATCAATCATCACACGCTCAGAAAAAACATGAAATTGTCATGGGGGTAACTGGAGGACCGTATAACGATTTATTTGATGATGCGATTGCACCTATATTAGAATCGGAAGGATATACGATTAAACGAATTGAATTTTCTCAATTTATCCAATCAAATACTGCCTTAGGTGAAGGAAAGATTGATGTAAATGTTGCTCAACACTCCGCTTATATGAATGTTTTCAATAAGGAGAATGGGACTGATTTAGTTCCTTTAGTTGCTACACCCTCTGTTCCGTGTAATTTGTACTCTTCCAAATATACAAGTAAAGAAGAGGTGAAAAAAGGAATGATGATTGGGATTCCACAAGATCCGAGTAATGCAGCACGAGCCTATGCAGTTCTTGCTAAAGCTGGTTTTATTCAAGTGGATAAACAAGTGAAAAGTACCGACTTGACTGCAAAAGCAATCACAAATAACCCCTATCAGTTAAATATCAAAGAGATGGACACGAACACTTTACCACACGTGTTGGATGACCTTGATTTTGAAGTCATACCTGGAAGCACAGTTGAAGATGCAGGAATTCGAGAACAACTTCATTTGATCGAGCTAGAAAAAATGGTGCCTGAATTACAAATCGTAGCTGCTGTGACAAAGGAAAATGAAAAAACGGATTGGGCAAAAGCGATTAAGAAAGCCTACCAATCAGAAAAATTTCGTACATATATCAATAGTCATAATAAAGATAATTACTGGATCATACCTGACATTTCTGAAACTAAGAATAGCAGTCAATAAAGATATTACATATTAGCAATTGAAAGGAAGCGTTGCGTTTTTACTTAAAATACGTTTTGCTTGTTTGTAGAAGTAAAGACGAATTTTTTTCATAATTTGATTTTTTAGACAAGACTGATTACTTTTTTAGCCTTGTCTTTTTTTGCTATTTAATGATTGATTTGTTTAAAAATGACAGAACAACTTTACTTGTGTATACTTAAATTAAAGTGATTTTTATTCAAGAAAGGAAATAAATTTTATGAAAACTAATGTTATTTTTTGTGGGCTATTTTCTTTACTATTGTTAGCAGGGTGTCAATCGAATCAGGCTACACCAGAATCAACGACAGCGCCAGCGACTACGTCAACAAGTACTGGTCAACAAACAACTTCTTCAACCGAAGCATCAAATCAAACAATGAATTCTGGGACGAATGCAACAAAAGAGATCAAATTATCTGCACAAAAAGCGATTGAGTTGTTTCAAAAAGAATATCCAAATGCAGCGATTACCAGTTTAGAATTAGATAGTAGTTGGGGAAGTTTCTTTTATAAAATCGATGGTGTTGATGACCAAAATGAATACGAAATGAAGATCAATGCAGCAAACGAAGAAATCCAAAAACAAAATCCTGAGCGTTTAGATCAAGATGAACAAAATGGACAGAAGAAACAAGAAGATGCTTTGGACACAAGTAAACTTCTAAGTATTGAAGAAGCAGCGAAAATCGCTGAAAAACAAGCGGGTGGGGGAACAGCCACTGACTGGGATCTTAGTAAGGAACTTGGTACCACCTACTGGGAAGTGAAAGTGAAAAACGGCAATAAGAGTACTCAAGTGAAACTTAATAGTCAAACGGGAGAAGTTTTAGCAACTGAAAATGATGATTAATTGTCTTGATCCTATTTGCTTTTGCTTGACTTGATGATAAACTAGAAAAAATGATTCATCAAAGGAGAGAATGACTTGACCTTAGAAACGACTTTTTTTAATCATACTTTTGCTAACCCTTTTATGAATGCCTCCGGTGTTCATTGCATGACAACGACAGAACTAGTTGAATTGGAACAATCCAATGCTGGCGCTTTTATCACAAAGAGTTGTACACTGAATGAACGTGCTGGAAATCCAGAACCTCGTTATTTCGATGTACCTCTTGGAAGTATTAATTCAATGGGATTACCTAATCGTGGATTTGATTATTACTTAGATTATGCATTGAACTATGAAAAACAGCAGACACAACCTCTCTTTTTCTCTATTGCAGGCATGAGTGCAGCAGAAAATTTGGAAATGTTGACAATGATTGAAAAGAGTGACTTTCAAGGAATCACTGAATTGAATCTTTCTTGTCCCAATGTTCCTGGCAAACCACAGTTAGCCTATGATTTTGAGGCGACGGAAGATTTATTGCAACAAGTTTTTGCCCGTTTCACCAAACCATTAGGAATCAAATTGCCCCCATATTTTGATTTGGCGCATTTTGATCAAATGGCTGAAATTTTGAATCAATTTCCTTTAACTTATGTAAATTCTATTAATAGTATCGGCAATGGTTTGTATATCGATCCTCAAAAAGAAGCAGTCGTGATTAAACCTAAAGAGGGTTTCGGTGGACTTGGTGGAGAATATGTGAAACCAACCGCTTTAGCGAACGTCCGTGCTTTTTATACTCGCTTGAAACCAGAGATCAAAATTATTGGTACTGGAGGCATTCGGAATGGACAGGATGCTTTTGAACATTTATTGTGTGGAGCAACTATGCTACAAATCGGTACCGAACTTCACAAAGAAGGACCGAAAATTTTTGATCGGATCACGAAAGAACTCGAACAGATCATGACAGAAAAAGGGTATCGAACCATCGATGAATTTAGAGGGAAACTAAAAACGATCTAATCGTTAACAATTCTCTAAGTGATAAAATAAAAGACAACAATAAAAAATAAGCCAAAGAATCCAAACATAGTTTCTCTTATTTTGGAAATCTTTGGCTTATTTTTATGCGATCCGGTGGTTTTAGAATAATAACTGGTGGTTAGCTTTTAGTCTATTCGTTGGTTTGCCATGAATAGTACCTTAGCTATTAGGATACAATAGGTGTATATAATTACTGATAATAGCACCACCGTTTCTAACATGAAGCGTAATCATTCTTTTTGTTTGTTGAATAGAAATATGAGAAAATGGCACAAAGGTATGACAAATAAAAGGAGGGATTTACGTGAAAGATGGCATGGAGATCGTGAAGGGTCTAAAAAAGAAGCAGTTCAGTTACAAGGAATTAGTCAAAGAGGTTAGCCAAAAAGTAGCAAAATTAAATCCAGAATTAAATGCGTTCGTTACTTTTGAAACAGATCAACCGATTAAAGATGAGGCACCAATTCTAAAGGATGAACAGCCTTTAAGCGGCTTACCGTTCCCGTTGAAAATGTTAGGACAGGAAAAGCAAGGTTGGTTAGCTACATCAGGCTCAAAGCTTTTTCAAACTCATCGCTCATCTAGAAATTCAAATTTTGTTTCGCAAGTTGAAAAAATTGGTCTTATCCCACTTGGCCAAACAAATGCGCCAGAGTTTGGATTTAAAAATATCACCGATCCACAACTTTATGGTCCAGCTAAAAATCCTTGGAATCTTGCGCATTCGCCAGGTGGTTCAAGTGGTGGGGCAGCAGCCGTTGTTGCTTCTGGCATTTTACCGATCGCTGGTGCTAGTGACGGTGGAGGATCAATTCGCATACCTGCTTCCTTTTGTGGTCTGATTGGCTTAAAACCTTCACGAGGAACGATGCCAGTTGGTCCTCATGCTTGGCGAGGTTGGCAAGGAGCAGCGATTGATTTTGGTTTGACCATTTCTATGAGAGACACCAAAGCTTTATTTGCAGGACTGCGAAGTATCCATTCAGGAGCGCCTTATCAAGTTTCGCCAGCGGAATGGCAAGAGCATCCACCAAAAAAACGGTTGAAAATCGCTGTTTGCACAGAATCACCGATCCACACAAAAATCAGCGATGAAGCACGACAAGCAGTGACCAATGCGGTGACATTTTTAGCACAAGAAGGCCATGAAATCATTGAAATCAATTACCCTCTTGATGGAAGAGCCTTGATTCAGTCTTATTATCAAATGAATGGAGCAGAAACAGCTAGTATGATTCACTCGATTGAATCTGGGTTAGGACGGTCGGTTGCTCAAAATGAACTTGAACCGATTTCTTGGGTACTACTAGAATACGGCAAGAAGGTTTCTGCAGCGAACTATATCCAGTCGCTTCATGTTTGGGATCATGCAGCAATCACAATGGAAGAACTATTTCAAACTGTTGATCTTTTTCTTTCGCCGACAACAGCATTTACTGCTCCAGAAATTTCCACTGATCTTCAAAGTGATGAAATTCGGGCAAAAATGGCTGGAATCAACGAATGCAACGAACAAGAAAGTTTAGCAGTTATTTCTGAAATGTTTGAGGAAAGTTTAAAGATCACGCCTTACACCCAACTGGCAAATTTGACGGGACAACCAGCAATCAGTTTGCCCACACATATTAGTGAGGAAGGTCTGCCTTTGGGTATCCAATTCATGGCTGCCAGAGGACGAGAAGACTTGCTCTTTCAAATTGGCGAAATCTTTGAAAATCATCAAAAATTCTATTTACCGCCAAGTTATCAATAATAGTCAGTTGAAGAAAAGCAGTTGGGACTAAGAAAAATTTAGACTCGACTGTTTTTTTCTGGCTGTCAGCTACCTCGTGACGATGTTTTGTCCCATTCATTTCGCAGGATCAAATTGAACAAAAACTAATTCTAAATATTTTTAAGGAAACGATTCAAATAATAATTAACGATAGATTTTTTATTGGATCTAAGGTAGAATGGGTAGGCGAAAATATGTTCGGAGGTGGAGGGATTGAAAACTCCTTTAACGATCGAGATGGAAACTTCTCTTTATCAATACTGTATCGAACAAGGGGGCATTGTCGTAGAAGAGGTGACCATGCCTGACGACCATGGTATCGTAGATACATTAAGTTGTCTTACAAAGTTTGATGGTACAAGAGAGTGGCGTTGCTATGAGTTGAAAGTATCAAAAGCGGACTTTCGTTCCACTGCAAAATTATCGTTTGTCGGGAATTACAATTATTTTGTATTACCTCAAACACTTTTTGATGAAGTCAAAGCTGAAATCCCCACTGGTATCGGTGTTTTAGTTTATCGACCTTACGGGATAGCAGAAGAGATGCCAGCTTCTGGTACATTCATTATTGCTAAAAAAGCAATGAAGCAACCGTTAGCAGTGGCAGAAGAGGCGCTGCTCAACCGTTTTATGGCTTCATTATTTAGAGAAGTAAGAAAAGCCAAACAGATGGAACGAGGCGTCAAATATTTTCCAACTGATCAGTTGTATAAAGAATTAAAAAAACGTTCAGATTCTCAAGATCCATTTGCCAAAGAGCGTTATTATGAACGCTTTATTGAAGAAACAGAAAATCAAGCGATCCAAGATTTACAAGCAGAAATCAGCGCTTTACAGCAAGACTATGAGAATCTGCGACAAAAGCAGCAAGTTAGACGCTTGCCAACAGAGCCATTGGAGTGAATAAGTATGTACTATCCTTATTTGAGAGGGAAACAGTTTGATCTTTTAGCATTAAAAGAAATGATTCAACAGAATCTATTATCTAAAAAGGTAGTTCCCATCATCGAACCAGTTCGTGATTCAGCTACCTTTAAAAACGTTGTCGAGTTATTCCAAAAAGTAAATCACCCGCTGATCATCATCGATAATCCCCAAGTGGGTCAGTTCAAACTTTTTGATGAACATTTACATTTATGGGAAGAAAAAGAAAATAGTTCCATTCAACATGCAATGATCATCACGTCCGATAATTACCAACAGATCATGGAGCAACCACCTAAATTGATCATTTTTGATGGACAACATCAGCCGCGTGATCCAAAAATATGGAAAGAACTTTCAAAAATGGATACTCATTTTTTGTTACCAGACCATAGTCGGTTCCATATCTGGTTACCAGAAAACAAAATCATCATAAAAGAAGCCTTTAAACCAAGAAAACACGTAGAAGATTATAGCGAAAAAATAGATGATTTTTTTAGCGACGACTATTTGTTTTTTAAAGAAGAGGGGAATCATGGCTTTTCAGATTTTACGATTGAAGGAAGTCGCTATTTTGATAAAGGCTTTCCTAGTCGGGCATTGGCACTTCATCTGACCTATGTTGATGCATATGGTAATCTCAGAGTAAAACATTTTATTTCTGATACGAACGATTCAGCTAAGGATCAAGCACTAAAGTTTTTTGAAGCTGTTGAAAAAATGCAACAGTGGGTATTGAGGAACCAAGATCAACTGTTGATTACAACGGGTATATTAGCCCTGCTTTCTTTGAAACAACAAAAAAAATTTCCTGGTTTAGGTGTATTGAAAAAATGGACATTGGTCCATCATTTAGAACTGCTCAGTTTATTATTAGATCAGCCGACTAATTGGTTACGCATGTATTCTAAAATAGAGGAACTACATTCGCTGATTTGTGGTATTGGACATACAGAACGACAAAAATTGGTTTGATTCCCCTCACTAGTTTATGTTTTGAAGCTAGTGAGAGATTTTTTTGCTAATCAATCCTGTTTATCAAAATAAGATCATTCTTTGAGCATTTTTATTTGTCGCTTAAATTGGTTTTTGGTGGCTTCTAACCCTTCATTATTTGCTAAAACAATGAGGTTTGGTCGTTTTTTTAACTCATCTAATTTCTTCGTGTCTTGCTCAAAAAGAGCGAGCCTTTTTTTGATTTGATCCGGAGCATCTCCACGTTGTTCTAAACGCTGCTTCAATTTGTTTTTAGCGATAGTCACAAATACTGGTTGGATCTGTTCCCCAAATGCATGGAAGAGTGCCCAAAAACCAGCAGCTGTTAAAATCGTATAACAATCACCATTTTTCAACTTTTGAGCAATCTCCCTCTTAGTTGAACCATATTTATGTCCCGCATATTCATCCCATTCCACAAATGCCTGTTTAGTGATCAACTGTTCAAATTTGTCTTCAGAGAGAAAATAGTAATCTTTTTGATCGGTTTCACCTTTTCGAGAAGGACGAGTCGTCGAAGTGACAATTTTTTCTTTTGGTTCAAAAAGAGCATTAGCAATGGAAGTTTTTCCTGAACCAGAAGGACCAATAAATACATAACATTTGTTCATCATGAATCTCCTTTAACCCTTTATTTCTTTTATTAAACGATACACGAGAAAGTTTCTTTTAGCAATTGTTCTTTTCGCATAGATATTCCAGGTGGACGACAATAAATTTTGTCTTATAAAAAACACTCTCTTGAGTCTTTAGAAAATCGTCTAAAGAGCAAAGAGAGTGTTTTAAATATACAATTCAATTAAATTTAATCATTTAGACTAATAAACCAGTGACGATCGCACTTAAAAAGCTGACTAATGTGGCAGTCAACAAGATTTTTAATCCATGTTTCGCAACTAAGTTTCCTTTTTCTTCATTTAGACCTTTCATAGCACCCGAAATGATTCCAATGGAAGAGAAGTTAGCAAAAGATACTAAAAAGACAGATAAAATAGCTGTTGTACGTTCAGTAAAATGCAGGTTCCCAGTGGCTAGTTCTGTCATCGCAACAAATTCATTTGTCACAAGTTTCGTCGCCATGATACTACCCGCATCCACAGCTTCTTTCCAAGGAATCCCGCTGATAAATGCTAGTGGAGCAAAGATGTAACCAAGAATTTCTTGGAAAGAGATCCCAAAGATTCCACTAAAAATGGCATTGATCATAGCAATAAGAGCAACGAATCCAATCAACATAGCAGCGACTGTAATCGCTACATGAAAGCCGTCAAGAATATATTCTCCAAGCATTTGGAAGAAAGTTTGTTCTTTGTTTTCTTCAATGATCAACTCATCTTCTTTTTCTTCTAATTCATAGGGGTTAACGATGGAGGCCAAGATATACCCACCGAATAAGTTCAATACCAGCGCAGTAATTACATACTTAGAATCGATCAACGCCATATAAGAACCCACGATCGACATCGAAACAGTCGACATGGCAGAAACGCTCATGGTAAATAAACGTTTTTCAGATAAGAAAGGCAATTCTTTTTTTATTGAAATAAAAACTTCAGATTGACCTAGTATTGCTGAAGCAACACCGTTGTAAGATTCTAATTTCCCCATACCATTGATTTTACTTAAACCCAATCCAACTGCCTTCATGAATAATGGCAAGATCTTGATATAACGCAAAATCCCGATGATTGCAGAAATAAAAACAATCGGCATCAAAACATTTAAGAAAAACGGCGCACTGCCTTTATTGGCTACCCCAGCAAAAACGAAATTGACTCCTTCACCTGCAAACGCCAGTAAATGATCGAATACTTTCGCTAACATGGAAACAACTGCTGTACCAAAAGTCGTTCGTAACAAAATAAAACCAAAAATAAATTGCAACACGATCATCAATAGTAAAGGTTTTACTTTGATGGCTTTCTTGTTGGTACTAATCAAAAAAGCAAGGCTAAAAATAAAAAGTAATCCAATAATTCCTAAAATCTGACTCAAACTATCACTCCTAATCAAAATTCCGTTTAATTTTACACGTTTTATCGTTAAAATACTAATTTTTTGCTAAGATTATCATCGCTTTTTTAGACTGAAACGCATACATTTCAATTGAAACGGATACAACAAAATAAAACTCTTAAAAGATTATCAGTTGCACTTTTTCAGGTGCAATTTAAATAAAATCTTTTAAGAGTTTATTCAGCTATTTGTTCATAAAGAAACAATGCTTATTGATAAAATAAATTTTCCGATGGATAGAAGGGAGCACTTGTGATATCAATACCTAATTGTTTCAACGTTTGTTCATCATTTTTATTGACGATGACTGTCGAGTGAGCTTGAGCACCATCTAATTCAGCAAGTTTATCATAAGCTACTTGAGCGATAGGGTTGGTTACCGCACTGATCGAAAGAGCAATCAGTACTTCATTTAGGCTCAATGTATCAACGGAAGAATGCAGTGCGGCAGACTTCATCCCTTGAATACGTTCTAGAACAAGTGGCGACAACAATGGAATATTATCTGAGATATGTGCCAAATGTTTGATCGCATTTAAAATGACGGCAGCAGAAGCATTCATTAAAGAACTGGTGCGTCCTGTAATGATCACTTCATCGGGTAATTGGATCGCGATCACCGCAGAAGGATCGTTGCTGTCATTTTGAACAGTTTTTGCATACTCGTGAGCAGGCAATACCACTTGACGGTCTTCAGGTTGAAGACCTACTTCTTCCATGATCAATTTAATTCGATTTACTGCTTCCTCATCGATCAATCCTTTTTTGAAATCACACTCTGTTTGGAAATAGCGGCGGATGATTTCTTGTCGAGAAGCTTCTTGCACAACTTCATCATCAACGATTCCGAATCCCACACGATTCACACCCATATCGGTAGGGGATTGATAGATTGATTCTTTACCAGTGATTTTTTCAATGATCCGTTTGATTACTGGAAAGGTTTCAACATCTCGATTATAGTTTACAGCAACCTTGCCATAGGCATCATAATGGAAGGAATCGATCATATTGACATCTTTTAAATCCACAGTGGCAGCTTCATAGGCAATGTTTAGTGGATGTTTCAATGGGACATTCCAAACAGGGAAGGTCTCAAATTTTGAATAACCTGCTGATTGTCCTTTTTGGCTTTCATGATAAAGCTGATTCAAACATGTTGCTAGTTTGCCACTACCAGGTCCAGGAGCAGTAACAACAACGATTGGCTTACTGGTCTCAATATATTCATTTTTGCCAAAGCCGTTTTCAGAAACGATTTTTTCAACATTAATTGGATAATCTTCAATTTCTGAATGTTTGTAGACTTTGATATTACGTCTTTCTAATTTATTGACGAAGACATTCGTAGCTGGCTGACCATTGTAACGAGTAATGACGACACTATTGATAGATAATCCGTAGCCACGCATTTCGTCGATCAAGCGTAAAATATCCATGTCATAAGTGATACCATAATCCCCACGAATTTTATTACGTTCAATGTCTCCAGCGTAGACGCAAATCAAGATTTCTGCTTGGTCTTTTAATTTTTGTAACAATTTGATTTTTGCATCTTCTTCAAAGCCAGGCAAAACACGTTTGGCATGCTTATCATCGACCAATTTGCCTCCAAATTCTAAATATAATTTGTCATAGTGATTCACTCGTTCAAGGATATATGCTGATTGTTCTTCGATATATTTCTCTGAATCAAAACCGATTTTTTTCACGAGATTCCCTCCTTAAGTACTAAAGCATTTTTTCATTTTTTTTGATTTTCGTCAACTAGTAACTAACACCGGATTAAAACAACAGATAAAATCTCAAATCTGGCTTGTTTCATCTTAAATTCATTGGTATGATAGTTTTGATAAGGAAGGTGTCACATGAAAAAAAGACAGAAAAAGAAAAACGCATATAAACAATATATCCGTTCGATTTTTACCGGTTATGAAAAAATGCTCGAAAATACTGATTTAGAAGAGATGAAGTTTACTTATTTGAATGAAGAAACACTATTATCTCGTGATGAAAATCAGCGCATTCACTTCACAACCAGAGATCTGCCTCAAAAATAAAAAAATTACTGAGTGAAAAAGAGTGGGGGGATCTGTAGTAACCCCCAAAAGTTAGAATCTAACTTTTGGAGGTCGCTTCAATCCTCTTTCCACTCTTTTGTTTTACTCTCGATACGTAAGATTATTCAATAGTGAAAGTACAATAATCAGACCTTATCAAAACGGTGGATAATCAATGAATATTGATTAAAAGATACATAGAGGAGGAAGCCCTTTGTAACATTTTTTTCTATAAAATGGTACTATTAAATTATCAATTCAATAGTAAGTAAACTCAACCTATTGTGCTTCTGTCCAAGAAAGTGGATAACTGTGAGGAGGTAATCAAAATGAAAGAAACACCACAAGAAAATAACGAAGAAATCATCATTCAGCAAGAAGATGACACTACTTTTTTTGATATCAAAGAAAAAGCTAGCACGAATCTATCTCAACTGTTAGAGGATTTACAAGCGTTTGAAAGAGCTGTTCGTGAAGAAAACATTCCAGAAATCTATCAACTGTATAATGGTCATTTAAATGATGAATTGAAAAAAAGTTCGAATGAAAACCATGAAATCGATCAGCTATTAATGCGGAAAATCCATGATCGCTTTATTCAAGAATTTCCATTTATGGAGCTAGTCGAAAAGATTTCTCCTACGATGAGTTATTACAAGATCGGTACGTATTATCACGAAAGGCCAACAATTGGCATCGATGCTAGTCTACCGGAAATTTTCGTTTTGCCCCAAATTGACGAAGAGTGGGGCACCTATGCAAACCAGGAACCGGATGACTACAGTCAACAAATTAACGAACTTGATGCTAAAGTCATCACTGCAAAAGCCGAGATCGATCGTCTGGATGAAGAATTAAAAGAAATGGATCGCCAAATCTCTGATCTGGATGACACTAAAGGATTCTTAAATCGGAAAAAAATTGATGAAGAAATCCAAGAACTAAAAAAACAAAAACAAGCATTATCGAATGAAAAATTAGGCTGGATGCCTTATCTTGAAGCACCTGAAAAAATCCAAAATCAAAAAGCTGCTTTACTTAACGAAGCAAAAGCGAATCAATTACGTGCAGCGATCGTTGAAAAAGAACAACGACAAATCAATCGCTACTTCGGTGGGATAGAAGGGTTCAGTCAAACCATCCATCATTTCCTAATGAATTACTTAGGTAATGTTGATCCACATGAAAACCCAGAAGTATCGATGCAAGAGGGAGGGGTAGAGGAATGAATGAGCATGAAGAGTTAGAAAAAAATGAAGAGCTGGAAGCACAATCGTTAGCAGAAACGACTGTGGCGGAAGAAGCAATAGAAACAGATCCTGAAAACTCCAGCAATCACTCTGCTTCTGAAGATGATTTGCTTGATGAAAATGAACAGGTCACTTCTGAACAATTAGAGGCAATTGAATCCAGTCATCCACATGAAGCGAGGGAAAATCAAGTCTATTTAGAAACAAAAGAAAAAGACCATCAAGACATTGTTCTTTTGATTGAAACAGCAGAGGCAGAATTAGCGGATTTACGCTTACGGAAATATCTACTTGAATCGGACTTTTCACAATTATTAGATGCTTTTGAACGCTATATCTTAAAAGCAGAACCTATTTCCCCGATTGGTAAGACAAGTTTGATCGAATACTTTACTTATGAGTTGCTAAAACCTTTAAATGATATTGGTTTGAAATTCTCTAATACCACTTATGATACTTGGGAAACACGACATTTTTCGATCAACTATCGTTTGAATGAGTCCAATCAATTAGTATTTTCTTTTGTTCTTCCGACGATTGATCAACGATACCAAGTGGAATCACTCAACTTATTGGAAGTTTCACCAGAAACGATGGAAATCACGGTTCAGGATGACCGTGTGTTATCTTTGATTCGTTATTGGTCTGTTGAACGGGTATTCTCTGCTGGTCAACTGACTATTTTCAATCATAAGTTCAACCAAATATTAGCTCATGCACGTCACTTAGGTTTCTTAGTCAAGCAAACCTTACTAGATAACACCCAACCGTTACATCTGAATCTTCAAAGCCAATTTGAATTGACTGACCAGGTACTAGATGACATCTTTATCGTAGCGATGAAAAATCCTCAATATGATTTTGAAAAAATTGGAGAAGAAAAATACCAAGTTCTATTAGATAAAGGACAATCCATGATCATTTCCAAAAATCAGAAAAACCAAACAATGCTTGAAGTTTCTTCTGGGGAGTACCATCGATCAGTGATTGATTTCTTTATCAATTACGAATTTTTGGTTCCTTTGATGGTTCGAAAGGCTTAGACAGGATATAAACGTGTGGCAATCCTTAGAGAGATTGTCGCATGTTTTTTGTTCCGTCTGCAGGCGATAGATCACACGGTTCTTCCGAGAGATAGTTAACTGAGAAACTGTTGAGAAGAAAAGAAAGAAGGAAATAAGATGGAAAATTTTAAAAAGAGCGGGATGTTCTCTGTGATTGCTGCATTAGGTGCGAATATTTTAGTTGCAATCAGTAAATTTGTCGGTTATGCCATTAGTGGAAGTGCGGCAATGCTGAATGAAAGTATTCATAGTATCGTCGATTGCAGCAATCAAATCCTTTTGCTTTTTGGGGATAAACGAGCGAATAGAGGGCAAAGCGAATTACACCAATTTGGCGAAGGAAGAGCAAAATATTTTTTTAGCACAATTGTGGCAACCATGCTCTTTTTTGGTGGGGGAGCTTTGGGAGTCATGGAAGCTTTTGAAAAATTGACCCATCCTGCGCATGAAGTTGATAACTCATTGATCGTTATCATTATTTTAATTTTTGGATTAGCCATTGAAGGAACGTCATTACGTATCGCTATGAAAGAAATCCATGAGTTGAATACCGAAAAGTTATCATTGATGAAATTTTTGAGAGAAAGTCGTCACAGTGAAATTTTGATCATCTTTACTGAAGATTTTTGCGCTGTGATCGGACTCATTCTTGCTTTAGTAGGAACAGTCTTGACGATGGTAACAGGAATTGCGGCGTTTGATGCGATTAGCGGCCTATTGATCGGATTATTGTTGATGGGAGCTGCCATTTTCTTAGCAAAAGAATTTTATAGTTTGATTGTTGGTGAAAGTGTGACAACGAGTGACTTGATCAAAATCAAGCAAGCCTTTGAGCGTCCGGAAGTCTCTCGTTTGATCGATGTAAAGACCGTTCATCTGAGCCCAACTGAGGTATTGGTAGCTGCTAAAATCGATATCTTTGATCACCCAGAGAATGAATCGTATGCAATCATCAATAACATTGAAGAAACGATTCGTCAGTCTTTAAATGATAAAAAAGTTTATATTTATATTGAAACTGATAAATATGACCCTAATTATCGAAGATGACCATGCTGATTCTTCAGCAAAACAATGCTTTTATGTTGCATAAAAATAACTTGTTTATGATTTGAAATTTCAATATTCAAGCTTAAAATGAGAAAAATATAATATTGTTTTTAGATAAAACGGCTACAATTTCGTTTTTTTATGTTACAATGAGTCCGCTGTTTATTTGTTGTAATTGAAGGAGACATTTTGATGAATAAAAAGAAAAGTGCGCCATGGCTTCAGGCTTTGCACGCAGTAATGCCACTTTGCTTAAGTTATATACCAGTTGGGTTAGCTTGTGGTGTCTTATTGCAAAAAGTGGGTTTTGATCCAATCTTAACCGGTCTGTTGTCCATATTAGTATTTTCGGGTGGAGCGCAATTTTTAGTTGCTTCGATGCTAACAACTCAAGCATCTTTTGCAACGACACTTTTGATGGTATTTTTCTTGGAATTACGTTACACATTGTTAGGGTCGAGTCTTTCAGGTTTTATGAAGAAAGAAAAGAGACTATTCTTGACGGTATTTTCACAATCGTTAAATGATGAAAATTATGCGGTTAATTATCTTAAATATTCAACTGATCCTACATGGAATAAGCGTAAAGCTTTATATGTAAATTGGTTTTCGATGGCTTCTTGGACAGGTAGTAACATGATTGGAAACATGTTTGGTTCTGTTATCCATGTAGATGCTGATCTCGTTCACTTTGCACTGACTGCGATGTTTATCTTCATGTTTGTCATGCAAATGAAAAATAAGCTGCTCATTTTTACAGGATTGTTTTCTGGTGTATTAGGCGTTACTTTCATGGTCATGTTCCAAAATACATTAGGTTTAATTGCTGCGACGGTGATCGCCTCTTTTGCAGGGTTTGCTTTAGAGAAAGCTTTCAAAAAAGAGAAGGCAAAAAAATTAAAACGATTAAAAAACCGTGGCAAACATGTCAATGAACCACTATTCAACTTCCCAGAACAGGAGAGTCAACATCATGACTAAGACGTATCTTATTCTTTTAGTACTTAGTTTATTCGTGGTGGCTTATGTGCCACGACTATTCCCGATGCTCTATTTTACCCATCGGAAAGTCCCTTCATGGTTTAGTGAATGGATGAAATATGTGCCTGTTGCGCTATTCGCAGCTTTAGCATTCAAGGATGTCTTTATTACCCATGAACATTTAGCCATTGCTTGGAATATCAAAATCTTAGCTATGGTTCTCGTAGTTGGCGTGGCGTATAAAACTCATTCTATGGCATTATCAGTAGTAACTGGACTTGCTTCGGTATTTTTGCTGTCGATGTTTTAAACAGTTCCAAAATTTTGCCTTCTCTTAGTTTTAGAGAATGGCTTTTTTTTTGCCTTTTTTATTAAAATTTTAAGGATGATTTGTCCTTCTTTGAATTTTTGCTATAATGGGAAAGGTATTGATTTAAATATAGATAGTTGAGGAAAATTTAATGAATAAAAAATTGATGCAAGGAACATTTTGGTTAACCTTTGCTAATTTGCTTTGTAAGGTATTAGGTGTTGTTTACTTGATCCCATGGCTAAGTATGATGGGGAACAATCAAGAAGGAATGTTAGCGACCACTTTATACAATGTAGGTTATTTACCTTATGGCTTGTTCCTGATGCTGGGAACAGTTGGGTTTCCTAATGCGATTGCTAAAAAAGTCGCTGTAGCAACGAAAGAAAATGATGAACAGGGCTGTCGAACGATTTTTCGCAGTACCATCAATATCATGTTTGTCATTGGAATCATTTCTGCTGTGCTGATGTATCTTTTTGCCCCGATGCTTGCAGGAATCAGCCCAATTGCAAATGTAAATAATGGGATCTTAGCAATTCGTAGTTTGTGTCCGTCATTGATCGCCATTCCAGTTCTTAGTGCAATGAGAGGTTATTTTCAAGGGAAAAACAATCTGAGACCTTATGGGACCTCACTAATCATTGAACAAGCGGTTCGTGTCCTGGTCATTTTAGCAGGAACGTTTTACTTACGCGTCTTGACCGATGGAACGATTTTAGAAGCTGTTCTGATCAGTACAGTGGCATCCTTCTTTGGTGGGTTAGCAGCAATTATCCATATGTATTTCGTTGGAATAAAAAATGATTATTTCAAATTAAAAGATTTCTTGATCTCTAGTCGCTATTTCAAGCATGAAAATCGGGCAGAGTCGGTATCGATCATTCGTGAAACTTTACCTTTCATCTTTGTGGGATCTGTTATTACCATCGTGCAAATGATTGACCAAGTGACGATGAAGCCGTTGTTGCATTTTTTCAGACCTGAAATCACGAATCAACAATTGGAATTTTTATTTAGTCGAGCGTCAGTTAATCCCAACAAGTTGACATTGATCTTGATTTCTATGGTTGGTACAGTCGCAATCAGCAGTTTGCCGATTTTAAGTACTTTGAGAAAAAAAGATCGTTTGCAAATTGAAAAGACAGTAGGAGATAGTTTTTCAATTGCTGTCTTGATTTTACTTCCTTCTCTTGCTGGGATGTCATTATTGGCGGGTCCATTGTATACCTTATTTTTTGGATATGATCCTGATAGTGTCGGCTATTTCCAATTTGCCTTACTCGCTTCATTATTCTTTTCATTGTTCACGATTCTTTCGACGATGTTACAATCACTTAGCCATCATATGATTGCGATTCGGCTGACCGTTGAAGCGATTATTTTGAAAATTGTCTTTCAAGTGATTGGATTAGCACTATTTGGCGGTTATGGTATGAGTTTTTCAAACACAATGGCTTTTGCGATCGTGTTTATCAGAGGTTATTTCTATATGTGTAAAGAGTATCGAATCGCACCTCTAGCTAAAATCAGATTTTTCTTTCTTAAAACATTCCGCTCAACCTTGTTGATGCTGGTTCTTTGTTCGATTGTATTTATCCTATTGAACCTCCAATTGACGATGACGTCGAAAGCCCATGCTGTTGTTTATTGTGTTGGCCTTGGTGGAGTAGGTGGGTTGACATTTCTCTTTGCTCAATTTGGCAAAAATGGACTCCAATTACTTAAAAACTTCCAGCATCGACATCACTCAACCAAAAATTAGGAACAACATCCAGTTCATGATAATTTTTTAAAGCTACAGAAAGTGAGAGGGACGTGATTGTTTCTCTCACTTTTTGAGTGAGAGGTTCAAATGTCATCTTTCTTATGATATAGTTAAATAGACTGGTAAAATTCTTTGAAATGAGGAAATTAAATAAATGAAACTTGCAGTAGTTACTGACAGTACGGCTTATTTGCCTGAACGAATCCAAAATCATCCTGATTTGTTCGTTATTCCGATCCCTGTCATTTTGGATGGGAAAATCTACAATGAAGGAATAGACATAGAAGCTGACGAATACTATGGGCTTCTAAATAAAAGCAAAGACTTCCCGACCACTTCACAACCTGCTGTTGGAGAAGTACTGGCGCTTTACGAAGAACTGAAAAGAAAAGGATACGATACCATCTTAAGTATCCATTTATCCTCTGGGATCTCCGGCTTTGTCAACACATTACATGCTATGAAAAACGACATTGACGGTGTAAAAATCGTTCCTTATGATTCTAAGATCACGAGTATGCCAATGGGTCACATGGTAGAAGCTGCTCTAGATTTAAATCAAAAAGGTCAATCTCTTGAAGAAATTATCGCACATATCGATCGTATCCGAGATAATACGTATGCTTATCTCATCGTGGATGACTTGAACAACTTAGTACGCGGTGGACGCTTGACCAATGGGGCTGCATTGATAGGTGGATTGCTTAAAATCAAACCAATTTTGACTTTTTCAGAAGGAAAAATCGTTTTATTTGAAAAAATCCGTTCAAGTAAAAAAGCTTTCGCTCGTGCCGAAAAAGTCATCGGCATGCGAAATGAGGAAATTGCACCACCTGTTAAGCTTTATGTGATTCATGCAAATAATTTGGAAGTTGCCATACAAGAAAAAGAAAAATTACAAAAGCAATACCCGCATGCTGACATTGAGATTGGTCATTTTGGTCCAGTGATTGGTAGTCACTTAGGAGAAAAAGCAATCGGGCTTGCCATCTCTGCGCAATAATTTAGATTATTCAATTCAATGCAAGCATCGTCTCTCATTCATTGGGATACGATGCTTTTTTTGCATTTTTTCTATATAAGGCGTATAATCCTTAAAAGTTTAGTAAATGAGTAAATCACTAGGTTAGTAATTTACTAAAAGAGAAAGGATGGATTTAGATGGAAATCCCAACAAATTTAAAACACAAACCTGTTATTGTCGTTGAAGACTATGATCAAGTTGATGGTAGAAATGCTTTGCATACGGATGCTAAAGGACTATCTTTAGGGTTAGCACAATGGAATGATCGTGGAAAAGTTGATATTTCAGGCAAGGTATGGCGCCATACGGGTGAAAAATGGTCACGCCAATCGGAAGAACTACCAATCACTCGGATCTTAGATCTAGCAATTTTAGCTGCGCAAGGGAGTTTGTATTTTCAAGATGCGTATCGCTATGAAAAATTTTATGATCCTGAAAATCCAGTTGTCGATATTATCGGACTTCAAGGGAATCGAATGACGGTTGAAGTGGATACCAAAAATCCTAAGATCGATGAAGATATTATGCTCTATTATGACACGTTACAAAAAGATGGCGAATTGATCGGTGAACGTTTCCGAATTTTGAAACGTCTATTAGATGATTTAGGGTATTAAGGAAAAAAGGAGTGAGGTACATTGGAAGATTTCTCACTGACAAAAGACCGTCAATTTTCAAGTGTTGAAAAACAAATGATTTGGCAAAAGCCAACGAGTCATCGAACCAGTCAAGAAGAACAAAGAATCGCAGCTGAAATCTTTGAAAACTGGAATGATCCTGAAATGAAGATCAGTAACATCTTGCTTGAAGGGGATGCTGGGTCAGGAAAAACGCAACTGGCTAAAGCTCTTTCGGCTGATTTACAACTTCCTTATACGAAAATAACTTGTTTTGCGGATATGGATAAATCAGATGTCTTTGGTGCGCTATTGCCTATTGTTGAGTCTGACGTAGATGAAGATCAAGAATTGATTGATGCAATCAACCAAACAGAGACATTAGAGGCTGTCTTACGGTTAATCAAACATCATTATAATCTTAGTACAGAAATGGCTAAATCCAAACTGGCTGATTTCATCAAGCGGATGGAACATAATGAAAATAGTAACGTTCGCTATAAATATTATCCCTCTGAAATTGTTCGAGCGATCGAAAAAGGGTATTTGTTAGAAATCCAAGAGCCAACGGTGATCCGTGATGCTTCCGTATTAGTTGCTTTAAATTCCGCTCTTGAGCCAAATGGTTTATTGAATTTACCCACGGGTGTCGTCGTCCGTCATCCAGATTGCGTCATCATCATCACAACCAATCGGAACTACCAAGGTAATCGTCCGTTGAATGAATCTTTGAGAGATCGGATGCAACATGCTGAGAAGATGGATTTACCTTCACTTGAAGTGATGGCTGAGCGAGCCTTAGGTAAGACAAAGATTCAACAACCTGAACTGCTCTTGAAATTAGCGGAGATCATTCGTTTATTAGATGATACTGCCAAAGCGAATGCCATCAAGGGAGTGGCTGGTATGCGTTCTTACTTTTATTGGGCAAATACTTGGAAACAAGGGCAAGATCTTTTCCAATCGATTTATCCTAAAGTTCTCTATAAATTGACCACTGTTCCAGAAGAATTGGAGATATTAACCCAAGCATTAGAACAAAGTGGGCTTCTTGAAGAACTTCGTGAATTATTACGGCAAATAAAGTGGGGACGTCTTTCAGAAGAAGCTTCAAGAAATCGAGGCAGAATCCTTAACGATGAAGAAGCTGATGAACGTAATATCGATCAACTAGCAGAACAAACGTTGTCTTTAATGGAAAATGAGTCGCCTGAGATCGAAGAAGAAACTCCACCAGTGGAGAATGCTGAGATTGAAGAGGAAAAAAAGGCAGAGTCTTTTTCATTTGAACAAGAACGAAGTCAAGAAGTTTCAGGTCAGGGGCAACAGGAGCAACAAGCAGAAGATAATTCAGAAAAAATGTCTGCCTCTGATATGGAGGCTTACGACAAAGAAATCAAACGTGAGTTAACGAAAGAAGCACGACAAATAATGAAGGGGACGATGCACGAAAAAGAAGGACTGATCGTTCATCGACCAAAATTTGAACTCAAAGCACAAGAAGCAGAACAAATCAGACAACAAGTTTTACCGATCGTTGAAACATTAAGCCGTCAAATTTTAGATTTGTTGGAAAATGATGAATCAACGACTTATCAAAAAGGAAAATATGAAGGACAACGGTTCAATGCGAGTCGTGTGGCCTATAATGACCTAGGTTATTTTGATAAGAAAAATCCCCCCCACGAACAACCTTCATTGGCAGTGGCTTTAAGGATTGATGAATCTGGTTCAATGATTCGAGATGAACGAATCGAAGCAGCAAAAAAAGCAGCGATCGCCATCGCAGAATTTGCTAAACGTGTAAATATTCCTTTAATGATTTATGGAGATACAGCAGATGTCTCAACGAGAGAAAAGACCTCGATTTTTTCTTATAAAGAATTTAGTGATGATTTCCAATGGTTAGATGAGAAGTTAGTGACGATGAAACCACGACAAAACAATCGTGATGGTGCCAGTTTGAGACTAATTGCTAACAAACTAAGCCAAGAAGCTGCCACGACTAAATTGCTGATCTCGATTAGCGATGGCCAGCCTAAAGCTTTACCAGACTATACTGGGAAGAAGGCAAGGGAAGACATCCAAAGCGTTCTGTCTGAATATGACCGTCAAGGCGTCATCTTTGTGGCTGCTGCGATTGGACAGGATCAAAAAGAAATCAAAGAGATATATGGGGAAAATCGTTTCATTGATATGACAGACATCAACGAGTTACCACAGCAATTGATCCAATTGATTGCTCGCTATTTGTAAATAGCTGAAAATAGCTGGAGTCACGTATAAGTCCATTCATCGACTAAGAGAGATTGTGACAGAAGTTCCTAGCTCTGAGAACAAGCCGAAGAATTCGAAAATAGTTCCTATTTTTGGATTTTCGGCTTGTTTTTTTGTTAGAGCGACTGCTGGAACAACGGGAAGAGGTTATGAACGCATTGTAGCGTATGGTTAAACACCATTTAGTTTATCTATCAGACTCTTTTTGATCGTTAATCGACTGTTAAATCCTCACATTCTGCAAACCAAATAACGAAACAAAAAGGAAACTGTTAAAGAGAAAACGATGTTATCGGTAACATCAACAAAAAATAGTGGCATTGTTTTATAATAGAGAAAAAGAGAAGGGAAGAAAACAATGACTCAAACAAAAGCTTGGTGGAAAGAAGCGGTCGGATACCAGATTTATCCTGCCAGTTTTATGGATAGTAATGGAGACGGCATTGGGGATCTCAATGGGATTCGTGAAAAGCTTTCTTATTTAAAACAATTAGGGATTGATTTTATTTGGATCAATCCAGTTTATTCTTCGCCTTTTATTGATAACGGTTACGATATTAGTGACTACCAAAATATTTTAGAAAAATTTGGAACAATGGCCGAATTTGATCAATTACTGGCAGAAGCACATCTACAAGGAATCAAAATCATTATGGATCTAGTCATCAATCATACATCTGATCAACACGAGTGGTTTATTGAATCAAAGAAGTCACTGGATAATCCTTACCGAGATTACTATATCTGGGTAGATGGAACACCTGAAAACGCTCCGAATGACTGGCAATCGATTTTTGGTGGCTCAGCTTGGGCATATGACGAACAGACGAAACAATATTATCTGCATGTCTTTGCTAAAGAGCAGCCTGATTTGAATTGGGAAAGCGAGAAATTAAAAAATGAACTTTTTTCTATGATTCGCTGGTGGTTAGATAAAGGGATCGATGGGTTTCGTTTAGATGCGATTTCCCATGTGAAAAAAGATGAATATTCTGTTAAAGCAACTGAAACCCCCTTTTCTCCTTTTCAAAATGTTTCCGGGATCGATGAACATTTAAATGAATTAAAAGATGTTTTTGATGACTATGACATTATGACTGTTGGCGAAGCTAGCGGGGTGTCGGCTGAAGAAGGTCCAGAATGGGTCGGCGCTGATGGGTATTTTGACATGATCTTTGAATTTGACCATATCTCGATTTGGAAGCACGAAAAAGAAGGAAAACTTGATGTTATCAATTTAAAAAGAGCGTTAAGTGCCTGGCAAACCGCTTTAGACGGTAAGGGTTGGAATGCACTTTATATGGAAAATCATGATACACCTCGTTCAGTTTCTGTTTTTGGTGATCCTGAACATTATTGGCAAAAATCAGCAAAAGCAGTCGCAATGATGTACTTTTTCCTGCAAGGAACGCCATTTATTTATCAAGGACAAGAAATCGGTATGACGAATATGCCGTTTACTGCCATCGAACAAATCGATGCCGTCGATTCAAGACGTCTTTATAACCAATTGCTAGAAGAAGGAAAATCTCCTGAGGAAGCTATAGATATTGTTGCTGATACAACAAGAGACAATAGCCGAACACCTATGCAGTGGGGATCAGAAAAATATGCCGGATTCTCAACAAACGAACCTTGGCTGATGGTAAATCCCAACTATCATACACTTAACGTAGAAGAACAAGAAAGCGATCCTTCGTCGATCTTATCTTTCTACAAACAAATGATCCGCATCCGTCGTGAAAATCAAGGATTGATCTATGGTTCATTCAAAGAATATCTTGCTGAACACGACCAACTCTATGTCTATGAACGATCATTTACCGATAAAAACTATCTGATTATAGTCAATCTAACGAGTGAAGTAGCGGAATATTCATTACCGAATGAGGTTGATGTTCCTTGGGAATTACTTCTCACGAATCAAGAAGAACGTGTATTTGAACGAGTGGGTAAGCTTGATCCTTATGAAGCGAAATTATTTGTAAACAGTAAAAAAAGAAACTAAAAAAAGTTTGTCTTGAGCTTTCTAATGAAGTCCAAGGCAAACTTTTTTGACATACTGTATGAAGTTGGGTGACTGTACCTTTATAGAAATTAGATAATAAGTGAATATTTTATAATAAAGAATAACATTTACATAAATATTAGGTAGGTTATCAGTTAATTGATTCTTTTAAATCACTTCATACTCAGCTCGCGGACCACCAATGTATTTTGGACGTGAACGCAGAGCTGTAACATGCGCGGCTCCTAATGTTTGACTGCTTGGTCGAACAGGTACTTGAACGTGTTTGACATGCATACCGATGGAAGTATCACCGATATCGATCCCAGCTTGCGCTACCACATGTTCCACTTCTACTGGATCATCGAATTGGTCAAACGCTGCTACTGAACAAGCGCCACCAGCGTGTAAGGCTGGTACAACAGAAACAATTTCAAATTGTTTTTGCTCTGCTACGGAGCGTTCGACGACAAGGGCTCGATTAATGTGTTCACATCCTTGAACAGCTAAAGCGACTCCTAAAGGTTGCAATATTTCTCTAATCGTTTGGATAATCCACTGTCCAACTGGAGCACTTGAGTTTTTACCAATTTGTCCACCGACCACTTCACTGGTACTACATCCTAATACAAATAAATCGCCAGATTTTAAATTTGCTTCTGCTAATACCTCGTTGACCATTTTGGTTAATTCTTGTTTTAAAGATTCTTCTGTGATGCTCATTTTATTCTTCCTTTCATTACTTACTTTCTTTTTGTACTCTCGTTCGTTTTAGAGCTTGAGTGAGTGGTAAAGCCAATCCAACCCCTATAATATTTTGAAAAATATTTCCAGGAATAGAAGCTACCCCCGCAGGCCAATCATATAAAAACCAACCTGCTAAAAAGTAGCCACTAATCATCAGACAACTACCGATAAAAAGACCGACAAATCGACCTTTGCTTGTTTTTTCGGCAAAATAGCCACTGACCAATCCTTGCAAACCATGGATCAATAAGGAAAAAAGGGCCCATTGCGGATAACCTGACAGTAAATCGATGAATAAACCACTTGAGGCACCGACAACGAACCCACCAAATGGACCAAATAATAAAGCAGTGGTGTAGATGCCAGCTTCGCAGAGCGTGACAAAGCCGTTAGTTGCTGGTATTGGAACCAAAATTGTTAAAGATAATGCTACTGTTAAAGCGATCAGCATGGCATATATTGTCATTCGTTTCGTATTCAACGATTAAATCCCTCCTTTGATGTTACCGCCAGACCAGACACTGCCCGTTTGATCATTCATTTCAACACCGTTTAAAATACATTGATAAACGTACGTTTTACTTCGTTGAATGGCTTGTGGGAGCGTATAGCCATGGACGAGATTCGCTGTATTAGCAGAAGAAAAGGTACATCCTGCGCCATTCACCGTTGATCGTGTTAATTTTTCCATTGTAAAAGTGGTTAGTCCGTCATGACTATACAAAACATCGATTGCTTCATCGCCATGGATCCCAGAGCCACCTTTAACAACGACCGCTTTGCTTCCTAAAGTATGAATAAATTTGGTTGTCTCTATCACTTCATTGATGCTTGAAATTTTTTTCTTTCCAGAAAGGAGAGCCGCTTCTTTAAGATTGGGCGTGACAAGATCAACAAGGGGGAAGAGTTCTTTCACTAAGCACTCAATATACTGTTGATTCGCTAATGAAGTAGTTTCTTTAAAAGCTAAAACCGGATCAAGAACGATTGGGATTTGAGGGTGCTTTTTTAAAAAATCTCGGACGATCATGATTGCTTCAAGAGAATGCAATAAGCCAATTTTGATACCCGCTAAGTCTGTCATCTTCTGGATCGAAGCAAGTTGCTGTTCCAACCACTTAGCAGGTAGATTTTCTAAGAGGAATGCGTTGTTTTCGTCTAACATGCCTACACAGGTGAGCGCGCTCATTCCAAAAAGTTGAAAATTCTCAAAAGTTTTCAAATCGGATTGAATTCCTCCACCGGCAAAAGGGTCAGAACCACCAATTGTAAGTATTTTTCTCATTGTTTTCCCTCCACGAAAAGAGTATAACGAAAGTTGTTAGAAAAGAAAACAGCCAATTGGCATATTTTTATGTCATCCAATTTTGCGTAGTCTTTAGATCACCAAAATTTATCTATCATCTGAATGAAACAAGTACACTGTATTGTTGGCAACTTAACAGCTAGAAGAAAACATAAGCTATGCATACTCAAATGAACAACTTTATTAGATATTATTATCAATAAATTGAATCTTTTATTGTCATTCCTACAATTTTAACAACTGAAAAATGGTTAAACAAAAGAGAACACTGACGTTATACCTGCTAGGTAAGGGGATAACGTCAGTGTTCTGTTTATTATGCTTTTAATTCTTTTTCGATTTGTAGTCGACGGACTTTCATCGTTGCAGTCCGTGGGATATCTTCATAATCTCTGATAATCGGCGTATTCAATCGAGGTAACTCATGCACTTGTTTCCACCAACGATCCCAATCCATTTCGTGATTAGGAGCAAGAGCGATCAATGGTTGTGGTGCATTGTTTTTATCACGAACGATGACCACCTCCGATAGAAATTCTAATGAGTCTAACAAGAAATCTTCGATCGCTAAATTGCTATTGATTGTATCGATCAAATCCACTTGACGATCCTTTAAGAACAAATGCCCCTGTTCATCCATGCTGCCGTAATCACCGCTGTCCCACCAAGCACCATAAACATTTTCTTGGAAACGAGCATCTTCTTTATAATAAGTTAATGCACGACCTTTTGATAATAAATGGATGTGTCCATCTGTATTAGCAGGTAAGACGTTCCCATTTTCATCTGCGATCCGCGCTTTGGTTAAGTCGCCAAGTCCCACACCCATGTCTCTCGCATTACTCGTTTTTAAACTCTCTAATGTATGAGCTTTTAAAATCATCGGTCCGCATTCGCTTTGGCCATAAACTTGTAAGAAAACAGCTTCTTGATTAGGAGAAGTCCGTAAGAATGTTTCCATAGTAGAGTTGTTGATCGCATCAAAAGTGGAATGGTAATAACGAATACCAGCAAAAGCTTCTGGATATTCTTTCGCTGTAAAGCTCCACTGAACAAAGTTGTTTGGATGTGTTTCAAGTGCAATCGGTGGATTTTCTTTTAACATGGCCACAACGTTTTCCCCTTGAGCATCCGCTAACGGCATCATTGGAAAGCCCATCGCCATTAACGAAGAAATACCAATATTGAAGCGAGAATGAACAGGAGAGATATGGAAAGCCACAAGTTTTTTCTCTGCGATCTTAGTAAAGACAGTTTTTTGCCATTTGGTGCGCCAGCCCATTGAATGAGCAGAATGACAAATCAATTTAGGAATACCTGTGGTTCCTGAAGTATGGGTCATATAAGAAATTTCATCGTTCCCCAATTGATTTTGTGCCACTGGTTCTGCTGGTTGAGTCAATAGTTTAGAAACAGCAATTTGTTTTTCTTTTGATCCATTTGAAATGCCAGCCACTCGTTCAGCCGTTTCATCATCAAAAAGGATAAATGGATCTTCTAAACGGTCGACAAAGACTTCTAAAGTGGGGGTAGGGAAATGATAAGAGATCATTGCTGGTACCGCCCCAAGATAAGCTGTTGCTACAGCTAATAAATAAGTATCAAAAGCTGAACCTTTGTAGATCATGACCTTATCACCAAGTCCGACACCCAAATGAGCTAATTGATAGGCACGAGTCAAAACGAGTTGACAGGTATCTTTGTAAGTGCTTTTAAAACCAAGTTCCGGAAAAGCTGCTAAGGGTTGGTCAAAGATGATTGGTACATCTGGTGTAGCTTTCGCTGCTTCTTGAAAATTAGAAAAAAGATTTAGTGGGGAATAAGCGATTGTTTCCATAAGTCACACTCCGATTTCATTTAATAAACAAGTTGGTAAGCAAAGTAAGAAAAACTTGTGAATTAAATCATTTACTTTGCAAATTCAGCTATAATCTTAGCACAAACCCTAAATAAAAAACAGCTTTCTTTGTGAAAAAATGAATTATATTTCGTTATTTCATTTTTTGATACTTGTTATTTCCTTGTAAGAGAACTCCAACATCTTTTGATAGACTTCTTCAAATGTATGTTCATTGATATAACGATTACCATAAAGGAAATTGACGATATCCAGATCATCAAAATAAAGGGAAACGTAGTACCCGTAAGTTTTACGACATAATTCTGGCGAAATATTTTTATATACAGTGATTTTACTTAGTATTTGGCGAATCGTCCGTGGAGAGATTTGCTGGTCATGAGATGAACGAAAAGCAAAAGAATCAGGTCCTGTCCCAGTATCAGTTATTGCTAAATAGTTTTTAATGAATGGCAGTGCTTCATTGGGAATTGGCGACTGATTAAGACGATTTTTTTTACGGCTAAGATGAATGATTTGTTTATTTAAGTCAATATCTTTTCTTTTTAATTCAACGACTTCATGGATCTTTAACCCGCAATATAAAAGAATAGCTGCAATCGCTAAATTTCTTGGTCGGTTCCTTATTTCAAAGCGTGCTTCTCGTGAAGAGTTAAAGCCATTCATAGGAATAAACAGATGCTCAAAGTCTTGAAACAAAGAGGCGTCTATGAATCGAGGCGCTGCAGCAGTAGTTTCAGGAAGCGTTTTTCCTAATAGAGATATTTCTTCAGTCAATAACCCTTTTTGATACAAAAACCGTAGAAAATGATTTAACGAATATTGTTTTCGCGAAAGACCATAATAGCTATTTTTAAATAACTGGTTTGTTTGTTGATCAGCTGTGGTCTGAAACGAACGAGTATGCTGATAGACTTTGTCTAAAAAATTTAAATAGTCTTGTTTTTCAAGACGAAGAATAACTTCATCTGTGATCTCTTGATCTAAAGCTTCGTGAAGATAATCCGTGAATAAATGAAAATCTTTTGCATATTCATACCGACTGCTTAATGAAAGCTTTTTTTGATTTTCTTTTAAAAATTCTTGGAAAATAGGAGGAAGCTGTGCGATGCGTTGTTTTAACTTTTCTTGAATGTGTTTTCGTGTTTTTTGATCCATAAAAGAACCTCCTTTTTGTTCAAACTGGTGTTCTATTTTATTATTGTAGCTTATTTTTCGTTTTTCTTCTATTTCCTTTTACTGATATCTATTTATACCAACGTTTATTTGCTCATGATTCATATATATAGTAACATCGCCAACTATAAGAAAAACTGTAACCAATAAACAGAGAGACAATGATCTTGTAGTATGAACGAATTGTTTCATGAGTTTTGTTTAGTGACATTTTGTCACTGTTGCGCTATACTTTTCGACAGTGACAAAATGTCACTATCGAAAAAGGAAAATGTAGGAGGGAAAGTAATGTTTTTAGCAATGAAAGAAATGAAATACGCAAAACTACGATACGGACTCATTATCGGTATCATGTTCTTGATTGCTTATGTCGTTTTCATGCTATCAGGTCTAGCAAGTGGATTAGCAGAAGAATTTAAAAAAGCGATTGATGATTGGGGTGCTCAAGAAATCGTTTTGTCCGAAGATGCTAATCAAGTGTTTGCAGCATCTCAATTGACAAGAGGTGACCTTGATCAAGTAAATGCGAAAGAAAAAGCACCGATTGGCTTATTCAGTGGAGCAATCAAGGGCAAAAACAAAGAAAATGTGACAGTCTTTGGTACGACTAACGATGCCTTTTTATTACCTAAAATCACAGATGGTCGGATGTTTGATAAGAAAAATGAAATAATTATCTCCCAAAATCTGGCACAAGATCAATATAAGTTGGGAGATCAAATCAAAATCGGTAGCGATGACCAAGCATTTACGATCGTTGGAATTTTTCCTGCCACTTATTATACGGTCTCACCAGTCATCTATACAGATCTAGAAACTTGGACACAATTAAAATATGGAGCCCAACCGTTTGCTTCAGATGACAAAAAGCCGATCAATGCGATCGTGACCAAACAATCAGCTGCAATTGATAAAGATGGCGCATCAAAAGATTTACAAAAACTGACGATTCCTGATTTTATTGAAAGTCTTCCAGGTTATTCTGCACAAAATATGACACTAAATGCAATGGTTTACTTCTTGTTTCTTGTCGTAGCAGCAGTAGTTGGCATTTTTATGTATGTCATCACTTTACAAAAAACGGCGATCTTTGGCGTAATGAAAGCTCAAGGGATTCGCAATTCATTTATTGCTAAATCGTTGATTGCACAGTCATTTGTTATTGGAGTCATTGGTGTCGCCTTAGCAGTTCTAGCTGCTTATCTAACTAGCTTGTTTTTACCAAGTGCGATGCCATTCGCTATTTTCTGGACACAATGGTTGCTATATAGTGGGGTCTTACTCGTTGTAGCAGTTGTAGGCGGCGTCTTCTCAATACGCACGATTACAAAAGTGGACCCAATCACCGCCATAGGAGGGTAAAAAATGAAGAATATTTTAACGATGAAACATATCGTCAAGACTTTTGGTAGTGGACATACCGAAGTGACTGCACTAAAAGGAATTAATTTTAATGTCAAACAAGGAGAATTTGTCAGCATCATCGGTCCCTCTGGTTCAGGAAAGAGTACTTTCTTAACCATTTCCGGTGGGCTACAAACACCTACTTCTGGAGAAATCGCCATTAATGGTCAGTCTTTTTCCGATTTATCTGAGAAAAAAAGAGCCGATTTACGTTTTAAAGAAATTGGGTTTATTTTACAAAGTTCTAATTTGATTCCATTTTTAAAGGTCAAAGAACAATTTTATTTAGTTGATCGAGTCAGCCATCAGAAACAAAACGAAATCGTCATTGATGACTTATTGAAATCATTAGATATTTATGATCTAAAAGAAAGCTATCCTCGAGATTTATCTGGTGGGGAAAGACAACGTGTAGCGATTGCTCGTGCGTTGTTCAATGACCCTAGTTTGATCTTAGCAGATGAGCCTACCGCTAGCTTAGATACAGATCATGCCTTTGAAGTAGTCAAGTTACTTGTCAAAGAAGCACATGAAAAACAAAAAGCAACAGTCATGGTTACACATGATGCTCGGATGATCAAATGGAGCGATCGTGTCTACCGAATGAAAGATGGTGATTTGATCGAAGAAACGGAGGGATGGGATGCCTAAATCGAAATTTCTTAATCTGCCGAATGAGAAGAAACAACGGCTTATTGAAATTTTACTTGAAAATTTTTCAGCTCGACATATTAGCCAAGTAAAAGTTGCAGATATTGTCGAAGATATGGCTATGTCAAGAGGGGCCTTTTATAAGTACTTCGAAGACTTGGAAGATGCCTATACCTACACGATCCAGTATTATTCGATTCAAATCCATCGAGATATTCTGAAATATATCAGTCAAAACAAGCAAGACTTTTTTCAAGGAATTGAAAATTACCTTGCGTGGTGTAGTGAACTGGAACAAAAAAGTAGTTATTGGCAGGCCATCCGCTTTTTAACGAGAAGTGATGATTTTACCAATCACCAAAGAACCAAGCCTTCTGCTGAATCAGGAAGATTAAAGGAATGGTTTAAGTTACTGAAGGCAAATGGTTTTCACATTACTTCGGAAGAAGAAGCAATTAGCTTTTTATATTTCGTCATGGATCTTGTGATCAATTCATTGACGGATTACATTGCGAATGACTGGACTACTGATGAGTTGTTGCAAGATTATCGTTACAAGGTAAAATGGCTGCAAAGAGGTTTGAACACCGAACGAAGTGAATCTTGAATCCACTCGATTCATTTGTTAGCCGTTTCTTTTTAACTGGTAAGTAGTGTCCGTATTCAGAAAAACACTTCGATACTTCTTTGTGTCATCATCGATAACCAAATAAAAACCTTCGATAGAAAGTTCTTATAGTTGAGAGCAACGATTTTTCCTTTTTGATTCTCCGTGATAGAATTTTTATTGTAAGAAAAGAAAAGGGATGACACAGATGAAGAAAATTATACTATTTGGTGATAGCATTGCTGCTGGATTGTACCAGGGGGAGGTCGTCCATGCATTGGACCATGCGTTATCAACGACCTTAAATGCTTTAGGACAAGCTGATTTTAAGATCATTAACTTAGGAAAAAGAGGCGATTCAACGACAAGCAGCCTTGAACGATTGTCTCAACTTCCCCAAGATGAACGTACAGCTGACTACGTCGTTCTTAATGTTGGCGTTAATGATGCAATCAATCAAAGAGATAACCAAGAAACCTATCGAAAAAACTTGGAACAATTGATCAACTGTTTTAAACATAGCCAAGTGATTTTGATAGGGCCTAGTTACGTTGATGAAAAGATCAAAACCCAAACAATTCCTGAGATCTTAGTAGAGTATACTCAGATCGCAAAAGAAGTAACAGATAAGAACAAAGTAAGTTTTATTGATTTTTATCATTATGAAAAATCTTTTGAGGACCCAACACTTTACTTGCAAGACGATGGGTTGCATCCTTCGAAGTTAGGCTATCACTTGCTAGGTGCTTTGATTGCACAATGTATCCAGCAAAAGGAACAAAAATAATCTACAGACCGAGTACCTCAATCTTTGCAGTACTCGGTCTGTAGATTTTTAGTTTCAAGTTTTATCATGACAAAAAGAATGAAGCGCGCTCTATTGGCTTTGACACACGGTAATAAACAACTGTTTTCTAATGGCGATATTCCTTCAACAAACCTTTTTGGATCAAGTCTTGTTTTTGTTTGAGATTCTGGATGTTTTCTTGATAGTTTTGTGCATACATCACGGAATAAAGAGTGTTTAAAACATAGTCGAAGGCAATTTGTGAGGAAAATGTTGCCACTTTAGCAAAATCTAATTCATCTTGCGTAACGATGAGTTTCATCGTTGCTTGTTTTGCCATTTCTGAATGTTCATTTCCAGTGATCAATACAGTTTTAGCACCCACATGGTTTAAATGCATCATAATTTTTTCATAATGGTGAATCCTTCCGCTATAAGTTAGAAAGATGGCACAATCCTTTTCCGTTAAATTAGCTGCATTCCAAGAAGAATCACTATACTCTTCAGCTAATATCAAAAATTTATTGATCTTGATTAGTTTATTTTGAAATTTGCGTGCTGTGATTTGAGAATCCCCTTTGGCAAAAATAAACATGCGATTCGCTTGATTCAATGCTGTGGCAATCGCATCAACTGACTGTTTCTCCAATTGAAGCTGTGCTTTTTTGATAGATTGGATCGACAAATCGGCCATTTTTTTAGCGATCGATTGACTATCATCTTTATCAGTAAAAGGAAAGTTTGGATCAATGATTTGATTGAACTGGGCTTTCATCTGATGTACTTCACGACCAAATTCAAAACGAAATTCTCTAAAACCAGAAAAACCCAATTTTTTACATAAGCGAATAATGGCTGAATGCGAAGTATACGTCGCTTTTGCCAATTCCTCGATCGTCATATAAACAGCTGTTTCTCTGTTTGCTTTGAGATAATCAGCAATTCTTTTTTCTGTTGTTGTAAATGCTTCTTGTCGTATCAATTGGTCTTCGATTAACATATGCTCACCTTCCTCATCCATCTTACTGAATATCCCTCTTTTTGACTACTATTTTTTGTGTAGGTTAAACATACCTGTCGATTATTCACTTAAAAAGATCACTTTCTTGAACATTTTTTTCTAACTGCGCTCAAATTAACTTTTAAAGGGACCAGTCATTTATACTGATAGTAGTTAAAAACAAAAATTGGAGGAAAACGTATGTTAACAATTGCCTATCTAGGAAATGGAAAAAGTACCAACCGCTATCATTTACCTTTTTCACGAAAACTAAAAGATAAGATCAAAATCAAAACGATCTTTTCACGTTCAGAACCCACTTGGGAAACATTTGAGGATATCCATTATACCAATCAATTGGAAGATCTATGGAACGATCCAGAAATCCAACTAGTTGTCATTACGACTCCGAGCCAATTTCATTATGAATATGCTAAATTAGCCTTAGAGCATGGAAAAAATGTCCTGGTTGAAAAACCGTTTGCTGAAACTTCTGCAGAAGCGAAAGAGTTATTTGAGCTAGCGAAGCAAAAAGATTTATTTATCCAGTGTTATCAAAATCGTCGTTTTGATTCTGATTTCTTGACCGTACAAAAAGTGTTGGAAAGTGGAAAATTAGGCGATATTTTAGAAATTGAGATGCATTATGATTATTTCAGACCTGAAGTTCCTGAATCGGCAACGGAATTTTCAACAGTCAATAGTTATCTCTATGGTCATGCTTGTCACACAGTAGATCAAGTAATTTCTTACTTCGGCGAACCAGATGACATCCACTATGATGTGCGCCAATTATTAGGAAGGGGACGAATGAATGATTATTTCGATTTAGATTTTTATTATGGAACAATGAAAATCTCTGTCAAATCAAGCTATTTTCGTATTAAGGAACGCCCAAGCTTTGTGGTTTATGGGAAGAAAGGGATGTTTGTAAAACAGACAAAAGATCGACAAGAAGAGCATCTTAAACTATTTTATTTCCCAGACCATCAAGATTTTGGTATTGATTTACCAGAACACTACGGCACACTTACCTATATGGACCAAAACGGATACTATCATGAGGAAAAAGTGATTTCTGAAGTAGGGGACTATAGTCGGGTCTATGAGGGAGTCTATGAAACGCTCATAAACGGAGCCGAAAAAGTAGTGAAAGACGAAGAAACACTTCTACAAATGAACATTTTAGAAACAGGGATCAAAGAGATCCGGGAAAAAGAAGCGCAAGCAAACAAATAAACCATTCACTGTTTATGATCATTCTGAAGGATTAAGCAAAGATTGATGAGAAACAAAAAAACAAAACCATTAAAATATGATGGGGAGAACACCTCATGTTTTGACAGTTATTTTGTTCTTATGTACTATAAAATAAATAACTGTAAGGAGGAATTCTCATGACAAATTATAACGGCGAAAAAGGCAAACGTTTAAGAGGTTCGATGGCGCCTAAAACCGATGATGAAGTAGCATTAGCAGGGACAAATTCTGGTGAAACAGAAAACAAACAAGAATCGTTATCTGGCACAAACTCTGGCGAAGCCAAAGATGTCGCTTTATCTGGTTCTAATTCGGTTGAAGAGGAAGAACCAAAGAAACCGAATGCTTTTGAAAAAGAAGTGGAAAAATTAGCGGAAGAAGTAAAAGAAAAATTTGAAGAATTGACATCTAAAAAAGATACTAAAAAATAGATTTGTCAGTTGCTAGTGATCCTATGAAAAAGACAGCTTTTACGCTGTCTTTTTTTATCCAAAAACTATTTTTCCGATTTTAGAAAAAAATGGTGTCTGCGCTTACCTTCTTTGTATTATGCTTTATTTATGAGAATAATTTTTTCTCAGCTAAACATTAGGAGGTAATATATGGAAAATTTTGGGTTACAGTTAATCAATTCGAGTGTGCTTGGACAAACCGATTTCATAAGTCTATTCACGACTTATTTATCAGATTATATGTATTTGTTCTTAGGTGGAGCCGTTCTATTTGTTATTTTGATGTTGTTATTAAGTAAAAAAATGTCCGATAAGCCTACAAATAAAAGCGGATCTTCAAAAGGTGCTTCTAAGCAAAGCCAATATAAACGAATGAAATAGATCTTATTTTACTTTGAACAGATTGTTAGTTTACTAATAATCTGTTTTTTTTGTTATAACTATAAAAAAATATTATAGTAACTATAAATATCATTATATTGAAAAATGTTTCTATCAGAACTATAATTTTCATGAAAATAACATATGAGATGAAAAGGAGCGTGTATCAACATGAGAAAAACCAGTAGAAAAGTAGTGATCGTTGGAACAGGCTTTGTGGGAACAAGTATTGCTTATGCCATGATCAATCAAGGAATTGCGAATGAATTAGTCTTGATCGATGTCAACCAAGAAAAAGCGGAAGGGGAAGCTTTAGACCTTTTAGATGGTATGGCATGGGGCGAAGAGAATGTTGCTGTTTGGTCAGGTGATTATAGCGAATGCAGCGATGCCGATCTAGTAGTAATCACAGCAGGTATCAACCAAAAACCAGGACAAACTCGTTTAGATTTAGTGAAAACAAATGCTGGAATTATGAAGGATATTGTTCGACAAATCATGGGAGCAGGATTCAACGGAATATTAGTTGTTGCTTCTAATCCAGTAGATATTTTGACTTGCATTGCGTGGAAAGAATCAGGGTTACCTTCTTCTCGAGTAATCGGAACAGGAACAACATTAGATACAACTCGTTTTAGAAAAGAAATTGCCTTGAAACTTTCTGTCGATCCTCGTAGCGTTCACGGCTATATTTTAGGTGAACACGGCGACTCTGAAGTAGCAGCTTGGTCCCATACAACAGTTGGCGGAAAACCAATCATGGAATTTGTCGAAAAAGATCATCGAATCGACGAAAAGGACTTAGATATCATTGCTGATAAAGTTAAAAATGCTGCCTATGAAATCATCGATCGAAAAAAAGCGACTTATTATGGAATTGGTATGAGTACAGCACGAATTGTCAAGGCTGTATTAAACAATGAACAAGCTGTATTACCAGTTTCTGCTTATTTATCTGGTCAATATGGAGTGAAAGATATCTTTACAGGTGTTCCATCCATCGTTGATGAAAAGGGTGTAAGAGAAGTTATTGAATTATCAATTACACCAGAAGAAGAACAAATGTTTAAACAATCTGTCAATGAATTAAGAAACGTATTAAACACCGTGAGATAATTGAATGAAAAAAAGGAGAACGAGCAAAATGCTCATTCTCCTTTTTATTTTTGTTTTAGAAAAAATAGTTCTCTAGGAGAAAGTGAATTGTAATAAAATGGTAGCATATTAGGTAACGTTTTTGGGAAATGCATTTGAAACAACAAGAAAAAAATGAAGGAGGTGATTGATTTAAAGCAGAATAAGATTATTTTTTTTAAATTAGATGCAATAAATATTCTTTCTTCACTTATGATTATTTTATTCTAGAAAAAGGAGATAAGTACTATAATGCCTATAGATAATGCTGAGTTGATAAAAAAAGAAATTGAATTACGTTCAAAAATTGCTGGGGCAAGTGCTAAAGAAAATTTTTATAGTACCATGAGAGTGAGGGTTGAGCCACTAAAAGGTATGGATAGATTTAATCTTTCTAAACGAAAAGAATACCGAAATATAAAAAAATTTATAAAAACTATAGAAAAACATACTAAAGAAGCATCGTCAAACAAGGAGGGTTATATACAACAATTGCAAGAGTTAGATAAACAACTTAAACAAGGAACTCTTCGGAATTTTGAACAAATAAGAGGAAAATCTAAAGAAGAAATTACTATATTACCAGATTCTACTCATAATATGAATAGAACGCCTACTCGTCCACCTCGGGCATTTGAACAAATAAAGGGAGGCTCAAAATCACCTGCTCCATTGCCGCATTCTACCCCTAATATGGATAGACCACCATCTTTGCCACCTAGAGTTGGAAGATAGACTTCATACATAAATAAGAAAAAAGAAACGTATTAAACACTGTGATATAATTAAATAAAAAATAAAAAGGAGAATGAGCGTTTTGCTGCTCGTTGTCCTTTTTATTTTTGTTTTAGAAAAAATAATTCTCTAGTAGAAAGTGAATTGTAATAAAATGGTAGAATATTAGGTAAATTTTTTTGGAAATTCAATTGAAACAACAAGAAAAAAATGAAGGAGGTAATTGATTAAAAGCGTGATCAGCTTAAAAAGAATAAAAGACGACTGGTAAAATTACTAAATAAACGAAAGGAGATAGTATATGGAAAAGCAGAATACTCAGGAGTCAAAAAGCGGATTAGAAGAATCTGCAGTTCAACAAGATATTCACTCTATACATACAGAGCAAACCGTATCTGATAGACAACAAAATACTTTTGGCAAAGATCAATCGGAGATGATATATGCAGAGCTGGTAGGCTTGCCTGAAGGAAAATTCAAACAGAAACCGGAAACAACTATTTATTCAACTATCATTCAGTCTCAATTAAGCTCTTCGGAGAAACAAGAAGATCAGTCTCAGCCTTTAAATAATAAAGGAGAGTCCCTTAAAAAGAATAATTTTGACATTGATGAAGATACTGGATGGGGCACCACTTTAAGTTCTGACGATTCACAAAATGATCGCCAACATGAACGAATTAGTAAGTCAACAAAAAATGACAATGATTCATTAGAGATACAATTTGAAAAAACACAACCTAATCCTCAAACTAACAGCAATTACAAATCTTTTTTTAATGAACTTATCCGCAAGGCAGCGAAAAAAAAGAGTGAACAAAATTTAGCTACATCGTCACATTTATCTGGACATCCTATTCCAGCACCACGTTATAGTAAACTAATTATTGTTGAGAACTCCGCAGGAAGGCTGCTTGGGGTGAATGAAAATACTGGATGGGGCACTTTTTTAGGCACTGAAATTCCTCAAAGAGAAAAGCCTATTCCGTTACCACGTACTATTAAAAATGCACAGAAAAGTAAAAAAAATACTCCTGCACAGTGTACTTTTAAAGATCTAAAAGATAAAACGAGTAATATAAAGCAAAATACTATTTCTTCTTCAAATGATTTGAATTTAGCAAATGGGGTAGAGACTGACAATATCTTGAGCAGTGGGAATTCTCAGTCCGTTATGATAAATAAATCTCTGTATCATTTGAATGGACGAGCAGGCATTATTACAAATGTCACGCCCGATACAAGACACAATATTGATAAAACTACTGGATCTAATATCAATAGATAACCTGCATGGTCGGTTGATGAGATAAACAATTGAAAAAATAATGTAAAAATTTAAGAAGATGATTTAAATTTAAACGTCATCAGCGCCGTATGAATCAACCAAACGCACTTGAAGGGCGTGGGCCGGATTCTGTATCACGTTGATCATGTATATTTGATTTTATATGAGGGGATATTACATAGAGCTGACGATAGGCATGTTTCTGGAAAACACGAGTATGAAAAAATTATAGATGAAAATGATTCTCAAAAAAGACAGAACGTGGACGAACAACAGAGTGAATTTTTATTATGTTAAGGATCTACTTGGCATAATGTATACAATGTAATCGATTTTTAGTGATTCGCTCCTTGTATAATAGTGGTGCACTAATCCCTACAGTGTACAATAGAGAAATGCTATATCAGAAATACAATACATTTTTTGTTTCATTTAGATCGGCAAGGATTTAATTTTATGTTAATTTTTCTAATTCAGGGGAAAAACAAGAAACCCCATTATTGGTTTTTCTTATTTAAAATTACAAAAAAAAATAAAGGAAGAAAAAAATGAAAGAATTACAACCTACAAATCCTGTTAGCGAACAAGAATCTCAAACTCCAAATCCTGTTAACGAACAAGATATCGAAGATCGTATAAATCAATTTTTGCAACAAAATGGTGGGAATCGTCCAATAGTATCAAGCAATATTTTTTCTAGAAATAAAAAAACAAACTTAGATGTCTTAAACAAGATAGAAACGCTTGGAGACGACCAACATAGTAAACGTTTAAAAATGTTGCTTCAGGAAATGAACGAAATGCACAAAAATATAAATAAAAATAACTTTAGAGGCCTGGCCCTTAGAGATCGAAAAGAAAATTACGAAAACTTTATTAAAGAAGCAGGATCAGATATTTCAGAAATATTATCTTCTCAAAAAAAAATTCAATATAAAGACGCTCTTAAAATAGCACTAGCAGGACTGTCTTACCAAGATAACTCAAACCCAAAAAAAGAATTGTCTAAAGAAAATAAAGCGTGGGTAAAACTTTTTTCTCTATTCAATGAAACGCAACGTGTTTGGATAAATGGACCTGGTCCAATACAACCTGATTATGACGACAACATTAAAAAAATGCGAAATCAATCAAAAAAGTTTGATGAAATCAGAGCTATGAGGAAAGTCGAGAAACTTTCCGAAAACAAACAGGATAAAGTAATCAATAAAAACCCTTCCAAAGAAAAATCAGAAGGTTCTTTCTTAGAAAGATAGAATTCATACATAAACAATAAAAAATAAAGAAAGAGCAACTAGACATAAGATTAGTCGCTCTTTCTTTATTTCTTCTTTTACTCTTTTTATTATTTTTTCGGTTATACTGTCAAACTAGATTTATTCTCTAAATTATATCAATTCTTTGTATGCTAGCTTGTCCAACGATTTTATTGCTAATTGATTTTCTGATAAATGTCGGTTTATAGAACTAAAAACTGGGTAGAAAAACAAGTATCGGTATCATTAGCGGTCTTAGACGAGTGTTGGGATGATTCAGGTTGTTATGTCGCTGGTTTGATTGCTAACGGACGTAAACGCATGACAAAACAAAACAACACAAACAAATGATCGAGAATTATAAGAGCGCTGTTGATCTGATCGTTAGTAAGGAATGACTTGCATAAAATTGAATTGTAAAGATTATGATTGTTTTATTGTAGAGAATGCCACATGTGAATATTGTGGAGTTTTTGTTTCTAATTTTGTAAATTATGGATATGGACTTTTGCAAATCATACTATATAGACAGATAAAAAATTAAATCGTGTTTAAATCTTGTCAAACACGATTTAATTGAGATTTTATAATACAAAATAATTTTAAAATTTTGCAATGGTTCGAAAGAGTCATTTTTTTATCTTTTTAGTTTGATTTCGGTTTGATGGGGGTTTAATTCACTTTGAATCTACTTTGTATAATATATATTATGTAAACTAAAATATAAAATTTTTATCTCCTTCCTTTAACAATCCGCAAACCCTCTCTTCTTGCTATTTATTCTATTTCTTTTTACCAGATAGTATAAAAACGATTCTTTTCTTGTTCACTAATCAGTTATATATATACGCATGCATAAAACCATTTAGAATTAAAGCTATCTAGAAATCATTCACACCAAAAATAGATTTTGATGTGAATTTATCTATCCATATTTTGTTAGAGCAATGATTGATAGATGTATCCTAGAAAGTAGTGTTTTATCAGTTGATTAATATACCTTAAAAATGTAAGAACGATTATATGGGGTTATAGACTGTTAAATAAGACTATGATTTATAGCAATCATTCATGCTATTTTAAGAATCCATTTGCATCATTATTGTGCAACAATTCAACTTAATTTTTTAAAGAGATACTATAATTGAGGAACATTAGTTTTTTATCTGTCTATATTAGTATAATTTAGTGATGTCAAAGTCAAACTAGGAGATGTTTGTGCATTTCTTGCTTTAGTAGCTTTAGCAGCTAAAGAGCCTTGTGTAAGATTGTTTTCTGGTTTGTTTTCCAAAATTTGTTTTCTTTTAACTATATCCACTACTTTTCGAATCGATTCTAAACATTTTTCATCGACTCTTACGGCTTGATTTTCCCCACATTCTTTCGGTAAATTTTTTAGAAGTGCCACATCGTTCCATACAAAACTTCGATTAATTTCCTGCACTCCTTCAGCAATTAGGGTCGCCCGCCCCTTTTCATGATCAACCTTATATAGGTTATTGTTCCCAAAATATAGTAATGGCTCGTCTTTGTCATAACCGCTCTTGTTTTTAGCATCTAATGGATAATATACTACCGGTTCATTTTTACTCAGCCATTCCTGAAGTTTACGTTTTGAGCGATCAGTATGTTGTACCTCTCCATCATTTTGGTGATGTTCCTGATCTTTATTGTTTAAAGAACCAACTATATTTATTAGTTCATTTTCTTTTTCTGTTGTCAACCATATAAACCGTGATTTTTTTCTATTAAACAGTTCGTCCAACCCAAATTTAATCAAGGTTGTTTCTTGATTCTGTTGTTTATTGTCTATGACTAGTTTTCTTGAACCGTCACTAAATTTAACGTTACTCGTAATCAATTTTCCATGACAATTTAGGTAGGACTTTTTTTTATTAACAATTTTCTGGCTTGAAATGATCTTATATAGCTTCTCCTCATTATGATCATAATATAATAACTGATTTTTCTCGGTATTTTTCGATTTTTTGGGTAGTTTCATGTGTAGTTGTTCATGAAAGTCGTTCTCGTCTCTCTGCTCAAATTGTTGATGAAATCTTAACCCGTTCTCCTGTGTTAAATGTTGATGTTCTTGGATTTGATCAGCAGAAAATGCCAGAGATAAATATCGTTCCTCTGGTGATAGTTTATCGCTTTTCTTCATCGTCATATTCCCTCTCCTTTTATGGCCTTGTATAAAAGTTCATTTATTTACAGTCGTACTAGTTTTCTTTGCGTTTTTCAAGTAATTACTGAAACAAACAGCTTTTATCCGCTTTCCATTCTATATCTACACTTCAGCTAAAATAAAACTTTTATTTCAAAATGACAAAACAAAAAGGTCAGTGATTCTAATTTTGTTATCTGAAGATAGTCTATTCACCTACATACAAGACGTAATCACATATTTTTGAACGATCATTCTATAAAAAAACTAATAAAAAAACATCAAAGATAGTAGCTACTACTGCCTTTGATGTCCTTAAACACGGTTAGAATATTCTATTTTCTAGTAAATAGCTCAGCATAAAAATAGCAAAAATTAAATAAATAGTAATGGAAATAAAATTCTTTGCACTGAGGTTCCCCATTTTAAGGCTACCACATAACTAGTAAAGCAAATAAAAATCACTCGTTCTTCTTATTCAATAAATCCGAATGCTACAATCATTTTATCTAGACAGGTCTTCATTACTACCTTTTTGAGGAGTTTGCGGTGCAGGACGCTTTTGAGCGTGTCCAAGAATGTTGCTTTGAGTATTTCTATTAAGTTTGGGTGATGCTTTTGCGTGTGTTGTCAAATCAATCAAATTGCTTAATGAATTTCCACCTTGAGCAATGTTACTAGTACGTCGTTCGGGTAATGGTTGTTTGTACTTTGTCAAATCTTCTAACGACTTACTATCTCGAACGATGTTACTAGCGCCAAGTTCGTGTGATGCTTTTGCGGGTGTTGTCAAATCAATCAAATTTCTACCTTGAACGAAGTTGTTTATATTTGCTATGTCTAAGAATTTCGTGGCATTCTCAGCAGAGAGACTCCATATCATGGCATCTTTATTAGACGTCTTTGGTAATTTGTCTGCAATTACTTTATCCCCTAATTTGAGCTTGCCGTCTTGAAAATGTGCATTATCAGTAATCAGGACAGCCTGTTTTCCTTTATGACTAACTAAATATAAATTGTTCTTATTCAACAAAAGTGTACACGAATTTACATTTCTTTTTTCATGCTCTCGGGGTTTATGTAAATCTCTAGGAGAACGATTTCTAGGAAAATGTTTCTTGGCCTCATTCAAATAATTGATGTTCTTTTCAACTTCTCCTTTATCTATCCATATAAATCCGTTTGACATCTTTGATTTAAGGAATAAATTTATTTTTACATTTGTATCCCAGTCTTGGACTGCAATATGTTTTGCATTTGGTGAATTATAGAGATCCTTATCAGCAAGCAAATAAGCGTTTATGATTTTCACATTCTTACCATCTTGAGATTCAGTCTCTAATTTATATAGTTTATCCCTCATGGTCCCTACTTTATAATAAAATAGATCTTTCTGTTTATTGTGACTTTGATTTTTTGGTATTGATAATGATGAAAATGCTCTAACATCCACCTTAATCCATGGTTTACTCTTTATCTGTTGTCTATCTTCCATCATTTTAAACCCATTTAGTCGCTGATTAATCTCTTTTAAAGTAAGTGAATCGACGTACATCGTTGCCGTTCTATCTCTATTTTTACCCTCCCGAGTCCAACGTCTTTGAATGAAATTATTTGTATCAACCGTTGTCACATTGGAAGGCGAGAACAGATCAACTCTCAACCCTTGACTATTTCTTTTATAATATATCCCTTCTTTCTCTTCTATGTTATCTGCGAGGAGTTTCGACTTGCTGCTCTCAGTGTCCAATTGATAAAGTTTGCCTTTATGTACCATTAATTGAACATTTACACTAAGATCGGATGCCGTACGCTGCGGGATTCCTATCTTGAGATTTTCACCAATGTAAGTTGCATCTGGTTCTGTTATTGTACGTGCTGCTCTCTCGGCTTTTTTTGCTTTTTTGTATTCGTTATCCTTTTTGATAATATCGTATACTACACGTGAATGAACAAATAACGATTGAGCGTCCTTTGAGGGATTATTCTCCATTTCTACAGGTCCAATTAAATTTTGGTAGTTATTCTTTTCTTTACTTCCTTGCGTCAATTCACCATTTATATACTCTACATCTTCAGCAATTACATAAGCTTTTTTTTCTCCTTTTTGTGGATCCAAATTTTCTATGAAATAAAGTTTCCCTTGGTATAAACATAATAGTTTATCCATTGGATCACCTTGGTGAATATTATCTATTGTTTTGCTTGGTAATTTTACCTTATTGGGCAATTGGGAAAATTTATTTCTATAGGTTGAAATTATATCAACCAAAAATACATGCTCGTTCACCACAATATTTTCATATGGCTCTTTGTTTTGGTCTTCTGCGATTTGGTCCTTAGAAAAATTCAGATGATTATATAGTTCCTCTTTGCTCATGCTATTTTCTATCATAGAGATCATACCTTTCTATTTATTGTTTTTCTAAAAAGATCATTTGTTTAATATCTGCAAGAAATAATCCTTCAATAAATTTCAATAATTACCTAGATGTTCCAGGTCTTTCTCCGATTGAAACGCATGAACGAGTGTCCATCTTCTGATTCTGATTCAGGAGTTCTCTTTGAGTTTGGCTTTTTCCTTTTGAGCGTTTTTGCAACTCTACTACATTATTACTTAGTTGAGGAATGTTCCTCGATTGGTTTATTTTTGCTATTTCATAAATTTTAGAAGCTTTGTATGAAGATATAGGCCATTTCATATTTTCATTAGGCGATAAGTTGGATAAGAGTATTTTATTATCTGATTTGATCTTACCATCTTCAAAATTGACATTAGCGGCAACCTTTATAGCCACTTTTGATCTATGATCAACTAAATACAAATTGGTATCTTTCAACAAAAGTGTATATACATCTTTGTTTCTATTTTCATGAGAAATCGTTTTTTGGAATTCAATAAAATACGCCACTTTCTTTTCTACTTCCCCTTTTTGTGTCCACGCCAATCCGGAAAACAACTTTGGTACAGGAAATAAATTCAATTTTATATTTTTATTGATATCGTTTAATGCAAGATGGCTTTTATGAAGTTGTCTATCAAGGTGTTTATTAGTAAGCAAATAAGCTTTTTGGACTTTCCCGTGATCGTTAATCTCTAACTTATAAAGAGCACGTTTGTCGTAATCGTAATAGATTGGGTCTTTATCGTTGTGAAGGTTTGGATCTTTTACTATTGTTAACTTCTTTAACGATGATATGCTATCAACATCCACCTCAGGCCAAGGTTTACTTTCTATCTGATCCTTCTTTTCCATATTTTTAAAATATTGTAATCGCTGATTGATGTCCTCTAGGGTATCGGCGCTTACATACTTCGTTTGAGTTTTTTCTCTTTTTTCTTTAGTAAAAAATGATCTTATCAAACCTATATTGTGAGACTCTTTAAGAGTATTAGGACTGAATAGCACCATTCTTAGCCCTTGCTCATTTCTCTTATAGATTGTTCCATATTGAAATTTTACGTTATCTGCGAGTAGTTTTGACTGTTTATTTTGGCGGTCAATTTGATAGAGCTTATCTTCATGCAACATTAATTGAACTTTCATTTCCGGATCCCTAGTTCCATACTTGGGGATCCCTATCTTAAGACGCTCACCAATATATGTTGGATCTGGTTGTGCTACTGTACGAGCTATCCCCTGAGTTTCTTTTGCATTTTCAAAAATTTCATTATTCTTGATAATATTGTACACTAAACTCGGACTAGCAAGTAGCGTGCGAGTACCATTTTTCTTATTTTTTGTCGTCTTAGCAAAATTAATTAAGGTTTGGTTGATGTTATGCTGAATGCTCGCTTGGAACAATCGTTTATCTCCATACCATACTTCCTCAGCAATTACATAAGCTTTTTTTTCTCCTTTTTGTGGGTCCAAATTTTCAATATAATAGAGTTTGCCTTTGTGTAAGCATAGTAGTTTATTCATTGGATTATCATCATGAATATTACGTATTTTTTCGCTTGGTATTTTTATATCATCGGGCAATTTAGAGAACTCATTTTGATGGTTTGAAATCATACCATCCAACAATATATGATCATTCACATCAATACGTTCACCTATTTTTTGTTGTTGATCTGTTTCGATTTCTTCTTCAGAAAAATTCAGATGTTCATACAGCTCCTGATCATTCGTTAACGTTGAACCCTCGATTTGATTATTTGTTTCCGGCATAATGATTGCACCTTCCTATTTACGTTATTTTTTGCATAAAAAATAATCATTTGTTTAGTTCTTAACCTTATTAAATATCTGGCATATAAGATTTTGTCGAAACAAAAGATTTTTTAATGCGCTTTTATTTTATAATTATTATTAGTGAGAAATAATCCATTAATTTCCATAAATAGAAATAAAAAGCACCACAAGAAATAACTTGTTATTCTCTAATTTTTTATGAATTGTCGTACCCACTTCTGCGAGCTTTAGCTGTTAACTTGTCTAAAACGACAATTTTCATTCTTAAACATCTAATGTTCAAATCTTATAATCACTAACAAATCAATAACCGACATATTCATTGATGTTATAAGTAAGTGAGCTTAATTCCTTGATAATAAACGGACTTAACCTAGCATTTCCAATAGAAAAAGATCTTAAAACACAAATATGTTCTAAGATCTTTAGTTATATATTTTACTAATTTATCATGATACTTTTATGATAAAGAAATTTCAAAGTGAATCATCATGCTCTATTATAACTGTGAATGTGGTTTGTTTCCGGTAATCAACCAAAATACTGATGCCATAATTGTGTCAATACGGGTAGAAAGTAAATGATTACTAGTGCTGCGATGACCATCAGTAATTGCTTACGTTGTTTCTTTCGTTTCAACAGACTACTTGTTTTGTGTAAAAAGTATGTGGCACTTTTCGCTCCAGCTGTTAGTGTTGATAGTAGCAGTGTAGGTGAATAAGCCGTAGGGTCTTTCGTGATAGACAATAATTTCGTACCATATTCTGGATATTTTAATAATGCTTGATAAACAGCAACGATCGTGATCGTTCCCATCAAATAATTTAACAATGAATGAACTTTTTTCAAACGCTTAAACTCCTTATTTATAAATCGTATGTTATTTTTGGATAAATAAACCAACACTTTTCGGAATAATTATTTTTCTTCTTTATTTTTTTCTCCTGATTTTTCCATCCACGGAAAAGAAAAACCGATCGAATAATCTGCTTTTAGTTCTAGTACTGCATCAAACTTCCCTTTTTTGCCAGTCAACCCTTTAACTACTTTACTAGTCTTGCCTTTAGACAATAATTCCCGCATCATCGTTTTCGTCAGCTTCTTCTTTGCAATCGTTGGCCAAAGTTTAAAATCACAGGAAGCATTGGTACAAGTTGCTACTTTTGGATGCAACATGACGATCCCTTGTTTACACTTTGGACATCTGCCTAGTTGATCATTTTTCTTCTCCAGCGCTTTGATTTGGCGCGTTCCAGTGATTTCTTCAGATAAATCGACTGAAGTCAGTTGTTTTGGCACGGATTCGAGTAAATGAAGGATGAATTTTTTGATATTTGCTAAAAAGACTTCGGGTGTGCCCTCATTGTTACCGATCTTTTTGAGGTATCCTTCCCACTGAGCAGTCATTTCCGCACTAGTCAACAAAGGTTCTTGAGCGACCGCTTTACAAAGAGTGATTCCTTTAGCCGTAACAGTGATTTCATTTTTAGTGACCTCGATATAGTGACGTTGCTTTAGATTTTCAATAATATTGGCTCGAGTCGCTTCTGTTCCGATTCCCTCAACTTCTTTTAAGATTTCCTGTGCTTCTTCATCATCCAATGTTTTCCCTGCCGTTTTCATCGCAGTGATTAGTGTTCCCTCGTTGTATGGTTTTGGTGGTTGGGTTTCTTTTTGAATACTTTTCAGATCAACGCCGACCACCTGACCTTTTACCACATCTGGTAATACTTGGACTTCTTTCTGCTTGCTTTTGGTTGCTAAGATCATTTGCCACCCTTTTTTGATTGGGATTTTCCCTGTACTTTTTAAGCGAAGTTCTTGGACACCAGTATAAATCGTTGTTTCTTCATATACATAATTTTCGGCAAACATTGCCATAGTCGTTTTCGCTACTTGTAAATAGATGGCTTGTTGCAGACGTGATAATTGCGCAAAACGTTCCTTGGAAGGTATCGTTTTTGTTGGAATAATTGCATGGTGTTCTTGGACTTTTGTCGCATCAACATATCTTTTTTTCGACCATGTTTCAGGAGTCTCTACGCTGCTGATCCCTAAAAAATCTTTATAACGTACTAAGTTTTTCACCAAGTAGTGATGTTCATTTTCAGTAATGTAAGTAGAATCTGTCCGAGGATAGCTTAAAAATTTCTTTTCGTAGAGCCCTTGGGCAGCATCTAATGTCGCTTTGGCACTCGCCTTCATCAATTGGTTCATTTTTGTCTGGAGACTAGATAAAGAAAATAAACGTGGACTACTTAGTTGTTTTTCTTTTTTAATGACCGATAAGATCTGTCCTGATTGCTTCCCTAAATACGCGCCTGATTTTTCAATTGCTTGATGTAGCGCTTCGAGGGTTTTAAAATTCTGCTTGGGATCGATTTTCCCTGTAAACCGTCCATCATCACAACTGATCGTCGCTTCTACTTCATAGTATGGTTCTTTTTTGAAGTTTTTAATCGTTTCTTGTAACTGATAGATCATATATAAGGTTGGCGTTTGGACACGTCCTAAAGAAAAGCTGCCATCGATCCCTTTTTGTTGCAGTAAGAGGCTGTATAATGGGCTCCCGTTCATCCCGATCAACCAATCCGCATTCTGTCTAGCTTTCGCTTCTTTATATTTAGGAAAATAGCTCTCGCCTGGACGAAGGTTTTTAAAGCCTTCATAAATCGCCTCTTTTTCCAGCGAATTGATCCACAAACGTTGATACTTTTTGCTTTTGGTGAAGGCTTGCGCTTGAATGATAATCGACCAAGCAATGGCTTCTCCTTCACGGTCTCCATCTGTCGCAATAATGATCGTATCCGCTGATTGTAATTCCTTTTTGACGATTGAAAATTGTGCTTGTTTTTCTTTCGGCACTTCATAGCGGAAGGTTTCTGGGAAAATTGGTAAGTTAGCTAAGGACCATTTACTCCAGCGTTCTTCATATGCACCAGGAGGGACCATGTCCACTAAGTGACCGAATCCATAAGTAATCGTTACTTCCCCACTAAACAACGGATCAACGATCTCATAATACCCTTCGTGACGTATTCGTTTCTTAAATGTTTCAGCATAAGCTTTTGCTTGGGAAGGTTTTTCAGCCAGTATAACAGTTTTCATTTTATCCCCTCCATGATTCTCAGTCTTAGAACAGACTTCTTTATTATGGAACAAACATTCGCATATGACAACCCAAAACTATTTTTTCAAAAGAAAAAAACGACTGAAGACCCTTGTCTAACAGTCGTTTTATGAACTTAGCTTTTACAATTGGTGAAAATCCAAAGTGTTGCATCGCCCACCTATTGCAGATGGAGGACTTTTACTAAACGAAGTGAAATAGATGATTGCAGATAGTAACTTTCTATTTCTTTTCTTCCATTTATTTACTTAAAAAATCACTGATTGCTGCACGATTGGCGTCATTGTCGATCACCAAAATACTTCCGGCATAACTACTGTTTCCAAAGTTCCATGAACCTTCAACAGGCACGCTTAAACGATCCACACCACCGACACCTCGAGCAATCGACAAGAGATTTTTGATAATAAACAATGATGAAACATCCGTTGAGGTATAACCAATGGCTTTTCCGGCAGCGTAAGGGGCACGAACCAAGTTTAGGGGATTTTTTAGCTGACTAAAAATCGTATTCATGACTTGTTGTTGCCGTCTTACTCGACCAAAATCGCCTTCTTCATCTTTTCTAAAACGTGCATACTGTAAAAGTGTATGGCCATCCATTTTTTGGACACCTTTTTTGATATCGACACCATCCAGATTCAAATCTTTCTCTGCATCGATCTTGATACCATTCATAAACAATGCATCGACCACTTTTTCAAACGATTTAAAATCGACTTTTGCGTAATACTGGCAATCAAGTCCAAAATTTTCTTTGATGGTTTGACGGACCAGATCAGCACCGCCATAAGCATAAGCTGCATTGATCTTATTTTGACCAACTCCTGGAATTGTTACAAAACTATCACGCATAAATGAAATCAATTTTGGTTTATGAGCAGGTCCATCTAACTGTAACACCATGATCGTATCTGCACGACCAGCATCCTCACCTCTAGTGTCACTACCTAATATCAGAATATTATGTGCGCCACTCGAAGACTGTACACCATCAAATGATTCCGTTGTAACACTCGGCAAACTGGTATCATGTTCTGCCATGGATTTCCCGACAAAAAAGGAAATGACTGAAAATAAGAATAAAAATAGGATAATGCCTAGAATGATTTTCCCCCACGAACGTTTCTTTTTTGGACGAACTTCTTTTGGCTCTTTCTTCCTCTTAAAAAAGCTTTTCTTCGTTTGATTAAATCCTTTTTTGTTTCCTGCTTTTGCATAGGAATAAGGAGTTTGATAGTCATTAGCTTGTCCTTCTCTGGAAGAATAAGAAGAATCCTGATCAGGTTGATAGATCCGAGTAGCTTCATCTCTTGAATCATTCAACGCTTTGTCCTTTTGACGTTCACGTCTAAAAAAACCGGTTGATTCTTTTTTTAATGGTTTTGCTTTTTTATGGATGTTCTTATAACGATCCATCCGACTCATTTTGTTTCCTCCCTGCTATCTGTACAAGTAAATAAAGGATACGCTATCTTCTTGATAAAAACAGCTATTTGAACCACAATTTAATAAAAAATAACGAAATGAGACAAGCCACTACACGTAAAGCTCGTCACACTTCTTGTTCTAATCGTTCTCGTACGTTCTGGACTGGCATTTCTCGATGTGTCCACAGTTCAAAAGCAATTGCTCCTTGATGAATCAACATACCTAAACCATTATAGGCTTTGATTCCCATTTTTTTGGCTTCTTGGATTAATCGTGTCTCACTAGGGGAGTAGATCAAGTCAAAGACGGCTAATTGCGAATGCAACAACTTTACATCAGCAATCGGTAATTGGTCTTTCTTGCTTCCCATTCCGATATCAGTTGCGTTGATCAATAGATTCGCCTGACTCAAATCTAATGCCAGTTGACTTTCGTCCGCATAATCATGTAATCGGATGGGACAACCTGTTTTCTCAGAGACTTTCGCAAAATACTCTTTTAGTGGTAAAAAAGTGGCATTCAAACGTTTGTAAATCGTGATTTCTTGTGCGCCTTCTAGTGCCATTTGTACGACAATTGCTTTTGCTGCACCACCTGCTCCTAGAACAACGATTTTTTGATTTTTGATCGGATGCCCCGTTTCGTTGACGGAACGTACAAATCCCATACCATCTGTATTGTAACCAATCAAACGTTGCTCCTGGTGAACGATCGTGTTGACCGCTCCGATCAATTCCGCTTCAGGGCTTAACTGATCAAGGTATGCCAAGACAGCCGTTTTATTCGGCATTGAAACATTTACGCCCAACATATCTAATGTGCGGATACTCTCAACGGCTTGTCCTAGGTTCGTTTGATCTACCTCAAAAGCTAGATAAACGGCATCAATACCCCAATGTGAAAATGCCAGATTGTGCATCAACGGTGAAAGACTATGAGAAGCAGGCTTTGCAAAAAAGCCTGTGAGTTTTGTTTTACCAGAGATCATCTTTTTCCTCCTTATAAAATAAAACAACCATCCAATCCTCGTAAACATGACACGAGACATCAGATGGTCGATTGTTTAGTTCTGTTTCTTGTGCTTTTTCTTATGTCTATGATTGACGAGTCTTTCTAAGTTTAAAGGAGGGATGAGAAACTTGTCAACATGATTGTCAAACAAGCGGGGCCTCTTTTTCATTCATTTAAAACAAATCAATCTACTATAGGCATACTAGGCATAAGTAGAAGGAAAAGCAGTCAGTAATCAAAAACTAATCTAACACTTCTTCAAAAAATTGTAATAGATCCGCTAGTGACAATTGCTCTTTTTCTTCTTTAGACAAATCTTTCACGATCCGTCCTTTTTGTAAAACGATCAGACGATTCCCATAATTCAAGGCATCTTCCATCCGGTGGGTGATCATCAAGCAAGTCAAGTGTTGTTCAGTAATCCTGCGATTGGTTAATTGCATCAATGATTTGGCAGTTTTAGGATCGAGCGCTGCTGTATGTTCATCTAATAGCAGCAACTCAGGCGCTTCAATGGTCGCCATCAACAAACTCAATGCTTGGCGTTGCCCTCCTGATAATTCCCCAGCTGGCGTATCTAAATGCTGCTCCAACCCATTTCCAACTTCTTGACACAATTGATAAAATGTTTCTCTTTGGTTCTTTAGGTTACGGAGACGAAGGGGTCTTTTCTTTCCTCTTTTTTGAGCCAAAAGCAAGTTCTCTGCTACTGTCATCCTTGGAGCTGTGCCCATCTTAGGATCTTGGAACACCCGAGAAAGAAAAGAAGCCCGTTTTTCTTCTGTTTCTTTCGTGATATTCCGCTCTTTAAAAGCGATCGACCCTTGACTTAATTGTAATGTTCCTGCGATCGTGTTGAACAGCGTACTTTTTCCCGCACCATTACCACCAAGGACCGTAATAAAATCGCCTTTATTGATTGTCAAATCAATTCCATCTAATAATACTTTTTCTTCATTCATGCCATTGCTAACGACTTTTTTTCCATTTTTAATTGTGATGATCGCTGTCATGGTCAAACCTCCTTTTCAAAACCGGTTTTAAGTTTCAATGCTTGTTTTAACTGAGGAATCATCAAACAAATGGCTAAAATAATAGCGGAGAAGAGTTTGAGATATGTTGTGTCAAACCCAAGTTTAATGACGATCAGGATCAATAATTGATAGATGATGCTTCCCACGACAATGGCAATCAAGCGTTCTGCTAACGTTAATTCGTGGAAAATCACTTCTCCAATAATGATAGAAGCTAACCCGATCACGATGACACCAATTCCTTTATTGACATCGGCATACCCATCATTTTGTGCAATCAATGCACCTGATAAAGCAATAACACCATTTGAAAGAGTCAATCCTAAGATTTTCATTCGATCTGTTTTGATCCCTAAGGAACGAGCCATCGTTTCGTTGTCTCCTGTCGCGATATACCCTTGACCTAAATCGGTATTGAAAAAGAACAGTAAGACACCAATCAAGAGACTTAATGCAAGCAAGCCAAGTAACACGGTATCAAAATAGTCAGGTAAATGAAGACCATTGAACGTATCTTGTAAAATCGAATGATTCAATAAAGAAAGATTTGGTGTGCGCATCACGAATAAAATCACCGAGTTTAATCCAGACATGACTAAGATTCCGGCAAGGATCACGGGGATCTTTCCTTTGGTATACAACAGCCCCGTAACTAGTCCGGCAAGCATGCCTGCACCAACGCCAAGCAGTGTTGCTAAAACCGGTGAGATTCCGTGAGTGATAGCTGTTACACAAACTGCTCCACCTAATGGAAATGATCCTTCAGTCGTCATATCAGGAAAATCCAAAATCCGATAAGTCATAAAGATTCCTAATCCTAAGATTGCCCATAACATCCCTTGTGAAATTGCTGATACGATCATTGTTCATCCCCCTCGTCTTTCGGTTCTTCTGAAACATTTTTAGCTTCTTGCTTTATTGAATCAGGAATCGTGATCCCTAATTTTTCCGCCTGTTTTTCATTGATGATGACATCGCCTTTATCAAAGACGTAAACAGGTGTCGTTGCTGGTTTTTCTTTTCCTAATGCAAGAATCGCAGCCATTTTCCCACTTTGAACACCTAAATCATATTGATTGATCCCGATCGTTGCCAAGCCACCTTGTTCGACCATTGAATCAACTGAAGGGATCACTGGGATCTTCGCTTTATCAGCTTCTTTTACCACTGTCTGCATAGCATTAGCAATTGTATTGTCTAAAGGAACATAAATGAAATCCACTTGTTGACTCATCACTTGGACAGTTTGGGCGATTTCATTCGTAGAAGGTACAGCATATTTTACTGAAGTTAAACCTGCTTTTTGAATCGCTTTTTCTGCTTGGCTTACTTGGTATTTTGAATTATCTTCTGAAGAAGCGTATAAAATTCCGACTTTCTTCGCATTCGGCATCAATTCAGCGCCTAACTTGATTTGCGCTTCAACAGGAGGCTGATCAGATACGCCTGTGATGTTTCCACCTGGTTCTTTTAAAGAGTTCACTAAGCCGGCACCAACTGGATCTGTGACCGCACCTAAGACTAGTGGGATCGTATTCGTTACATTAGCTAAAGACTGAGCAGCCGGAGTAGCGATCCCTACTAGGACATCTGGGTCAGCTTGTACTAATTGTTGACTCATGGTGGCTAATTTACTTTGATCTGCTTGCCCGTTTTGAAAGGAGATCGTTAAATTTTTTCCTTCCTCAAGCCCTGATTGTTTGAGACCGTCTTTGATCCCACGGTAAATTTCATCTAATGCCGGATGGCTCACATATTGCAAAACCCCAATGGAAACAGTTTGATCCGTTTCTTTTGGTTTCGATTCAGTAGAAGCAGGCGTTATTTTTTCATAAATAAAGGTTCCTACTAAGTAAAGCATAATAAGTGCAACAACTGTGATCAAACGTTTATTTTTCATTTTTCTTCCCCCTCATTCCTTTAATCATTATTATTCAAGTCTGGTTTATGACACGAACTGACAAAAAAAGACAATCACCCCAACGGTAATTGTCTTCTTACATACAAAAAACCGCATAGATCGAATCTATGCGGTAGTCAAATTTCTTGTCCAGCATAGATACAAATTTTAGATTTGTACTCTAAAAAGTTGTATCTACGGTCAAAGTTCGCCATCAATACAACTTATCTACGCCAGTTACGCCAAGCTTGAGTTGTTCCTGCTAAAAATTGGTTTGATAAGTTCATTGTGGATCACCCTTTCCTTAATAATTAATCTAAGTCTAATCGAATTTAGCATGTTCGTCAACTGTTTTTTTATTCCGTCTTATTTCCAGCATTAAGATCTGTTCCCAGTTGAGCATTAGTCGAAGTCGTTTGCGTTTCTTTCCCAAGTTCTTCTTCTAATTTCTTGATATTCGCTAATGGCAAACGATTTAATTCGGGAATCAGCTGCGTAGGGAAATCACTTAACTGATTTGCGTTATAGACTAAGCGATTGGTTTCTTTGCCATTTTGGAAAAAGATTACCGTCAAATGCTCTTGCTTTAAATCGTAGCATTGTTCTAATTCATTGACCTGATAAACCAATGGGTAAAAATAAATAGGGCGATTCAATTCCGCCATTTTTTTTGGATCATGAAAAATGTCCATTAATGCTTGATACATTTCTCCACTTGGCACACTGAACAAAACTGAAATAGCTTTACTTTCTTCAATTGTTTGCGAGGCTTCATTGATATTCAAAGGTTTAAGCTTAGGAGAATCGATGTCTGCATAGACTAAGCTCTCCACCTGTGCTTCTCTAATATTTTTAGGAAAGACAAACATCGTGATCGTAATGACCAGTGAAACAAGGAATACGAATAATAAACGCATAAAATAGCGTTGTGGATGCGTATCGAAATCAGCCAAAAAATGATGGTATTTGACTTTGATGGTCTCACTTATCTCTTTCCACATAGCGATCACCTTCTTTTTCGTTTTCTTTTATTATACCTAAGTTTGAGGTAGATAGAAAAAAATACATTTAAAGAATATCGATTATTTTTCAATCCAGTATCTTTTTATGATCAAATCAGTTGATAACTACCTAGTAAATTGGTCTTTCTACGTTTTTTTCGTTATAATGAAACTACTTATGAAAAGAAATGAGGAATGAACCATGTCCTTTGATGGTGTCTTTACTCATGCAATGATCAATGAATTGCGTGAGACTCTATTATCTGGTCGGATTTCTAAAATCCACCAACCTTACGAAAATGAAGTCGTATTAGTGATTCGCTCACGTGGTAAAAATCAGCGTTTGCTCTTATCTGCACATCCTAGTTATGCTCGAATCCAGATCACTCAGATCGACTATCGAAATCCAGACACACCACCGAACTTTGTGATGATGTTACGCAAGCATCTTGATGGGGCAATTTTGGAGTCGATCGAACAAATCGAAAACGACCGAGTGATCCACTTTCATTTCACGAAACGAGACGAACTAGGAGATCTCCAAAATATCATTTTGATTGTGGAACTCATGGGTCGACATAGCACGATCATCTTAGTGAATAAAGAATCAGGAAAAATCTTAGATGCGATCAAGCATATTGGTAGTTCACAAAACACTTATCGTTCCCTTCTGCCTGGTGTAGACTATATTGCTCCACCTGAACAAAACCAGCTGAATCCCTTTAGTCAGGAAAAAGAAAAAGTCTTCCATCGGCTTTCTCAAATGGACTTGACACCAAAAGGAATCCAACAACAATTTCAAGGAATCGGTTTTGATACTGCGCAAGAATTGGTAGCTCGCTTAACAGAACGCCCCAATGAAAAAATGTTGGTATGGCAAGAATTCTTCACAGCAATCGACACCCAATGCTCCCCTAGCCTTTATGAAGTAGCGGAGAAAGAATATTTTACGCCGATCAACTATCGTTTCTTTGATTCAAATACGCAACAAAAAAAGATGTACCCGACTCTCAGTGCGTTATTAGATGCGTTTTATCAAGAAAAAGCAGAAAAAGACCGTGCCAAACAACAAGGTGGCGAGCTCATCCGCAAGATTGAAAACGAGCTTAAACGAAACAGAAATAAACTGAAAAAACGGGAGCAGACTTTAAAAGATTCGGAAAATGCCGAAGATTATCGTAGAGATGGCGAACTATTAACTACTTTTATGGCTCAAGTACCTCGGGGCGCAAATGAAGTAACATTGCCTAATTATTATGAAGAAGATCGGCCGATCACAATCAAGCTTGATCCAGCATTAACGCCCAATCAAAATGCCCAAAAATATTTCCATCGCTACCAAAAACTAAAAAATGCCGTCAAATTGATTGGTAAACAGATCGAAGAAGCCAAAAATGAGATCGATTATTTAGAATCTGTCTTGTCCCAATTAGAGATTGCTGGACCTATGGATATCGAAGTGATCAAAGAAGAATTGACAGCAGAAGGTTATTTAAAAAAGAAATCTTCGAAAAAACAAAAACGCAAGAAACCTTCACAGCCAGATCAATATCTTTCTACTGATGGTACGTTGATCTTGGTAGGGAAAAACAATCTTCAAAATGATCAACTTTCCTTAAAAACGGCGAAGAAAACAGACTATTGGCTCCACGCCAAAAATATTCCTGGCTCTCATGTCATTATCAAAAGTGACCAGCCATCTGATGAAACGATAACTGAAGCCGCTGAATTAGCTGCTTATTTCTCAAAATACCGTCATTCTGCCCAAGTACCAGTGGACTTGGTTCAAGTCAAGCATTTGCGCAAACCGAATGGCGCAAAACCAGGCTATGTGATTTATGAAAATCAAAAAACGATCATTGTTACTCCGGAAGAAGAAAAGATCAACAAGATGAAACAGATGACTAACTGATGTAATGCAATTTAATCTAGTCAACAGTATCGCATCTAGCCATCATCGATGAGTAAGCACTCCCCTTTTTATTCGCTAACATGACAAGTGCCCGTTCCAGAAAATATCGGATGATTTTTCTGGAACAGGCACTTGTTTCTATTATCTAGCTTTTCCCCTCAAGTTCCTTTTTTAAGACCATGATATTGCCTTTTTTAGTGGAGATGTTTATAGTGTTCGCCTCGTCTTTTGTCTGCTCTTTAAACTGATTAGTTATTTCCCCGAACGTACTACTTAAATCAAAACGACTAATAACGTCTTGTGACTGCACCCACTTCACATGACCACTAGCACTTTTCACTGTTGCTTCTAAAGGGACTTGCTGACTGACGATAACCGTCCCTGAATCATTTCCTACCGATAAACCACCAGTTAAATCCGTCAATACCAATTTCCCAGAGCCATTTTTTATCGATGTGTCTCCTGCTTGTTTTTCAATAATCGTAGTCCCTTTCATATTACGGGCAGTCAATCGTTGAATCGCTCCTGATGAAACAATATTTTTTCCTTCGATATTATTCAATTCCATTTTTTCACTCATCGTTGAGAGAACTTTTATTACCCCACTGTCAGTCACTACCCGGATTTTTCCTTGACCATCAGAAAGAATTGTTTTTCCAACTTTATTTTTTATAGCCAGCTCAGAGAAAAATTGATGGACACTAACATCGGAAGATTGGCTGTTTATTTGGATTGCTTTACTATAAACATCGGTTATGCTTATTCGTCCTTTTTTCATCTTCAAGTTAATCTTTTCTGCATATGTATGATTTAACGTTACTTCTCCTTGTTCTAAGTTAAAACGAAGGGATTTATGTTTGGTATTTTCCGGAAGATAAAAAATGATCTCAACTTTCCCCATGTTTTGTGACCAGTCAAAAAATCTTGGGTGTCCAATGGTCAAGTTCATTTTGCTGCTACTCATGCTGAACAGCTGTTTTTGATCTTGCTTTCTGATATGACCCTTGACTTCTACTTTCGCTGTTTCATTTTCGGATAGTTGGATTACACTAATATCTACTGGATATGTGGAAGACACATTCAACGACTCAATCGCATTTGCTTTAAGTTCTATGTCTCTTGTCAAAAATTGCCCTTGATAAACCCAGCTGTGATTGAACACAAGTAATAGGTTACATAAAAAACTAACTATTCCCACAAAATAAACTAGAAACAATCTCTTCCTTACCTGCTCAGGTTTCTTTAATACAATAACGAAGCATAACGAAAATAACGACGAAGCCACGGCTCCCCACATCATAACCTGTTCATAAATCAGATAATATAGCACCATCATCAAAAAATAGAAACTAGTCACTAGCAATAAAATTTGGAACAAAAACAAGAATAACTTACCTAGTTTGATCATCCAACGTTTTAAGCAAGAATTACGCTTCAATTTATATTCACGTACCAGGTCTTCGCCAGCAATTATATCTTGCTTTGCTTTCATCGCTTTTTCTAAGCGCTGGTCTTCATAATAAGCTTCAGCAATTTCTTGCGGACTTCCCAGAGCTTTTAAAATTGCTTCACAAGATTCTCCTTCTGCCATCCTTACTTTGATTTCTCTTGAAAGATCTGCTTTTATTTCAAGAAAAGCTTCTTTATCTTTTTCTAAAAATAATCCTTCTAACGCTTCAAAAAAATCATTCATTTGCTCTCTCATCTTCCTCCTGTTTTAACAACGCCACATTTTCTACAAACACCATCCATTCCTTATTTAACTCAGCCAGATATTCTTTTCCCAGTGAAGTGATTTGGTAGTATTTGCGTGCAGGTCCTCCTTTTGATTCTTTAAGGTAGGTCACACAATACCCTTCTTTGACAAATCGTCTCAATATTGGATAAAGCGCTCCTTCTGTAAGCGGAATATTTTTATTGACCAATTGGGTAATTTCATAACCATATCGATCCTTATTTTTCAGTAAATAAAGAACGCATAATTCCAATACACCTTTTTTAAATTGATTTGATTTTCTCAATAACTTCACCTTCCATAATCCATGCTGCCATGTTTTCTTTTTCTCTATTTTGAGTCTACCTTATTTTTCCCCCCTAGAAAAGAAAAAGGTGGACAGAAAGTCTTGAGAACCTTGTGTTAGACTGATTCTCTAACGCATTCCCATTTATTCCCCGTACACCTTTTTTCCTGATCTACTTGTACTTGATTTTGAAATCTACTTTTGTTTTATCTGCATATTTCACTTTAAAAGCAAATTTTTTCAACCCTTTTTGATTCGCATCTAACTGTTCCATAATATGCGTTTTGATTTCTTCTTGACTGCTTGTTTTTGCATCTAGTCCTACAAACAGTGTTTCGACATAGGTCTGCGCTTTTGCATCCTGTAACTTAAGACCTGTTTGTTCATTTTTGACTTCTGCTTTGATTTTGCCATTTGACTTGACTTCATAATCTAGTTTGATTTTCTCTTTCTGATACTCGATTTCAATTTCAATTTCTTTTACCAATGAACGTAGCGCTGAATCGCCTGGTACGTTGGTGTTTTCTTCTTTCTCAGGTTCATCTTTTGGGACGGTTGGCTTGTCGACAGATCCAATTGTCCCAATGTTTATTGTACTGTAATTAGGTTTGTTGATGACAACGACTTTCAATTGGATATTTTGGTTATTTGCCATACTTGTCAAAATACCTATTGCTTGATATGTACTTTGCGCCATTCTTTTAGTAATTCGTTGTGCTTCAGTCGAAGAATAACCAAGAGCCAACCAAACACGTTCTTTTTTCAATGAATCATACATGCGCTGAATGGACGCTTCTGTTGGTTCTAACACTATTCCCGTTACAGCTATTAAGTCTGCTTTGGTAAAACTCATGATCTTCTCATACTGGTTTTCTGAAATTACTGTTGCAGCAGAAACATCTGGTGAGCTTGCCAAAGTAGTGGCTCCAGTGGATAGAATGATTCCCGCTAATAATAAACCTGTCAATTTTTTCATTTTCATATGTATTCCTTCTTTCTGATATATGTAAGTATTTCTGTGTTGCACCACTAATATATAATGAATAGTACTTAGTGTCAAATAATAGCAAAAAAGTTAATCGTCAGCGTTTGGTTTATCTGTTGCTATCTTTGAACGGGTTCATCCAAGCACTTCACTCTTGTCTTTCATGACAGCAAAAAAACGAGTAGGATGTCGAATGCCACCCTTACTCGTTTGTTAAAAACAGGCGTTTTGTTGATTTCTTCTCACTTTCTTTGTTCTTTTAAAAAGCTGGAATATTTGCGCCTTTAGAATTTTTCTTAATATACTCAGCGACTTCTTTCGTCGTCATTGCTTTTTTCAATACGTTGATTTTCTCGCTGTCTTTTTCCCCTTCTCTCGTTACCAATTGCAAAGCGTAATGTTTGCTGGCAGCTTCATCTTCCAGTAAAATCGCATCTTTGGTCGATAAGCCCGCTGGTTCTAAGTAAGCAGGGTAACAAAAGACCATCGCAATGTCCTTTTCATCGTAGGCTTTTACTAGATTCAATAAATCGATTCGTTCAAATTGAAGATTTTTAGGATTGTCAACGATATCCGCCACTGTACCGTTGAACCCCATGTTATCCTTTAATTTGATAACACCATTTTTATTTAAGATCGCTAATGCCCGACCTTCATTTGTTGGATCGCTTGGAATACCGACTTTAGCATTTTTGGGCAATTGATCAGCATTCTTATAATTTTTGGAATAAAAGCCTCCCGCAAAATAATAAATGGGTTGAACGGCGACTAAATCTGCTTTTTTTTCCTGATTGAACATTGCCATAAACGGTTCATGCTGTGCAAAATTGGCATCTGCTTCATCATGTTGAACGGCATCATTATAAGCTACATTGTCACTTACTTCCATAATATCAATGGTGTAACCCTGTTTCTCCACTTCTTTTTTGGCAATCTCCAAAATATCTTTTGATGACTCTAACTGAACAGCCACTTTGATTTCCTTTTTGTCTTTATCCGCTGAATGACCTCCACAAGCTGCTAAAGTTAAGATCGCAATCATTGCGAAACCAATCAAATAAAACTTCTTCATTCTTCTTCCTCCTATTTTCGTTTATCCAGTGTCTGAGCAACAAAGTTTCCCAGCATTTGTAAAATAAAGACTAAAAAGATCATGATCACAATGGCGACATACATGACCCCATATTCATAGCGTTGATAACCGACACGAACAGCAAAATCACCGATTCCGCCACCGCCAATGACTCCCATGACAGTCGAATAGGAAACCATACTGACAGTCGTCGTCGTATACGCCAAGACTAAACCACTTCTCGCTTCTACTAGTAAAAAATGCCAGATATATTGAAAGCGAGTCGTCCCTAATGAATTGGCCAATGCATAAGTTTCGTCAGAAACATCCAGCAAAACCTGTTCAACTAGCCGGGCAAAGATGGTGATCGCAATGATACTAAGTGGTACAGAAGCTGGTATAGGACCAAAGGCTTTGCCTAATACCGCGCGAGTTACTGGGATCAACGCAATCACAAATAATAGATATGGAAAAGAGCGGATCACTGTGACTAAAAAATTCAAAGTCCAATAAATCCAAGGATAATGACCTCGAACTTTAGGATTCGTCAAAAACAACCCTAAACCTAGTGGCAATCCGCCAACCACACACACGCCCATCGAAATAGCCATCATGATGCCCGTTTCTTCGAGACTGGTCAGTAGGGCTGGCCAATACTCCATCATGCTTTGTGAATGAATCATTGCGCTAAGCTCCTTTTTATTTTTTCAAAATACGTCAAGTTTTCTTCCGTAAATCGTTGTGGGTGATTTCTTAACTCGCCAATCAACTCGCCATTTTCCATGACCAAAATTCGTTGGCATAAGCTTTTCACTGTTTCTAATTCGTGACTAACAAAGAAAATTGTCGGCTGGAATTCTTCATGGACTTTATGCAATAAACGAATCACACTTTCCGTATTTTCTTCATCTAGTGAGCTGGTGGCTTCGTCACACAATAAAATTTCTGGATCACGTGTCAACGCCCGAGCAATCGACACTCGTTGCTTTTCACCGCCAGATAGTTTTACTGGATATACAGCAGCTTTATGAGCCATCCCAACAAAATTTAATAAATAATCGATTTTTTCACGGTTCTTTTTCTTTTGCAGCTTCAATGGTAATTCTACATTTTCATAAACCTTTAAGTTATCTAATAGATTATGGTTTTGGAAAATCATCCCCATTTTTTGTTTTTGCTGCCTTTTTTCTTTTTTGTTCAACTTTTGAACGGCCACACTATCGATTAGGATTTCCCCACTACTAGGTTCTTCCATTAAGTTCAACAAACGAAGTAACGTGGATTTACCAGAACCGCTTTTCCCAACGATTCCGATGATCTCACCTGGTTCGATTGTCAAATGAATATTCTTTACCGCTTGCGTGCCTTCATAGCTTTTAGTTACATTGATCAATTCAATCATCTGTTCCTCCAATGAAAAATAGTACACCTTATCAAACTGTTTGATAAAAATAGATAAATCAGCTTATTGGTTTTCTATTTAAATAAAAAACGCTTCCTAAATACTAACTGTTTCTATAATGGCGGAGTATTCGTAAAAAAGCAACTTTTTTACTCATCTTCTATCTGTTTTTTAACTGTATTAATAATGGTGTTTTATAAACCGATTTATCTGTATCTTTTAAGAACCCTCACTGTAACAAGCATGTATTCTATCTATTGCCATTAATCACCATAAGCTAACAACGTTGTTATTTCTTTTTTCAACAAATTCAGTTTCTTTTTCATAAAAACGAAAAATAGGAGGAAAAGAAAAAGCGGTCAAACGATCGCTGTTGCCGATCATTCAACCACTTTTTCAATGGCTCTATAATTTGAGAGCGGGACAATAGTTCTTTCTCAAAAAGAAAATAAGTTCGACTTTGATGGCTAGTGTCAAAATCGAACTTATTTTTTCTATTATGTACACTTTCCTCTCCATATATTTTCCTAATTTTCTTAAATTTAATGCCATCAGTGCCAAACCAATATCAATCGTTGCTCCTTGTTTCCCACGTAAATGGAAACGATGGAACGCCAAGTGAGTCTTTAGATGCCCGAACACTGGTTCGACCTCGATTTTCTCCTCTAAAAGCTTTTTTCTGCATTCTGCTTTGAAATAGCGCCCATTATTATTTACTTGAATTTTTCGCTTTTGTTCACTTTTCGCACGCGTACATTAACGACGGACTGGACAGTTCCGACAATCCTCACATTCATAGATTTTGAAATCTTGAATAAAGCCACCTTTATCTTTCGACTATCATTTTTGAACGGTATCGGACGATTCGCTGGGCAAATGTATTCATCTTGTTCTTCAAGGTAGTGCCAGTTTTCCACGTTAAATGGATTCTCCTTGTATTTCTTTTTGTTTTCTTTGTGATAACTTAGGATTTTTTTGATTAATCAATTAATCAACATGAAATAACAAAAAAATCTGAGACAGAATGAGGTTCATTCTGACCCAGATTTGATTTTACACCACTCATCAGTCCTTATTGACAAAGAGCCAAGGTTTACACACTTTTTGTAGACTATCTTGTCATAGATATAGTTGTATTTTGTGCAATAGGTTTCTCTGAATTATTTAAAACTATACTTTCTAGTTTTTTTGAAAGGTTCTGTTTCAATGATATGTCTCTTTTGTTTCTTTCTTTAGCAAAGTTAATATTGAGTTTATTATACTCATTAAGAAACTTTTTTGCTTCAAAAGGACTTATTTTCCCTTGGCCTTCAAGCGAATTTATATGATTTACCTCCTTAATTATTTCAGCTTGAATATGAAATTTTTCCGACTCTAATTTTGGAATTATGTTACGATTTATCTCATTAAGGTCTGCTTTTACGTCACTAATATTACGAGGATTTTCAAATTGAGTCCTATACTGATCCTGTAATAGTAAAAGTAACTCTTTTTCTTGCCTACGGAAAGCATTGATTTCTTGAGTTTTCTCGTTGAACTGGGATATAAGTTTTTTACTTCTTATTAGAATACGTTCTGTTTCTTGTAGAGAAATAGTAGGTTGCTCTGTGCGTGATGTTGTCGTAGGTTGCTCTGTGTGTGATGTTGTCATAGTTGATTTACTTGTGCTCACAGAATGGGTTTTCTTTGATTCTATAGACTCTTGTAATTGATTTACCATGTCTTTACAATTGGATATAAGATAGTCGATATGCTTTTTATTTGTACTTAAAACTTTTATTTCTTTATAGCATTCTTTAAGCATTTTTTTGTTCTTTATTTTATGCTTTCTTAAATTTACCTTTTGCTGTGTCATTTTACCATATTCAATTACTATATCATTTCTTAGTTTACGGAATTTCGAGCAAAAATTTTGAACCCGCTGGAGATTCGTTTGTAATTGATTAACTTCTATAGAACTTTCAGTAGAAATTCCCTCTTTTAATTTTTTAAAATCTGTCTCTTCTTGCTTAATAAGATTCTTTATTTTTTTATGTAAAAATTTTTTAGCAGAATATGGCTGTCTTGAAACATCATCTTGTATTTTATCTAAATGTTTTAAGTTCCCCTTATTTCTGTGTTTTGAGTGTAGTTTTTTGTGTGAATAAGTTTTATCAGATAAACGGGTGGTTTCATTCCTGTTTTCTAAATCTAGTACTTTTCCTAATCCCCTCCCTTGATTTTGGTTGTCTAAACTAGGCAGTGCCCTTGCTCCGCCTATTCCACTTGCTATGCTTAAAGCATTAATAAAAGTAACTATCATTTTGTCTAATCTCATATGCCATCAATCTCCTTTTCATTTAATGATTTTCACTTATCCTACGGAAAATAAAAACTTATACAGAAAAAATTCTGTTTCAAAAGCCATAATGCACCGATCATCAAAAGTTAGACCAAAAATCTAACGTCTGAAACTTTAATTTGCCCAAAGTCTGTTCGAGTCTTTCTAATCAAACCAACTAGTCCTTCACGTTCCTATTTTTGTACCCAACGATAGAGTGCACATAGAGACGCTTCACTTTTAATAGATATTTACCTTAGCTACTACATTTTTATCTAAAAGAGTTAATTCTTGGCTACTATCTGCCACAGTAGATGGTTCATTTATTGTAGAAGCATATCCAGAGATTTTGCTTTCAGATACGCTAATTCCAATAGTTAAAATATCTAAAGATAAGATAAACTTATTTTTCATTTTCTATTACCTCGAAATCCAAAAAACAGAAAGCGCTTTCTGAATAAATCATAACAGAGAAATCAAATTATATATATAAAAGTCATAAAAAATAGTTTTCATGTCATAATCGTTCATTTTTTCTGTATTGTCCTTTATTTATAAAAAATTATTTCCACATCCACAGTCAATAAGAACAACGAAATTCAATTCATTTTAGGATATAGATTAAGGTGTTGATATAAAAACTCGAAATTTTTTGCATACAAATAATTTACAATTGTTATTATATTTTATAAAGGTAATTTATAAATTTATTCATTGTTCATTTGTACAGGTTGATCGTATTTTACAAATCAATCAACTAGATAAATTACTATAAGGAGTAGCGAGAGATAATTTAGTGATAGATATCTAAAAAGATACCATGAAAAATTGGTTTAGTTAAACAATTACGGAGGAGTAAATATTAGCGATTATGACGTAAAACACATATTTTATGAAATTTTTTTACATAACTTAAAGTATATAATATATCAGAATAAGAAAACGTTTTTTTGTTGAAAGTGCTATCTAACACCTTTTAAGGAAACTTAAATAATGTGAAGAAAAAAATATTATTTGGTATTTATTTTGTCTCATTGTCTTTCAAAACACAAAAAAAATCTGAGACAGAATGAGGTTCATTCTGACCCAGATTTGATTTTACACCACTCATCAGCCCTTATTGACAAAGAGCTTTTTCAATTTGTTTTGATCTGACTTAGTAAAACGGTTAGACTTTCCATGAATTTTTGTGCAATTTCGCTTAATTGGCGCTTAGCTGAATAAATCACGTACAATTCATTTTGGGGACTATTTGCCAATGGAATCAAACGTAAATACTCTTTGATCTCACCAATGACCAGCCCAGAACCTGAAGCATAAGCATCTGTTTCTAACACGATATTCATCAATGTTCCCCGATCACTCGTATAGATCACCGTTTCTTGATCAGGACTTTCAATCAAGTCTTCATAAAAATAAGGAAAATTATTGCCATCTTGTGTAAATCTCACTTGGGGATAAGGAAGTAATTCTTCTTTAAAGATTTCTTTCTTTTCACTAAGCGGATGTCCTTGACGTAAAAAAATGTGCGTTTGAAATTCTCCTAATGAATGGGCAACTAGCTCCCCTTGCTCTAAGTAGCGCTTGATCCCTGCTTGATTGTGTTCATTCATATAAAGAATCCCAATCTCACTATGCTGATCCTTCACTTCTTCAATCACATTAGCAGTCGTTGTTTCAATGATTCGAAACTGTTTGATCTCACTTTTGAAAGAAGAGATCAACTTTGCTGTTAAAGGACCTAAGAAATCATAATGTTGCGAAGCAATTGAAAAGCTTTCACGCTTCTCATTCGTCAAATAATAATTTTCTAAAGACTCTAACTGTAAGAGAATCCGTTCCGCTCTTTTTAAAAACTCTTGTCCTTCCTCGGTCAGATACGCCCCTCGATTCGTTCGAGTGAACAGCGTGATCCCTAACTCGGTTTCTAATTCTTTTATTCCTGCGGAAAGACTTGGTTGTGCGACATAGAGTTTTTTAGCTGCTTCTCTGAAACTCCCATTGTTCGCTACAGCAATTACATATTTTAATTGTTGGAAGTTCACTGATGATCCCTCACAAAATAACTGATTGGACGATTTTTCAACGGTTGGAGCGGACGGTTGTTTGGTTGTGCATACTGTCCTTTAAAAGGAATCAAGAAATCTTTATTTAGTTTTTGCACTTGATCCATGACAAACCATTGGATTGGTCCACTCGTTGGTGGCGTAGTTAAAGAGCCGACATAATGGTAATGGCTTTTTTGTTCAGGAAAAAGAACCAATGGATTGGTCCAATGTTCATGTTTTTCTACATCCCAACTATCGCCATTGTCTCGATCGTACAACCAACCTTCATCCGTCGTTAGCTGAAACATCACACCAACAACTAAGTTTTCTTTTTTAGCATTCATATGAACAAAGTGGAACTCGATATCTTCTTGATTACCATTGATCAGATGTTCAGAAGGCATATGAAAATGGATATCTGTGAGATAATATTTCTGACCTTTAAATTCGACATAACTAAGCTGATCATAAGGAACCAAGTGGATCGTATTTTTAAATTCTTTATCTGTAAACCGTTGCTTCTGATAATGAAAAGCAATGGTATCTGATTGATCCTCCGCTGGTTCACAAGTGGTCAATGGAATGGGCGACTGCAATTCAAACGCCGCACCTTTAGCAAACCAGTCGCATAATTCAGCCCAATGTTCTGGTCCTCTTTCTCCCGTATATCCCCATTCAACATCCATATTCTTTTTCACTTTTATTCCTCCTGCATCTTTGCAAAATTTTCTATTGTTGACTGTTTTTAACGATCGTGGAAACAGTCGCTAAAAAGTCTTCTTTCCCATAAAATTCTTGATTCAGTAATTCAGGGAAAATCTCGTTGAAGAAATACTTGACAGAAGGACGATGCTCAAACCCTTTGATCGTAGTTACCGCTTCAATAAACATCTCTTTATATACTTTTTCTGGATTGTTCTTGATGATCTCTTCAAATGATTCATACAATAGATCGACTTTATCAGAGATTGCTAATAACTCACCTTCCACTGTGTCATCTTTTCCTTCAAACAATCGCCGGCGGTAAACTTCTTGAAACTCTTCCGGAATCTCTTGGTTGATGAACTCATCCGTCATCTTTTCTTCAACTGTTTGTAACATTCCCCGTAACTCTTTATTTGCATACTTGACCGGTGTTTTGATATCCCCGATAAAACGTTCTGTGTAATCGTGATTTAACGCTTTTTCATAAAGTAATTTCCAATCGATCGCTTGACCATGAACCTCTTCAATGTCACCTAAGACTTGAGCAATCGAAGCCACTCGATAAGAATGAGCGGCTACCGTATGTTCAGTAAATTTAAAGAACCCTGGCGCTCGTGTAATTTTTTCCAAATTATTCAAACCTAAAATAAATTCATTCAATCCCATAAAATAGCCTCCCCTTTACTTTTCCGATGATTTTATCATTAAATAACTATCTTTCGCAAACATCCCGTTTGTAAATCAACGAAAAATTAATCTTTTTACTGAGAATCACGCAATTTTACTATAAAAAAATAGAAACCAGAAAAACAACTCTAGTTTCCATCAAAATAATCATAAGATTCAAAACCAACTCTGTGTAAGCTCCTCGCCTTAAAAACGACAAGCGAAGCACAGCAACTATTAGTTCAGAAACATTCAAAACAACATAGCTCTAAAACAAAGACATACCTGTGATAGCTCCAACAGAAGGTTTTGGAAGCATTCAAAACAACATAGCTCTAAAACTATATCAAAGATATTGAAGGCGGTTTTACAGTTTTGGAAGCATTCAAAACAACATAGCTCTAAAACATTAATGAATGCCCACGCTGCGGTTGTGACGTTTTGGAAGCATTCAAAACAACATAGCTCTAAAACACCGACACTTTAATATAAACTTGATGAAGCGTTTTGGAAGCATTCAAAACAACATAGCTCTAAAACCTCGCAGAAAAATTTTTTCTTACGAAATTCCGTAATCGCGCTACTCGTCCATAGCAAAACTTTCGCCTTGGATGCTTCCTTTGTTTCATTCAGTTGTTTTGTTTGATCCTAGTATACCATGGATTTTGTTCAACGAAAGCCCTTTTTTGAGTCTTTTGTTTTTGTTCCACCTTCGTTTTCTTCGTTACTGTTTTAACCAGTCCGCTGGATTCTTTTTCCATTCTTTTAACAAGGCTAATTCCGCTTCATCAATATATTTTTCGGCTAACGCTGTTTCGATCAAGACAGAATAATTCGTGAGAGTAAATAGTGGTAACTCTGCTTTGGCAAAATTTTCTTCACCTGCTGGTAGTTCATACGTAAAGATCGCTGCTACACCTAATACATTAGCGCCTTCTCTTTTGGCTGCTTCCGTTGCTTCTAAAACGCTTTGGCCTGTCGAGATCAAATCTTCGATCACAACCATTTTTTGACCTTCAAAAATCCGTCCTTCGATTTGATTGCCTTTACCGTGATCTTTCGCTTTACTACGGATATAAACCATAGGCAAGTCCAAGATTTCTGCCACCCATGCAGCGTGAGGGATTCCTGCTGTTGCTGTACCAGCAATGACTTCCACGTCAGGGAATGCTTGCTTGATTTTTTCTGCTAACCCTTGAGCAATTGCTTTTCTGACTTTTGGATAACTCATCGTGATGCGGTTGTCACAATAAATCGGGCTTTTTAGTCCACTTGCCCACGTGAATGGTTCATTTGGGCTTAAGAAAACCGCTTCAATAGCTAACAAATCTTTGGCAATGTTCTTTTCAATCGTATTCAAATTGATCGACTCCATTCTTCTTTGATTGTTTGATAGGCTTGGTAGGGATCTTTCGCTTGAGTGATTGGTCGTCCAACCACGATAAACGTTGAACCAATTCCTCGAGCTTGGGCAGGCGTGACGATCCTCGTTTGATCACCTGCGACGCTTCCTTCTGGTCTGATACCCGGAGAAAGACAAATGAAATCTTGGCGGGTGGCTGCTTTGATGCCACTCACTTCTAAGGCAGAAGAAACAACGCCATCCAGTCCAGCTGCTTCGGCACATTTCGCATAATGGATCACACTTTCTTCTAAGGGAACTTGAATCAATTGATCATGATGCATATCCGCTTCACTCGTTGAAGTAAGCTGAGTGATCGCTAACAACAATGGGCGTTTTTTGCCAGCAGGCGTTCCTTCTTCTAGCCCACGTAGTGCCGCTTGCATCATTTTGATTCCGCCAGCTGCATGGACACAAGTGATATCCACGCCTAGTTTTGCTAACCCACGCATGGCTTTTTCCACCGTGTTAGGGATATCATGAAGTTTCAAGTCTAAAAATACTTCATGTCCAGCATCTTTCAACCAACGAACAATAATCGGTCCTTCCTGATAAAATAATTCCATTCCGATTTTTACAAATAATTTTTCCTCTTCAGGGAATAGTTGCATAAATTGTTCCACTTCTTGCCACGTCGAAAAGTCTAAAGCAATAATTGGTCGTTGGTTCATTTCATTCGTTCCTCTCTTACTTCTTTGATTAGTTGTTGGAGGGATTCGATCCCTAATTCTGCCATTCGTACGGGTAGTTCTTCAATCAGTTTCGGACAAATGTACGGATCCGTAAAATTAGCTGTTCCTACTGCCACGGCACTGGCTCCTGCCATGAACATCTCTAAGACATCGTCAACAGTTTGGACACCGCCCATACCAATGATCGGTAACTCGGAAACAGCGGCGACTTGATGGATCAAACGAATCGCCACTGGTTTGATCGCAGGACCAGAAAGACCGCCTGTCTGGTTGGCTAAAATAGGTTGACGTGTTTTCAGATCGATCCGCATACCAAGTAGTGTATTGATCATCGTAAAGCCATCTGCCCCACCGCTTTCGATTGCTTGTGCGATAGGTACGATATCCGTCACATTAGGGGAAAGTTTCACATAAACTGGTACACTTGCAACCTTTTTGACAGCTTGTGTCAATTGAAAGGCAACGTCTGGGTCTGTCCCAAAGGCAATGCCGCCATGTTTGACATTCGGGCAAGAAATATTCAACTCGATCGCTTTGACATTCGGCGCTTCACCAATTTTACGACAAACCTCGACATAGTCTTCTTCACAGGCACCAGCGACATTCGCAATGATAGGTAAATCTGGATAGACAGCTAATTCTGGTAACAGTTCATTCATGACAACTTCCAGACCGGGATTTTGCAATCCGATCGCATTCAACATACCGGAGGGTGTTTCCGCCACACGTGGGGTGGGATTACCAAACCTTGCATGCGGCGTTGTCGCCTTGACCATAATCGACCCTAATTGATTCAAATCGTAATATTTCCCATATTCTTTTCCAAATCCAAAGCATCCACTGGCTGGCATGATCGGATTTTTCAATTCCAAACCCGGGAGCTTAACTGCTAAGGGATTACTCATAAGACAACCTCTCCTACTTTAAAAATTGGCCCTTCGTCACACACCTTGACACTTTTTGTTCCAGTTTCATCATCCGGTCGATGACAAACGCACGCATAACAAGCACCGATACCGCAAGCCATTCGTGATTCTAAGGACAATTGGACATTTGGGTGATCCACAAAAAGTTGTTCGACTGTTTTTAAGAGACCATTTGCACCACAAGCAAAGACAGCTTTTGGTTGCTTATGAGTACTCATTAGCAGATTCCCGACGTTTCCATGGATCCCATAAGTACCATCATCCGTCGCTACTCTGGTTTCACCTAATTCATGAAACTTTGCTTCATGGTACATGACTTCTTTTGATGCAAATCCTAAAAAATTAGTCACTTTTATGCCACGTGTAGTCAGTTGTTTGGCTAATTCATATAAAGGCGGAATACCAATACCTCCCCCTACGATGAACACTTCCTCTCCTGCGGACAATCCAGTTAGGTCAAAACCATTGCCTAATGGCCCTAAAACGTCTAAAGAATCGCCAGCCTTCAACGTAGAAAATTCTTTCGTTCCTTCACCTTCGATTCGATAGATGATCTGGCAAGTGTAGTTTTGTTGATCAATCGAATGGATACTGATGGGGCGGCGTAAAAGCAAATCTGCTCTAGGTACTCGAATATGCAAAAACTGCCCAGGTATTGACATTTCTTTGACCAATTCTCCTTTTAAAGTCAATTCATAAATACGTGGTGCTAGTTGTGTTTGTTGAATGATTGTCATGACTTCTTGCTTCATATCTGCTCTCCTCTTTGGGATTTTTTCATTGCCAAACATCTCGACAAAAGTGATCCTTTCAGCCAATGTCAGTAACAAGGCGAACGAAAATGATCACTTTTATCTCTGTTTAGGTGCCTACAAGCTATTTTAACTATTACTTAATCATTATAGGAACTGTCATTTTAGAACATGCTGATCAAATCGCTTGTGTCGAAAAAGCTCGAGACTCCATTACCCGAATGATCGCATCCGCTGTATCTAATGAAGTAAATAAAGGAATACCATGTTCAACTGCTTCTCGGCGAATGATAAATCCGTCTTTCGAGGCATTTCCTCGGTCTTTATCGATGGTATTAACAACGACCTGTGCTTTTCCTTCTCGAATCAACTCAACAACATTTTTCTCCGTTGCTTTTTCAGAGATTTTAGCAACAGGCGTGACGATCAGCCCATTTTTTTCAAAATAAGCTGCCGTATGCTTAGTTGCTAATAGGCTATAACCAATTTCTGAAAAACGTTTGGCTAGTGCTAACGCTTCTTCTTTAGTTTCATCAGCAATCGTGAACAAGACGGCACCATAATCTGGCAGGCGTAGACCTGATGCTTCAAACGCTTTGTATAATGCTTTATCTAAGTTTTGATCAGAGCCCATGACTTCTCCAGTAGATTTCATTTCAGGACCTAAGTAGGTATCCACTTGTTGCAATTTAGTAAACGAGAATACAGGAGCTTTCACATGGACAGCGTTTGATTCTGGATATAAGCCATTCGTAAAGCCTAAGTCACTTAACTTTTCACCTAAGATCGCTTTTGTGGCGATTTGAGCCATCGGTATTCCTGTAACTTTACTTAAAAACGGAACCGTTCGACTTGCACGAGGATTGACTTCAATCACGTAAACTTGATTGTCGTGGATCACGAATTGGATATTCATCATACCGATACAGTTTAAACCACGAGCTAAGCGAATCGTATAGTCTTCAATGGTTTGTTTGATCTCTGCTGAGAGTGCTTGTGGCGGATAAACAGCCATGGAATCCCCCGAATGGACCCCTGCACGTTCAATGTGTTCCATGATTCCAGGGATTAGAACTGTTTCCCCATCACAAATGGCATCTACTTCACATTCACTTCCAAGCAAATAACGGTCAATCAAAACAGGATGTTCTGGGGAAGCTTTCACTGCATGTTCCATATAATCTTCCAAATCTTGTTGATTTTCAACGATTTCCATTGCTCGACCGCCCAAGACATAACTTGGTCTGACAAGAACAGGATAACCGATTTTTGAAGCGATCCCTACTGCTTCTTCTTTACTAGTTGCAGTATCACCTAGTGGCTGAGGTACTTCCAGGCTTCTTAACGCTTGTTCAAATAAATCCCGGTTTTCAGCTCGATCTAGATCTTCAATTGTAGTACCTAAAATTTTGACGCCCGCTTGAACTAACGGCTCCGCTAAATTGATAGCTGTCTGACCACCAAACTGGACGATTACCCCAATCGGTTGTTCAAGTTCAATGACATTCATCACATCTTCAAAAGTCAATGGTTCAAAGTACAGTTTATCAGAGATCGAGAAATCGGTTGAAACTGTTTCTGGATTGCTATTCATGATAATGGCTTCATAACCTGCTTGTTGGATCGCTTTAACTGAATGGACCGTTGCATAGTCAAACTCGACCCCTTGACCGATTCGAATGGGTCCAGAGCCTAAGACAAGAACAGAATCTTTTTCGGATCGTTCACTTTCATTTTCAACTTCGTATGAGCTGTAAAAATAAGGCGTCTGTGAAGCAAATTCAGCCGCACACGTATCGACCATTTTGTATACGGGTTTGATGTCGGATTTTTCACGAAGCTCTCTGATCTGCTTTGCTTCAGTTTTCCACAGTTCAGCAATCTTTTGATCCGTAAACCCGTTTTGTTTCACAGTGCGTAAGACGTTTTCATCCTGCGGGTGTTCCAACAGTTCAGTTTCTAGTTCAACGATATGGAGCAACTTGTCTAAAAAGAACAAATCGATCTTTGTCAACTCCGCCAATTCTTCAATTGGATAGCCGCGGCGAATCGCCTCTGCGACATAGAATAAGCGATCATCTTGGGCACGGACGACTTTTTCGATCAGTTCACTATCATCGATCATGTTTAATTCTGGTAGTTCCAAATGGTGTGTCCCAATCTCTAAAGAGCGGACAGCTTTTAATAGGGATTCTTCAATGTTACGACCAATCGCCATTACTTCGCCAGTTGCTTTCATTTGAGTTCCTAAAACTCGTTCCCCATTCTCAAATTTATCGAATGGCCAACGAGGAATCTTAGCAACGACGTAGTCCAAAGCTGGTTCAAATTCTGCATAAGTCGTTCCAGTTACCGGATTCTTCATTTCATCAAGTGTTAAACCTAAAGCGATCTTAGCCGCTAATTTTGCAATCGGGTAACCAGTTGCTTTACTTGCTAAAGCAGAAGAGCGTGAAACACGTGGGTTAACTTCGATCACATAATAATTGAAGCTATGTGGATCAAGTGCAAGTTGGACATTGCAGCCGCCTTCGATTTTCAATGCACGAATAATCGCTAATGATGCATCACGCAACAGCTGGTATTCATGATCTGAAAGGGTCTGACTTGGGGCGAAGACGATCGAATCGCCTGTGTGGATACCCACTGGGTCAAAATTTTCCATGTTACAAACAACAATGGCATTATCAGCCGAGTCACGCATAACTTCGTATTCAATTTCTTTGAATCCTGCAATACTGCGTTCGATCAAACATTGGGTCACTGGAGAAAGGCTCAGACCATTTTCTGCGATCACTCGAAGTTCTTCTTCATTTTTACACATTCCACCACCTGTTCCACCTAATGTGAAAGCGGGACGAACGATAATTGGATAGCCAATTTTATTAGCAAATTCGACTGCTTCTTCAACAGTTGTGACGATTTCAGATTCGGGGATTGGTTGATTCAGTTCTTCCATCAACTTTTTAAATAAATCACGATCCTCTGCTTGATCGATAGCAGATAATTTTGTCCCTAACAGCTCAATGCCTAGTTCATCTAAAATACCAGATTCTGCTAGTTCCATTGCCATGTTCAAGCCTGTTTGTCCGCCTAATGTCGGTAACAAAGCATCAGGACGTTCTTTTCGCAAGATCCTTGAAACAAATTCTAGTGTGATCGGTTCGATATACACTTGATCGGCAATTTCTTGATCAGTCATGATCGTTGCGGGATTGGAATTTACTAAAACGACCTCATATCCTTCTTCTTTCAAAGCAAGACAAGCTTGGGTTCCGGCATAGTCAAATTCCGCCGCTTGACCAATGATGATCGGACCTGATCCAATCACCATAATTTTTTTGATATCTGTACGTTTTGGCATGTTTATTTCTCCTCTCCTGCATCCATCATTTCCATAAATTCATCAAATAAATGAAGCGCATCATGTGGACCGGGAGCTGCATCAGGATGGAATTGGACGCTAAACGCTGGATAATGACGATGTCTAATTCCTTCCACAGTCCCATCATTTACTTCTACATGGGTGATCAGCAACTGATCTGGATCAACTGTTTTTTCATCCACAGCATAGCCGTGATTTTGAGAAGTAAAATCGATCCTTCCAGTCGCGATTTCTCGGACAGGATGATTCAAGCCACGATGACCAAATTTCATTTTATAGGTATCCGCACCATTAGCTAAGGCAAACAATTGATGCCCTAAACAGATCCCGAAAATTGGTATTTTCCCTTGGATTTCTCGAATCATTTCAATAGCTTCTGGTACGTCTTTTGGATCTCCTGGTCCATTCGTCAGCATGACGCCATCCGGTGCTAGGGAGAGAATTGTTTTTGCATCCGTATTATAAGGTAATACGGTTAAATTGCAGTTTCTTTTACTTAGTTCACGCAAAATACTATGTTTCAAACCAAAATCAATGACAGCCACATTTTTTCCAGTTCCAGGACTTGGATATGGTTTACTCGTTGAGACTTGTTGCACTTGGTTTGTAGCTAAAACGGTCGCTTTCAATTGATCAAAAGCATGTTCAAAGGAATCACCAGCATCCACGATACTCGCTTTCATCGTTCCAACTTGACGAATTTTTCGTGTCAAGGCCCGAGTATCAATCCCTGAAATTCCAGGGATACCTTTTCGTTTCAAAAACTCGTCCAATGTCATTTGACTCCGCCAATTTGAAGCCACTCTCGCATGTTCTTTGACGACTACGCCTTTGCAAGTTGGTGCGATAGATTCATAATCATCACGGTTGACACCGTAATTTCCCACCATCGGATACGTAAAGGTAATGATTTGCCCATTGAAACTTTGGTCTGTGATCGTTTCTTGATAGCCTGTCATGCTAGTAGTAAACACGATCTCGCCAAACACATTATTATTCGCTCCGAATGCTTTTCCTTTAAAAACTGTTCCGTCTTCTAAAATCAATAATCGTTCCATTTGCTTCACTCCCCTTTGTGCCACGCCAATTTTCCATCAACGAATGTTCCTAATGTTTCGCCCTTGACGTTCCATCCAACAAAAGGTGTGTTTTCGCCTTTCGATAAGAAATCTTTCTTATCGATTGTACTTGAGTGTTCAATATCGAAAATAGCTACGTCAGCTGGTGCCCCAACTGTCAATGTCCCAGCCTCTAACTGGAAGATTTCCGCTGGCTTGGTAGCCATCCAGTTGATCACTTGTTCGAGTGTGAAACGATTGGTTTCAACAAAGTGCGTATAAATCAGTTGGAAAGCTGTCTCACTTCCTACGATCCCAAATGGTGATTCTAAGAAACTTTTGCTTTTTTCTTCTAATCCGTGTGGCGCGTGGTCAGTCGCAATACAATCAATCGTTCCATCAAGAAGTCCTTCGATCAACGCTTCTCGATCTTCCTTTCCTCTTAATGGTGGGTTCATTTTCCAAAAGCCGAAGTCTTCGGGGATATCTTCATCGATCAAGATCAAATGATGGGGAGAAACCTCTGCTGTAACGTGGATACCCGCTTTTTTGGCATCACGAATGACCCGCACGCTTTCCTTGGTAGAAACGTGACAGACGTGATAGTGCACACCTGTTGCTTCAGCTAAAAGGAGATCCCGTGCGATTTGTGAGGATTCAGTTACACTTAAAATACCTGGCAAACCTAGTTCTTTTGCTTTATCACCAGCATGCATCACTCCACCGAATAGTAATGATTCATCTTCCGTATGTGCTACCAGTGCTTTGTTATTTTTTGCTGCTTCTTTCATGGCTTGATACATCGTTCCTGCAGTCTGAACACCCACGCCATCATTCGTAAATGCAAATGCTCCTGCTTTAATCATCGCTTCTTGATCCACTAAGACTTCACTTCGAAGATTTTCAGTGATCGGTGCATATTGCAAGACTTTGACCACTGCATCTCGTTTGATCAAGTCATAGACCTGTTCTAATTTTTCCGGGGTATCAGGTACAGGGTTCAGATTAGGCATGGCACAAACAGTTGTAAAGCCGCCTCTTGCTGCTGCTTTAGTACCAGCTGCAATCGTCTCCTTGTATGTAAAACCTGGCTCTCTTAAATGGACATGGACGTCCACTAAACCAGGTGTGATCAGTTGTCCTTTGGCATCAAACACTTCATCAAATTCAGCCTCGGAAAATCCTTCGCCGATTGCTTTGATTTTTCCGTTTTCGATCCAAATTTCTGCAGGTGTTGTTTCATTCTTTCGTGTATTGATTTGACCGTTTTTAATGAGTGTTTTCATCTTTTCTTCCTCCTAGCTTTACGCTTTTCCGTTTAGTACTGCTTCTAAGATCGCCATTCTAACAAAGACGCCATTGCTCATTTGCTGTACGATTCGTGATTGTAGTCCTTCCACAAGGGAGTCAGCTAATTCGACATCACGATTGACTGGCGCTGGGTGCATGATGATCGCATGCTTTTGTAATTTCTTCGCACGTTCGACTGTTAATCCATACTCTTGGTGATAGGCTTCTTTTGAAAAACTTTCTTTCCCATCATGCCGTTCATGTTGTACGCGAAGCATCATCATGACATCCACTTGTTCTAATAATTCATCTAATGGCAGGTAGTGCCCATAGACTTCAAATTCTTCATCGTACCATTCGCGTGGACCTGAAAAGAAGACTTGTGCTCCTAATCGTTTCAGCATTTGCATGTTTGATTTTGCTACTCGTGAGTGTGTGATATCCCCAACGATCGCTACTTTCAATCCCTCAAAGTAACCAAATTCTTCGTAGATCGTCATCAAATCAAGTAAGCATTGTGTTGGATGTTGGCCACTTCCGTCACCACCATTGATAATCGAGCATTGGATCGTTTTACTTTGGATCAATTCATCATAGTAATTTTCATCTCCATGGCGGATTACTGCAACATCCACACCGAGCGCAGACATCGTCAAGACCGTATCATAAAGGGTTTCCCCTTTTTGTACAGAACTCGTACTCGCTTCAAATTCAATCACTTCTAAGCCTAGTTTCTTTTCGGCTACATCAAAGCTCTTATGTGTACGAGTACTATTTTCAAAAAACAGATTCGTCGCAAAGTATTGCGGTTTTTGTGGTGTCCAGTTTGCTCCTTGTTTAAACTCTTGACCTCGTCGGATCAAGCCCATGACTTCTTGATCCGTTAAAGCTTCCACTGTCAATAAATGTTTTAAACTAATGCGTTCTGATTTGATGATCATGATAGTTCCTCCTTAGTTTTCTTCGCTACGTGAAGTTTCGGGTAAGATAAGATTCAGAATGATACCAAGTACAGTTGCTAAAGCCATTGCTGATAACGTGAAGGTGCCTACTTCAAAAACCAAGCCGCCGATTCCGACCACTAAGATCACTGAAGCAATCAACAGATTTTTCTTTTTATCAAAATCGATTTTATTTTCGATCAAAATCTTCATTCCACTCGCTGCGATCACTCCGAACAAGATAAAGCTGATTCCGGAAATTACGGGTCCGGGGATACTTAAGATCAAAGCGCTTAATTTGCCCACAAATCCTAAAATCACAGCGAAAACTGCTGCACCACCGATGACGAATACGCTGTGTACACGAGTGATTGCTAACACACCGATATTTTCCCCATAACTTGTAACTGGAGGACCACCGACGAAAGCTGCGACGATCTGTGCTAAGCCATCTCCCATCAATGTTTTGTGTAAACCTGGCTCTTCAAAGAAATTACGTTTTGTTAATTTATTCAAGACCATCAAGTGTCCAATGTGTTCCGTCATCGTAACGAAAGCAATAGGTGCCATCGTCGTAATTGCCCCTAAGTAAAGCTTCGGTTCATATTGAACAAATGGAATCTCGAAGTTTGGTAAAGCGAACCAAGCAGCATCAGCGATCGGCTTTGTATCGACGATTCCGAAGAGTAAAGCAACGAGGTAGCCGCAAATGATCCCTAACAAAATTGGAATAAGTCCTAAAAATCCTTTTAGCCACATGTTGAAGAAAATCGTCAATGCTAAAGTGATCAGTGCCACGGCAATATATTTAAAATCATAGTTGCCTTGGTTATACATTGCGTTCGTTGCAGCATTCGCTGCTAACCCCAAACCGATTACCATGATCACGGGACCAACGACAATCGGTGGTAAAATTTTGTCCAACCATGCTGAACCGATCTTTTTGATGATCCATGCGACGATCAAGTAAACCAGACCAGTCGTTACGGCTCCTTGGGCGATCGCTGGGTAACCGTCAGTCTTCATCAGCATTTGCATAGCTGCGATAAAGGCAAAGCTACTACCCAAGTAGGCTGGAATCTTTCCTTTAGTAGTAAAAAGATAAACTAATGTTCCTAATCCTGAGCTGACTAAGGCAATCCCTGGATCGATCCCCACTAAAATCGGCACAAGTACAGTAGCACCAAACATCGTAAAGAGATGTTGTAAACTTAAGCCGATCCAATGTCCTGTTTTTGGGCGATCGTGGATATCTAAAACCGCATCGTGATTATGGAATTTTTTCTGTTCTGACATATCAATTGCTCCTCTATTCTTCCTCTTTCAAAATCATGATTCGATCTTTGCCGTCAAGTTCTTGCATTTCGACTAAGATTTCTTCTGTTTTTGCTGTGGGAATGTTTTTCCCAACATAGTCTGCTCGAATCGGTAACTCCCGATGTCCCCTGTCTACTAAGACAGCCAGAGAAATTTTTCTAGGACGACCATAGTCCATTACTGCGTCCATCGCTGCTCGAATCGTTCGTCCAGTGTAAAGGACGTCATCGATCAAAATCACTTCTTTTCCTTCTAGTGAAACGGGAATATCTGAAGAATGAAGTTCTGCTTCAGCTGGTGTTTCTTTTTTATCATCACGATACAATGTGATATCCAGCTCTCCAACCGGAACTTCGATGCCTTCTAGTTGCTTCAAACGATCGGCAACTCTTGATGCGATGTAAATGCCTCTTGTTTTTATCCCAATTAAGACAACATCTTGAATCGTCTGATTTCTTTCAATGATTTCATAAGTGATACGTGTCAATGCCCGCTTCATGGTTACTTGATCCACAACTTCTTTTGCTTGCATGTTTGTTTCCTCCTTTTTTATACACAAAAAAACTCCTGCCCTAAGAGGACAGGAGGAATGTCTAGACTGAGTGTACATTTAGATACACTGATAGTTATACTACGTCATTGAGTAATCGATGTTATGGCGCACCATAGCTCTCTTACCCACACCCTTCTTAGCCTCACGGGACTAAACTTAAAGGAACTGATATGAAGTTTTTATGCTTTCGTTGTTAAATACTATACCGTTATCTAAATCAAAATGCAACACTTTTCCTTAGTTTTTCTAAAGTTTTTTCAAAGATTGTTGGAAGCGGTGCTTCAAAGACCATTTTCTGACCTGTGATTGGATGGGTAAAACCTAAGAGCTTCGCATGAAGAAATTGCCCATTTCCTTTCAATGTCTTACTTGGTCCGTAAACTGGGTCTCCAGCTAAAGGATAGCCTATATATTTCATATGCACACGGATCTGATGGGTCCTACCTGTTTCTAACGTCAACTCTACCAACGTAAAATCATTGAATCGTTCCAAGACATTAAAATGGGTCACGGCTGGTTTGCCATCTTCTCTGACTGCCTGCATTTTACGGTTCACTTTTGATCGACCGATCGGTGCGTTGATCGTTCCTTTTTCATGAGGAATCACTCCATGGACTAACGCTACGTATTTACGTAAAGAAGTTTTATCTTTTAATTGCTTGGCCAAAGATTCATGTGCTAAATCATTTTTCGCTACCATCAATAAACCTGAAGTATCTTTATCGATTCGATGGACGATCCCTGGACGGACTACACCATTGATCGACGAAAGATCTTTTACATGATACATTAAAGCATTGACCATCGTACCATTCGGATGACCTGCTGAAGGATGGACGACCATGCCTTGTGGTTTGTTGACAACAGCAACCGCTTCGTCTTCATAAACGATTTCTAATGGAATGTCTTCTGCTTCAATTGAAAGGGTCTCTGGTTCTGGCACAGCGATCACGATTTCATCATTTTTCTTCACTTTATAATTTGCTTTCACCACTTGTCCGTTGACCGAAACGGCACCATCTTTGAGCCAAAGCTGGATTTGTGAACGACTATAATCGTTGAATAAACCTGTGAGTACTTTATCGATCCGTCCTGTTTCTGTTTGAATCGTTGCGTTTAATTCTGTCATTTTTTCCCTTGTTCCTTTTCATCTAAAATAATATATATCAAAATAAGAATCACACCACAAACAAGTGTCATATCAGCTACATTGAAGATCGGAAAATTCATAAAATCTGTTTGGAACATATCGACGACATATCCCAGTCTTACACGATCAATAAAATTCCCAATAGCTCCTGCCAAAATAAAACTTAGTCCTGTCAGCAACCATCGATTGCCCTGTTTGCGATTCTTGACCATCAATGTCACGACAACAATGACAGCAACCACTGTGATTATGACGAAAAACCACATCTTCCCTTCAAGCATACTCCAAGCTGCCCCAGTATTGCGTATATGATTCAACGATAAGACGCCTGGAATCAATGTCTTCGTTTCGCCTAAAGATAAATCATTGACGATCCACCATTTGACCCACTGATCAAGAGCCACTAATAATCCACTGATCATAAAATAAATTGCTAACAAAAAATCATTCCTTTTCTATTTGTTGATAAATATCTCTAGGTCTAATGAGCCCCAGTAAGTTGCCGTCAGGATGACCATCTTTGGTAATCAGGACTGCTTCTAGAGTTCCTTGTTCCCGAAACATTGTTTCCACTTCATAAACATAAGTATGTTCAGCTACAAAACGATAATTCGTATATTTGCCATCACTAAAAATCAAATCAGCCGCTTTTTTATCTGTTAAATCAATGGTCCCTTTTTGACTTTCCGTTGCTAGCCAAAAACCAATGACCCGCAATGTCACAAGCGCTACGAATTTCCCTTTATTATACAAAGGAAACTGTGAGTATCGTTTTTTGGCAACCGTTCCTAACAAATCAAGTAAAGGAAGATCTCGTTCAAAACCTGTGACATGTTTCGCAAAGCGAGGTAAAACCTTTGCTGGACGAATCAAGTCTTCTTCAATCTGCTGGATCTTATTGACTGCCCAATCATTGGGTTCAGCAATCACAAATTCCACAGCAATCCAATCGTGAACAATGGCATTTCGTAACTGCGCCAGCTGAAGCAAATCTTCTTCATATTGACGAATCACTGCTTTTTTGCGTTGGGCAAGTCGCCGAACTAACTCAGTAAATCCCATATTGCGGGCGTTACCCATTTCATCTCTCATCCATTTTTCGATCCGATTAAAACTACTTAAAAAAATATCAGAGTTTGCCATCTTTCTCCTCCTTGATTACATAGGCTTGGTTTTTGATGAAAAAAAAGAAGCCAATCATTACAAGTACCACGAACATACTATAAATTAGATTGTGTAACCACAATGCGCTTAATCCACTTCCTAAAAATAAAAAGGGATAAATCTGTAACAATAAGAGATTCATTGTAATGACGTATCCTTTGGTCGGATGCGTTATTGTATACACTGGACTTTTTAACCAATAAAACGAAACTTGCATTGTAAAAGGTGCTTCTAACTTAAGTAAAACCGATTGATTATGATTCAATTGTCCTTTTTTCTTTCCATTGATCCGCAGTTGGATCGGACTACCCATGCCATAAAAACCTGTTCGTCTTGTCACTCGTACGTCCATAACGCCCCTCCTTCTGATGCTTTCTTAGTATACCGTAAAACACCCGAACAAGAAAGTAGATGTCTCAAAGTGTTTGAGTTCCCTATATTTAACTAATTTATAGACATTTTTTGCTTAAATGCAGCGAGTACAGCAAAAGTAGCCAACCAGCAAAACTATTAGAAATCTTTTGTAACATCGTTTTCACTCCTTATATATCCATTAAAAATGTTCGATCGAAAATAAAAGGATGACACAACTATCCGTAATGAATAATTGTGTCATCCTTTTTTACTGTTTAGAAGTATTTTTTTCAACCTCACTTTTTGTAAATCTCCACTTGCTTTAACTACTTTATCGTTCATTGCTTTGCAACAACTAAGTAAAGAATAAAAAAAGAAATATACCCACACCATTATAAAAAAATGGGTCAATATGGCGTACCACACATTAGAAGTTTTTATATAAACGAATCCAAATAGAACGCCGCAGAAAAAAAGGTTGAAATTTCCTCCGTGTACGATTGAAAACAAGAATGAAGAGATTATGAGGAGAGAAGCCTTTGTTTTCCTGTCAGAATGTAAGCTGATTAGACTAAATCTAAAAATCATTTCTTCTAAAAATACACCGTACGTTGTAGCACTTATTATATATTTTTTCAATTCACTATTAGCTAAAGAATTTAGGGGTAAGCTATTTGTATCAGGCAAAGCAGTATTAATGACAATAATACTAACGATACAAAAGACTGCAATAAATATGAGTTTCAGCCATTGTATTTCTACTAATGATTGATAGAGAAGCTGGTGGAACAACACCAAAAACATAAAACTTAGGATCAACGGAAACCAAGAAATCCAATCAAATATGAAATCATATTTGATTGGGATCCCTATATTTGGGATCATAAAATAAATAATAAAGTAACTCAAGCAAAGAATGAATTTCCAATGTTTCTTAGTATTCCTATGTATCATATTGCTACATAATCAATATATTGTGTATTTGCTGTAGCAGTTTGAGTACGAATATATTTATTGTCTACTTTACGATAAACTCGGTAAGTGACCGTTATCCTTGCATTTTGACAATACTTCTTGAATTTTCCGTTTACTGAGTATTCGTTCCCGATTTTAATATTCATTCCGAAGATCGTTGCACCAATTGATAATGTGGTTTTTCTATTGTGGGTTTCTGTACCCGAATATGTACGATTTCCTTTAGAAATACGCCAACTTTGAGGTTGTGACCAAGTTTTTGTCTGAATCGATGGTTCGTCTAATACATAGTACTCATCATCACTACAAATTGCTATGCCAGAACTATTCGTTTCATCGGCTAATACTGGAACACACGGAGTTACAGCAGTTCCTAAAGTCAAAAGTGACGTAGACACCAAAATTGTTCTAAATAAATACTTTTTCAAAAATTTGCACTCCTATTTTAGTATTAAAAAAACGTTTTCTTCGCAATGATTATAAATCATTTTATTTTAGACATATGATTGCTATCATAAAAAGCTGTTTTGAACTCAAAATCATCCGTGAAACCGCCATTATTTACTTGTTGACTAACACAATATGTATAAAAACAAGTCAGCCCTTGTATGAACATATACAAGAGCTGACTTTATCCTTTTTTTGATCGAAAGAGAGCCATTACCTAATTTTAGGTATTCTCACTAATCATTTTTGATAGATGGCTTTTTTATGAAGCACCCTATCCTCTTTCTTTTTTAGAATAATCCCAGTACTTCCCCATCACTGGTAACATCCATATTCAATGCAGCTGGTTTTTTGGGAAGTCCCGGCATAGTCATGACATCACCTGTTAGCGCAACGATAAACCCAGCCCCTAATTTGGGAACGAACTCTCTGATGGTAATCGTAAATCCTTCAGGAGCGCCTAGAAGTGTCGGATCGTCAGAAAATGAATATTGGGTTTTCGCCATACAAATTGGCAGTTTATCCCAACCATTAAGGACAAACTCATCGATTTGTTTTTTTGCTTTTTTACTAAAATTGACACCTCTTCCACCATAAATCTCTTGGACGATCGTTGCCACTTTTTCTTCAATAGTCGCTGTCGGTTGATACAGGGGCTGATAATCTGCTTGCTGACTATCAATCGCACGAACGACCGCTTTGGCAAGTTCAATTCCACCGTCTGCGCCATGCTCCCAAACATTTGCTCGTTTTACGATCACCCCTTGATTTTCGCAAAGACGTTCTAACAAAGTAAATTCAGCTTCCGTATCTGTCACGAACTCGTTGATCGCAACAATTACGGGGATATGGTATTTTTCCATATTGTGGATATGACGTTTTAAATTACTGAATCCTTTTTCCAATGCTGCTAAATTTTCCGTTTTCAACTCTTCTTTAGTTGCACCGCCATGCATTTTCAATGCACGAACTGTTGCTACGATCACGATCGCATCAGGCGCCTTTTTCAAATTCGGAACTTTGATATCTAGGAATTTTTCTCCACCTAGATCTGCACCAAATCCAGCTTCAGTCACCACATACTCCCCTAATTTAAGAGCTGTTTGGGTAGCTAAAACACTATTACACCCGTGAGCAATATTGGCAAAAGGACCGCCATGGACAAATGCTGGAGTGCCATAAATCGTTTGTACTAAGTTTGGTTTGATTGCTTCTTTTAATAGCAGTGCCAATGCGCCTTCTGCTTTGAGATCACCAGCTGTCACTGGCTTTTGATCAAAGGTATAACCGACAACAATTCGAGCTAAACGCGCTTTTAAATCATCGATGTCTGTTGCTAAGCATAAAATCGCCATGATTTCACTTGCTACGGTGATGTCAAAGCCATCTTCTCTCGGCACACCTTGAATCGGACCGCCCAAGCCAACAATCACTTTTCGCAGTTCGCGATCATTCAAATCGACGACACGTTTCCAGATCACACGACGTGAATCGATTCTCAGTTCATTCCCTTGATGGATATGATTGTCCAAAAGTGCAGACAATGCATTATTAGCAGACGTAATCGCATGCATATCGCCAGTAAAGTGTAAATTGATATCTTCCATTGGTAATACTTGTGCATAGCCTCCGCCGGCAGCACCACCCTTGATTCCCATGACTGGACCAAGGGAAGGTTCTCTTAACGCAATCACTGCTTTTTTACCAATTTGATTCAATGCGTCCCCAAGACCTACCGTGATGGTCGATTTACCTTCTCCAGCTGGTGTAGGATTGATGGATGTAACTAAAATCAAGTGACCATCTGGTTTTTTCTTTAATTTCTTGATGGTGGAAAAATCGATTTTCGCTTTATATTTTCCGTAAAGCTCCAGGTCATCTTGTTGGATATCCAATTTTTTCGCAATTTTAATAATCGGTTTTAAATCTGTTTCTTGTGATATTTGTAGATCGCTCTTCATCAAATTACCCCTTTACACGAACTTTATACCCAAAACAAAAGAATTTGTTCAGTTATATCTATTATACCTTTTTTTATTTTAAAACAAAATAGGCAAGATTGCTTTTTTAATTTAATTGACGTATATATAAATACTCTTTATAATGTTAGTTATGATCAGACTTTAGAAAGGTCGTGAGAGCTTTGACCACAGGAACTGTGAAATGGTTTGACAACAAAAAAGGATATGGATTTATTAGTTATGATGAAACAGAAGAAATATTCGTCCATTTTACTGCAATTGAAGAAGAAGGTTTCAAAACCCTTGAAGAAAATCAATCTGTAGAATTTGAAATAATCGAAGGAAACCGTGGGGCACAAGCCGCTCATGTCAAAAAAATGATCTTATAAGAAAGTTTCAACAATGAGTAACTTCTCTTCAAAACAGAAGAGATTGCATCAAAAATATTCAATTTAAAGAAAGACCGATACTCCGCAAAATGTTCTTTGCAAAGTATCGGCTTTTTTATAATTTTATAATTGCTTGAACGATAGAAAATCAACTTATGCTGCGTCTCTTCCATACAGTACTACGTTCACTAATATTACAAAATCTCACTTTTCAATAAAAAGATACATATTTCTGTTTGTTTTCTAATCCTATCGAAAGAAGGTTATCTCGAATTTATCAGATGATTTGAAAAAGACTGCTCGACTGTATTGAAAACTTGATTTCTAGCGTTTGCTTTAATATTTTTTACAAATTTCTTTTCTTTTTTCTTCGCTATTATTTCTTATCGTTGTATCTATGCATCCTTCTCACTTATTTCCAAGTGAATGATGTCTTTCGCATCAGATTGTTTTCTTTTCAACATTAATTGCCATTTTAAAAGAATCTTTTTAAATCGAGTCAACGGATTTAAAGAATCGACAATCCGAGCAAGGGCTTGATTGTTATATAGCCTTGGTTGATAATCTTTTTTGATTGCTTTTATACCATTTTTTTACCGAGCTTTTCTAATAACTAGTTTCAACGGTCACTTTCACTATTTATGATTCGTTCATTTATGTATCTTCTTGAACTGGTTCCTGAAGTTATTTCCTGCGAATCAAACCCAGCCATGATATTTTTTAAGTCCTGAAGGTTATAACCCTGTGTTTTGCTGTTTTCTTTTAAAAATTACCTACCATTTATCACTCCTAATTGCTCAAAACACTGAATCCAACGATTGACATCAAAACTATGTGAACCCATAGAAAGATTCATCTCGTTGAGGTGATAGATGTCTGTTGACTCCTGGAGTAGCCCTTTTGCTGATTCGCTAAATTTCTTGAAATTTGCGCATTTTTCCAACTCGCTTGATTTGTTGCACGGACAGATAGCGAACGTATTTCTTGTTTATTGCCCGTCCTATCTTGTTTCGACCATCTACTCTGAGCCATTTTTATCCTTTTTTCCTTGTCGTTGTCTTTCCTTTCTTTTAGATTTTTTGACCGCATTCTCTTTATCTTTGCACGATTCTTCTTCCAAAGCCTCCCTATTTTTGCACGATTTCTTTTCCACATATTTCTTAGCTTCGCACCTCTTCTCTTGAGAATGCCTGTTTTCTTCCAAATTCGGTTGAGATCTTCTAACATTTTTTTTATTTCCACGTCCGTTTTTCTCCTTATACTTTTTCTGTAAGTTTTATTATAAATAAGAAAAAATGTTATCTTACTTCTTTTTTTCCTTTAAAAAATATTTAGTGCAATTTTTTTATAATATCCTTTATGTTATTAAGTTATATATCCCTTGGTTGAATGGTCAGGTGTCCATTACTTTATCGAAAGTTACTGGTCGAACATCATATCATCCATTATCCTAAGGTCAAGTTCATACAAACGTCAGCAAGACACAATCAAGCCGAAGAATCTCACCCTGATCATAAAATGATCTTCGGATTCTTCGACTTGTTTTCTCAGAGGTTATATATAGTTATGTTTTTCTCGCAGCTATTTTATATCTGCTGAATCAATTGGTTTAAACAAGTAAAATCAATCAGCTAGTTGTATTTACTTGGTTGTTAGTGCTTTGTTGCTCTTTACCTTCAGAATAGTAGGACAAAAAAGCTGTCTGACTTTTTTTGCGCATCAGATAGAAGGTTGGCTCAGCCTTCCCTACATATTTAATCTTTACACCTCTTTTGACCGGTGTTACAGAGTCAATATCTTGTAGCGGGATATTTTGGTCCTTCCAAAAAGCAGCATATTTAATTTTGATTGCATGGTTTTTCAAAATAAATGACCGACGATACCCAAGAAAAAGAAAAATTAAAAATAGCCCCATCACTAAGTTACTTTTCCAATAGGGTCTAGTGTTTTCAAGTGATAAAATCAAACTAAAAAATAAAATGATCAAAGATAAAGACCAATAGATGATCGTCTGCGCCCATTCCGGCTGCCAGCGAATTATTTTTTTCATTCTTTAACCTCGCATCTATTTGTAATGGTATAATTATAGCATAACACTATTTTTATAAAAAGGAGAGCTTCCTTATTATGATCAAAGTATACATTGATGCTTCCACAAAAGGCAATCCAGGACCTAGTGGTGGAGGCATTTTAATTATCCATAAAAATAAACAAGAACAGCTTACCGTCCCACTTTCGGATGGCTCCAATCATCAAGCTGAATTCGAAGTCTTTTTAAAAACTTTAGAAATTTTAAAGGAAAAAGGCTGGGTCAATGAAACAATTCTCTGTTATTCCGATAGCAAAGTACTTGTTTCTACAATCGACAAAAACCACACGAACAACGAAAGTTTCTCTTCCCTTCTATATGAGATCCAACAATTACTCGCTCAGTTCCATTTACTCATCTTACAATGGATTCCCGAGAGTAAGAATAAAGGGGCGGATAATCTGGCACGCCAAGCGCTTCAAAAACAATTAAATCCATAAAAAAAAAGACTTTTTAGCTACTTACTAAAAAGTCTTTTTAAAGTTTCTGATTTAATAGAGAAGATAATTGTGATCAAAAGTAATATCGAGTTCAAAAGAACCAACCTTTTTCTCAATAGCTTGACGAATCTTTTCTTCTAAAACATCATCTGGTAACTTGAAATTCTGAGGAACTACAATATCGAATTGCAACTCTTTCCCTTTACGTATGATCCGTAAATCGTGCAACCTCAACTCTTCCCCCAACTCTTTGATAATTTGTCTCAATTGTTTCAATATCTTACGGTATTGTTCATTATGGATTGCTACCGGATCTAGATGACAAACTAAATCTACATCCAAAGTCTTTTTAAAGTCTTTTTCGATAATATCAATGATTTTATGTGCTTCATTCAAGTTTAAACTGTCGTCAACTTCAATATGAACAGAAGCAAACTTTTTATTTGGTCCATAATTATGAACCAACAGATCATGAAAACCTAAAATCGATTTATAAGAACTTAATTGTTTTTCCATTGTTTTGATTTCTTCAGCTGTTGGACGGCTACCTAGTAATTCATAGACAAAATCACGTAACATCATGATCCCACTAAAAATAATGTACCCGGCTAAGACAAAACCAACATAGCCATCAATACGCCATCCAGTGAATCTTTCGATACCTGCAGATACTAAAACAGCTAACGTCGTGAATACATCATTGTAACTATCTTTGGCTGTCGCTTTTAGTGCTTCTGACTGAATTGTTTTTGAAAATCTAGTGTACATACGTCCTTGTAAAAGTTTTAACAGAATCGAAAATATCAGGACAAGAAACACGATCGGTGTCAGGACTAAATGTTCCGGCCGAAAAATTTTCCGTATAGAAGCGTCCAAAAATTGAAACCCTACATACGTAATGATGATTGAAACAAATAAGCCACTGATATATTCAAATCGTTCATGTCCAAATGGATGTTCTTGGTCTGCGGGTTTTGCAGCAATCTTAAACCCAACAAGCGTCAAAATGGATGAAGCTGTATCGGATAAACTATTGATAGCATCCGCCATGATCGAAACACTGCCAGAAAAAAGGCCGATCATAAACTTCGCAACAAACAATAACATATTTGAGATAAGACCTAAGATTCCAGCTATAATGCCTTTTTTGGTACGTTCTTGCCCACTAATCGTTTTTTGTTCTTTTGACACTTTTTCGCTTCCTTTATTCTTTATTCTGGTTTGAGTGGCGTTGCAGCAAACAGCGCTTTAGCAATCAGTGGCGTAATGATTCCGGCACCTATCGCTTCCGGAATCCCATTGATTGCGGCAACTCCTGCCAAAGTTTTAAATAATAGATCCGCATCTACGCCATACGCATCAGCAGTTGCCCCAGTATAAAACAGTCCCATAAACCCTAGAACTAAAAGTGTATTCACGAGTGAGCCAAATACTCCTGCTAAAACCGAACCGACGACTACAGAATGATAACGTTGATAAATCCAGTGAAAAATGATTCCTGCAACTAAGCCAACTAAAACTCTAGGAACAACTGAAATGATCGGATTGGTAAAGACGAGGGTATCAAATGGGGTCGTAGGCATGGCGTAAGCACGAATGATCGTGGCGATCCCCCAAAACAAACCAATGACCATGCCGTCTTTCGGTCCTAATACAACCGCAGCAACGATAACTGTTATGTGAATAATCGTCAAACTAATAAATCCTAAAGGAATAAACCCTAACCATGGAACCATTGCTTGAACGATAATGATTGCTAATAAAATCGCTCGTAAAACTAAACGAAAAGTTTTATTTTTACTATTCAATTTTACCCCCTCCTTTTTATTCTAATCGTAAAAGGTTTTGCTTTTTTGTCAATTAATTACTCTCAAAGAAAATGCTGATTGGTTGCATTCAGTTCTCATAAAATAAACCGAATTTGTCAACGGGATTTCCGTTTCAAACAAATTCGGTAGAACTTTTCTTTAACAAATAGGAGGATTCAATACTCCTTGAACAAAAAAAGTCGTTCTTGAGCCCTTTAGCATGTATGAAAATAAATAGTATTATCGGTGCTTCCTTAAGCAATAAGCGATCAGTGTTTAAACTATGAAAAGCTGTTTAAAAAATGACCGCTTACTCGCTTCAATGAAAGCATTCTATTCCCCATTATTTGCTAAAACCAGGTCAAGTATTCGCTCCTTGAAATAAGTTTTTTCTCTCCCAAACATAAAATACCGTTTCAAAAGGAGGTTATTATCATCTGAGCTATTCGACGCTTTCCCATTTTATTTGGAAAAGTATTTAAAGTTGATTATTGATTAGACAACCATGTTTTAGCTTCTGATAAAGCATCTGGGATACCAGCAGGGTTTTTCCCACCTGCTTGCGCCATATCAGGGCGACCACCACCGCCACCACCAACTTTTGGTGCGATTGCTTTGATCAAGTCACCAGCTTTTAGCCCAGCATCATTTGCTTCTTTCGTCATAGCGACTAACAAACTAACTTTTCCGTCTTGTTCATTTGCCAAAACAAGAATATCGGAAATGTTTTTTTGTTTCCATTGGTCTGCTAATTGACGTAATTGGTTCATATCTTTTACTTTTACTTGTGCAGTAATCATTGAATGACCACTAACTGTTTCCACATTTTTAAAGACATCGCCTGCTTGTTGGTTCGCTAGTTTACTTGCTAATTGTTCATTTTCTTTTTGTAGTTCTTTTAGTTGTTGTTGTAATTGTTCTGTTTTTGATACAACCTCTTTTAATTGAGGTGATTTGACAATTGTGGCAACTTCTTTTAATTGTTTTTCTTCTGCTTCCAATAACTCATAAGCTTCTTTACTTGTTACAGCTTCGATACGACGAACACCGGCACCGATTCCTGATTCAGAAACGATTTTAAAGATCCCAATATTTTCAGTATTTGCTACATGGGTTCCACCACAAAGTTCGATAGACCATCCACCAATGTTCACTACACGGACTTCTTGACCATATTTTTCACCAAATAAAGCCATAGCACCCATATTCTTAGCGGTATCGATATCTGTTTCGATGGTTTCTACTGGGATTGCTTCCCATATCTTCTCATTAACGATTCGTTCCATTTTTACTAATTCATCAGCTGTGATTTGTCCAAAATGAGTAAAGTCAAAGCGTAAATGTCCAGGAGCAACTAAAGAACCAGCTTGGTTTGCATGTTCCCCTAAAACTTCTTTTAAAGCTTTATGCAATAAGTGAGTCGCTGTATGGTTCTTAATGATGCGATTTCTCATCGGTACATCGATCAACAAGTGGTAAACTTCGCCTTCAGTCAATGTTGAAAGCACTTCTACGGTGTGCATAAATTGTCCATTCGGTGCTTTTTGAACGTCATCAACTGTCGCAACCGTTTCTCCAGAGGCATTGATGATCCAACCTTGATCAGCCACTTGTCCACCCATTTCTGCATAAAACGGTGTTTGATCAAAAATCACTTGACCTTGTCCAGCAGACAATTCACTCACTAGTTCTTCATCTTTGATAATCACCAATAGTTTGCTGTCTGATTCAACTTGATCATAGCCAATAAATTTACTATCCACTTTGATATCTGTTAATAGGGCAGATTGGACTCCCATTGATTTTTCTGTACTACGAGCAGCACGCGCACGTTGTCTTTGTGCTTCCATTTCTTTTTCAAAGCCTTCATGATCGACTTTTAAGCCTTCATCTTCTGCCACTTCTTCGGTCAACTCCACTGGGAAACCGTAAGTATCATATAATTTGAAGATATCTTTTCCAGCAAGTGTTGTTCCATTTGCTTTTTTGACTTCAGCGATCACTTGATTCAAGATTTCAAGACCTTCGTTGATCGTTTCATTGAAACGTTCTTCTTCGGTACGAACTACTTTTTCAATAAATTCTTTTTGTTGAAGGACTTCCGGATAATAGCTAACCATGATTTCGCCAACTACTGGAACAAGATCATATAAGAAAGCTTTTTCGATCCCTAATTTTTTCCCGTGCATCACTGCTCGGCGTAATAAACGACGAAGAACATAGCCACGACCTTCATTTGAAGGAAGCGCCCCATCTCCAATCGCAAAAGATAATGCTCGGATATGATCCGCAATTACTTTATAAGAAATGTCGGTTGTCGGGTTTTCACCATATTTTACTTGGTTACTTAGTTTTTCTACCGCATGAATGATCGGTAAGAACAAGTCTGTTTCAAAGTTTGTTGGTGCGTCTTGAACGATCGAAACCATCCGTTCCAGCCCCATGCCCGTATCAATGTTTTTATGTGGTAAAGGTTCAAATGTATGATCTGGTTTATGGTTGAACTCAGAAAATACTAGATTCCAAATTTCTAAATAGCGTTCGTTTTCTCCACCAGGGTAGTTTTCTGGATCATCTTCTGCGACATCATTGTATGCTTCGCCTCGATCATAGAAGATTTCTGTATCAGGACCACAAGGACCCGCACCAATATCCCAGAAATTATCTTCAACATCTACAATGTGATCAAGTGGCAAGCCGACTTCTTCATGCCAGATTCGTTTTGCTTCTGTGTCTTTTGGATAAACGGTAACATATAATTTTTCCGGATCAAATGCCATCCATTCAGGACTTGTTAAAAATTCCCATGCCCAATGGATTGCTTCATTTTTGAAATAATCACCAATAGAAAAATTCCCAAGCATTTCAAACATTGTGTGGTGCCGTGCTGTCTTCCCTACATTTTCAATGTCATTCGTACGAATTGATTTTTGAGCGTTTGTGATGCGTGGATTTTCTGGTACGACAGAGCCGTCAAAATATTTTTTTAACGTAGCAACCCCTGAGTTGATCCATAAAAGCGTTGGATCGTTGACCGGAATTAATGATGCGCTAGGTTCAATCGTGTGTCCTTTTGATTGGAAGAAATCTAAAAACATTTGTCGAACTTGTGCACTACTTAATTGTTTCATTTTATTACCTTCTTTCTTTATTTTAAACGACAAAAAAACACCCTCACAGCCAAGGACGAAAACTCGCGGTACCACCTTGGTTGCAATGATGTTCGATCATTACCTCTTGAACTCGATAACGCTGAGTAGCGTTGATATTTCTATCAATAAAAAAGGGAGCAATTTGTTTTTTTGACTATTCTTTTTTCAGCCTGGAAAGAATTTTCTGTAAGTCAGACTTAAACAAACCATGTCCTTTTCGTACTTTACAAGTATACGTATTCTATTTTATTCTGTCAACCGCTCTTTTCCTTCAACTCTTATTTCTTTCTAGAATATTTTTTGTTAAGCTTGAATTACGCCTATTAATCAAAAGGAGAATCGATGATGCAAGTTTATTTTGGAAACAAGTCCTGGATCAGAGGGGCGAGTTTTTATCTTCGTTATCAGGTATTTGTTCTGGAACAAGGCATTTTGCCAGAATTAGAATTTGACGAAACGGACACTTCTGATAACTACTTTCTGTTAATGGAAAACAATGTTCCAATTGCAACATTACGTTATCAAAAAAAATCGTCCACTTGTCTTAACCCCGATCGTTTTTGCGTCGCCAAAAATTATCGCCAACAAGGTTTCGGTCGTCAGCTGTTGTCCTTAGCTGAACAGAAAGCGAAAAAAGAAGGCTTGCTGTCAAGTTACCTAGTAGCAGAAATGACTGCCCTTAGTTTCTATCAGCAACAAGGTTACGAGACTTGTACAGATCCTTTTATCGAGGATGGGATTACCTGCGTAGGGATGCAAAAAGAATTGATTTAAGATCTATTATCACTAGATTATCTGCTAAATGAACACTTAAAAACAGACCAAAGGAATGCAGAAGACATGCAATCCTTTGGTCTTTGAGCGTGAAGTCATGACATCTCTTTTAAAGGGTCTGGTCATTGACTTACTTATTGGAGTTTTTCTTATTTTTTCTTGCAGTTCTAGTTTGTTGTCTGCGTTCGATTTTACGGTCTTTTTTGTTCTTTTCAGCAATTGCCCAATCGATTTTCTTTTTATATCCAGGTTTGATTTTTTTCTTTTTCTTTTTCACTAAGCCGATCAATGTAGGATCCAGTGTATCTTTGGATTTTTCCCGTTTCGTCCGACGATTGCGGTCATAAGTCTTGATGATTTCATCATTTTTGATTTCCATCGGTTCAAATGTGACACCAATTTTTTCAATACTGTCAATCGTTTGTTCATCACTTGGTGAGTACAAAGTGATCGCAGTTCCTTTTAAACCATTACGTCCAGTCCGACCTACTCGATGGATAAAGAAGTCAAGGTCTTCAGGAATTTCTGCATTGATCACATGAGAAACCCCTTCAATATCGATGCCACGTGCCGCTAGATCTGTCGCAACCACGTATTGATATTCTAAGTTTTGAACTTGGCGCATCACCCGTTTTCGTTCTCTTGGAGTGATATCTCCATGGATTTTGGCTACTTTTAAGCCTTGATTTTTCAAATAATCAGCAATTTCATCCACGTGTTGTTTCGTATTTGCAAAGACAATTGCAAGGTAAGGATGACCAATTGTTAACAATTGGTAGATCATTCGATTTTTATCTTTCCCTTTAGTAGAGATCAGCCAATTCTCGATATCTTCTGAAATAACTGCTTTCGGTTTGATTTCTTCAATGATTGGATTTTCCATGTATTTACGTAAAAATGGTCGTAATTTTTCAGGAATTGTCGCTGAGAAAACTAAAAATTGCAGTTTTTCAGGCAAGCGACTAGCAATTTGATCCACTTCATGCAAGAAGCCCATGTCCAGTGTCATATCTGCTTCATCTACAACAAATGCAAATGCTGTATGGATTTTTAATGCTTGTTCATTCATCATATCCAAGATTCTACCTGGCGTTCCCACTACGATCTGTGGTTGTTGATGTTTCAAGCGGCTCAATTGGCGTTGCTTATCCGTTCCACCTACAAAATTCGTCACTCGGATCTCTGGATCGGAAAATTTAGCGATCTGACTAGCAGCATCATAAATTTGAGTAGCTAGTTCACGACTTGGTGCAGTGATTACTACTTGTACTTCGGCTTTTTCCGCATTGATTTTTTGAAATAAAGGCAATAAAAATGTATGCGTTTTGCCCGAACCAGTTTGTGATTGACCAATGATATTTTTTCCTTTAGCGATCAAAGGAATCAAACGCTCTTGTACTTCAGTTGGTTGAGCAAAACCTTTTTCTGCTAACGCCTCATTTATATATGGTTTAAAATGAAATTGTTCAAAATTACTCATTTAAGTAAGCACCTCTTCTCTTTCTTTTTTACACGACTTTCGCATTATACCACATCCTCAAGCAATTTGCTTGATCCTTTTCAAAGTCGCTCACGATCCACTAGTTCCCTTTTGATTGAATGGTACTAATCGTATGTGTTTGACTGGCTTTTTCATAGAACAGCACTCTTTTCTTACGAAGGAATGACAAGAAAAGATTCAGCATGAAGATAAACTGTGCAAATGCAACACCCAACACAATAAAAATCCCGCTTACCTGTAATACACCTGTCGTATGGTCAGTGATATGTTGGATCGTCTGACTAAGCCAAGCTAACCCATAAAATAAAAAGTAAAGATACCCATAACGGATAAACAGGGCTTTAAAAGAAAGTCGTTTTCCGTTATCTGAAACCACACGAATGCGTACGATTTTTTTACCTAAAGTGAGACCGTTTGTTACATATGGTATGACCATGAAATAAAGCAAGACTTCTAAAAATACCCACCAACTACTTGAAGTGATATCACCTATTTTCAAAGACAATTGAAGAGTCACAGCAATCAGCACGGATAAAACCGATAAGAAAGCCCAATCAATGAAATAGGCAACTAATCGTCTCGTTAGAGAAACTGTTTTCCCTTTTTCGTATGACACTTCATCCATTCTTGCTCTCGTAGGCAACATGAAGGTAAAGATTGGTGTCATAATGTACCCTAACGTTCCTCCGATCGTATTCGTCAATAAGTCATTGACATCAAATAGCCGATAAGGTCGAGGATAAATAAAATACAACCCACTTAACTGTGTCAATTCAAAAAATAAGGAAAGACAAAAACTTGCAATGATGGTTTTCACAAAAGATAATCGAAAATAATATCTTAAATAGATCCCGAAAGGTAATAAAAGCAAAACATTAAATACCGGTTCTAAAAAAACGCTTTGTCGCATCGCTGGTAAATACGTACTTGGATCAGATAAAACCAAGACGGTATTCTCTCGAAAATGGACCCATGATGCAAATAAATGTAACTCCATTTTAGGTCCGGTCATTTGAGCAACGGCTTCTTTTGAAGGCAACGGTAAAATGATCAAAAAATAAGCACATAACAAATAAAAAACAAACGAATATAAGATAACCGCTCTCGAAAAAATAAACGTTCCATACTTTCGATATTCATAAATGAAAAAAACTGAAGAAATCGCTAATGCCAAAAATGGAAAAACAATAAGTGCAAAGCGAATCGGTTCAATATAACTAGCCATAAACATCCCCCTTTTTCATCTTAACTAACGGTTTCATCTTATCAGTACTCTTGTAAACTATGCAAGTTATGGGGTAATTATTTTTAAATTTATATTAATTGAAGTATCATTAACAAAAGGAGGCGATTAGCGTGCTTAATATTTATTTTGTGTTTGGCGTACCCGCTTTTTTATTGATTCTCTATCTCATTTTTGCGTATATACGTAAAAAAACGACCATCCGCTATCTTGGATTTATCTTGTTAATTATTGCTAGTTTCATGCTCGTGTTTAACTTACAGACATGGCAACAAGCACTACTTGAAATGGAGCAAGCTTCCTCTCGATCTTTATCAGATCAATTAGGTTATCCGGTCTATTTGATTTGGATTCCCATTACTGTTGCTGGTTTTCTCGTCTTATTAAACCTTTTTCGTGCTTGGCGCCGACTAAAACAGTTAAGAAAAAAAACAGGATAAAAACGTGCATTCTCTTGTAGCTGGTTGGTAAAGTTAGCATTGCTTAACTTGACACGCTACAACAGAATGCACGTTTAACTATCATTAATATGTTAAACTACAGGATATTTATTTTTCAAATATAAATAAACAGGGATTCCGACTAATGTCAAAGCGATTCCGCTAAATGCTAAAAGTGTTTGTGTCAGTAACGTACTAACCACGATAAAAGCACCACCAAGAATGGCGATTAGCGGAATGATTGGGTATAGCGGAACTTTATAAGGCCTTTCAAGTTTTGGAGCTGTTTTTCTCAATATAATTACACCTACAAATACCATCGTATAAAAAATCCAAATCACAAAAACAAGCATATCCGTCAGCATATCAAATCCACCAACCATCATCATACCGATCGCAATCACTAGTTCCAAAACACCAGCAACCACTGGAATCTTCGTTCGATCGTTCAATTTTCCTAGGTGGTGACTGAAAGGTAACCGTTTTTCTTGGGCCATCACATAGGGCAGGCGCATCCCAGTAAGTGTATAGCCATTGATTGTTCCATAGACTGAAATCAAAATCCCGACAGTTACAAGTTTCCCACCTACGCCACCAAAAATCATGGTAGCCACTTCGCTAGCAGCATTACTGTTGCCACTGATTCCTCCAATCGAAGCTGTTTTTAAAAAGACGGTATTAACGAATAAATAAACAACCATAATCCCGATGATTCCTATAGAAATGGCTTTCGGTAAATCTTTTGCCGGTTTTTTTAATTCTCCTGCAATGTTTCCAACGTGAATCCAACCATCATAAGCAAACATTGTCGCTAACAAGCCCGCACCTAATGCTGAAAACAATGGCAGATCTTTTCCTGATTCTATGGGAAACAGCTGAAACTCTACTCCACCGCTGCGAAATAAGCCAAACAAGACGATGACTGCCAGTGGGATCAATTTACAGATTAAGGTAATGGATTGAAAAGTTCCACCAACTTTTGATCCTAAAAAATTGATCAGCATGATCGTCACAGCGGCTATAATAGCGATGGGGACAATCCATTGCTGTTCTAAGGCAAATAAGTTCACAAATTGTGTCCCAAAGATGATTGATAGTGCCGCTACATTTGCAGGAAAGTAAATCACAACTTGTGCCCAACCTAACAAAAAAGCAGCCGTTTGACCATAGGTTCGTTCGATATATTTGACCATACCACCTGTTTCGGGGATCGCTGCGGCAAGTTCTGCACCAGTTAAACCTGCACAGACGGAGATGATACCTCCCAAAAACCAAGAAAGCATATGTAAACTAACTGATCCTGTAACTTCTGCTACACTCGCTGCTTTAAAGAATACTCCCGCTCCAATCACTGTTCCCATCACAGTCGATAAAGCAGTAAAAAAGCCCATCGTTCGCTTTAGTTCGACTTTGTTTTTTTCAACCGATACTTGGTTACGTTCCATCGCTTATCCTCCCTTTATCGTAAACTCCCCACCACTCGATCGGAAGTTTACGATAAACTATAGTAATTAGACTGTTGCTGTCAATTTCTCTTGCAACTTGGTCAACATATCTTGAGTCATTTTATCTAGGTCGTAACGTGGTTGAAAGCCCCACTCTTTTTGCGCACAACTAATATCTAATGAATTTGGCCAAGAGTCTGCGATCGATTGTCGCACTGGATCAACTGCATAGTCCATTTCAAAATCAGGAAACACTTTTTTGATTGACGCTTTGATTTCTTCTGGTTCAAAAGACATCGCAGAGATATTGAATGCATTGCGATGAACTAAATTTTTAGGATCAGCATTCATCAACTGAATAATCGCCTCAATGGCATCTGGCATGTACATCATGTCCATAGCTGTACCACGATCAATAAAGCACGTGTATTTTCCTTCTTTGATAGCTGAATAATAAATATCCACTGCATAGTCTGTTGTCCCACCACCAGGTAAAGTTTTATAAGAAATCAATCCTGGGAAGCGTACACCTCGTGTATCTACGCCATACTTCGTATAATAGTAGTCACACAAAAGCTCGCCTGCGACTTTTGTCACGCCATACATTGTTGTTGGTCGTTGGAGTGTATCTTGAGGAGTCTCATCTTTTGGTGTATTAGGTCCAAAAGCGCCGATTGAACTTGGCGTGAAGAATTTTAACTTAAATTCTCTTGCGACTTCCAGCGCATTGACTAACCCAACCATATTGAGGTCCCAAGCGAACTTTGGTTTTGCTTCAGCGACAGCTGATAAAAGCGCTGCTAAATGAATCAAAGTATCTACTTGATATTTTTCGACTAACGCTCGCATTTTTTCGTAATCCATGACGTCTAAAATTTCAAATAGTTCACCATCTTCTAGCTTTTCAGGCATACGAATATCCGTTGCGACAACATTTTCATTACCCAAATCTTCCCTTAAACGTAAAACTAATTCCGATCCGATTTGTCCAAGGCAGCCAGTAACTAATACTTTTTTCATACAAACACTCCTTTTTAGTTCATTTTCACTATCTATTAAAAATAAATGCTACCTACATTCCATCGACCATTCCATCGACGATCAAAATATAAAAAAAGGTAATTTTTCGATTTTCACAGAAATACAACCGAAACGCTCTATCCTGTGATCGTCTTTCTCTTAGATTTCAGGCGAGATCGTTTCTACTAAATCAAATGATGCCCATTTCATTTCCGACTTTTTGGTAAATCGCTACAGCATGATCGAGCATTTCTTTGGTATGAGCTGCAGTTGGCATATTACGAACACGACCTGTTCCCAATGGTACGGTTGGATAAACGATTGGTTTCACATATAGTCCATTTTCAATCAACTTTTTAGAAAATTGTTGTGTTAGACTCTCATCCCCAAGTATCACTGGAGTGATTGGTGTTTCCGACACGCCGATGTCATACCCGATTTTTTTCAGTTCTTCTTTGAAATAAATGGCATTTTCCCAAACTTTTTCGACTAATTCTGGATGATCTTGCATCAGTTGAATCGATGCTAGAGCAGCGCCAGCAGCACCTGGTGTAAGTGATGTTGAAAACAAGAAAGGACGTCCTCGTGATTTTAACCAGTCGATCAACGATTTAGATCCTGCGACATAGCCACCAACGACACCGATTGCTTTAGACAATGTACCCATTTGCATGTCAATTTTCTGTTGGAGACCAAAATGCTTCACTGTGCCGGCTCCTTTTCCCATCACTCCAGAACCATGGGCATCATCCACATAAGTAATCAACCCGTATTTTTCGGCAATTGGGATCATATCGGGTAAATTAGCTACATCGCCATCCATTGAAAAAACACCGTCTGTGATATACATGATTTTGTTATATTTCCCACTATTTACCGCTTCTTTTGCTTTTTCTTCTAGATCGTTCATATCTTGATGCTTAACACGAATGATTTTGGCACCAGAGAGGCGACATCCATCGATGATCGAAGCATGATTCAATTCATCTGATAAGATCGCATCCTCCTTAGTCATAATGGCTGAAATAGCTCCCATATTACAATTGAAGCCTGATTGAAAAGCAATCGCTGCTTCTGTACCTTTAAATTCTGCAATTTTATTCTCTAATTCTTGATGGATACGTAATGTGCCATTAATTGTTCGGACAGCACCTGCGCCGACACCATAGCGATTTGTCGCATCGATACACGCTTGTTTCAGCTCCACTCGATCAGCAAACCCCAAATAATTATTCGATGCTAGATTGATCAAATTTTTCCCTGCTACCTCAATGATCGCACCATTTGCACCTTCAAGGATATCAATCGTGTTGTATAGTCCCTTTTCCTTCAATAAAGCCAGTTCCTGTTCTAAATAAGTTGACAATACTTCAGAAGACATGTCTCCACCCCCATTTTTCTAACCTTCAAGGTTGAGGAACGAATATGCAGCCTTTCGTTCCTGTTTATAAGTATACCTTTTCTGATAGCGCTTACACAAATTATGAGAGTTATTTAACTGAGTATTTTCTTACATAACAAAACAATCGGTACTCCACTAACGAAATATTTTTTTACTTATTTTAGTAAATATCGTTATTTTTAAGAGGATCACATCTAGCTAATATCAACCCTTAACTTAATCAACTTTCCAATAAATATTCCATATATTCTGAATTTTCCGCCATTAGTTAGCCTTGTTTTTTGTTATGAAATAAAAAAACGAATATTCTATTTGTATATTAAATTCTTTTAATGTTTGCTTCTCTAGCTATATATTACTTGGTCCAAGGCGCTTACCTGTAGCTATTTTAAGGAGTCTTTCTCCCAACACAAAAAACGTTCCCTATGGTCATCAGTTACTACTCATGACCACAAGAAGAGACTGAGACAAACCTTGCCTCAGTCTCTTCTGGTCTCTCTAAAATCGAATAAACGGTGTTCAAAGAGCTGACCTTCGGCGATAAGTCAAAAAATCTCAAAACATGGGGAGCTGTTTCGAGATTTTCATCCTTAATGCTCCTGCGATTACTCGTCGCAGTTTTTACTTGGTGAGCGCTCAGGTCAAGGCACTCTTTTCACGACCTCTTGTTCACGGTGAGACAAAAGCAGCATCTTCGGAAAATTTGCCGAAATTTACCAAAAATTTGAGAAGCACCAAGTAGGTAACAATCAACATCAAAAAAAAGTTTTTGTGTTTCTTGTCAATTTTCGGAAATTCCTTCTTATTTCTTGATGCTAAACACTTTTGTCTCAACCTCCTGTTGCCAACCAGCTTTCGGGAGTAAAATCAGGGTCTCCTACTGACCATTCATTGAAGAATTCATCAATAAATTCCCGCATAAAGGCTTCTCGTCGTTTTGCTTCCTTTATACCATATGGGGTGTTCATCCTATCTGGTAATAAGAACAATTTTTCGTAAAAATGATTGATCACAGTAGACCCTTTGCGATAATCTTTTTTATTTTGATAACTGATTGGGTGCCGACTTTCATCAAAAATGGGATGGCCATGTCCACCACCAAAATAAGCCGTACGCAAAATACCAATTGCTCCTAAGGCTTCAAGACGATCTGCATCTTGAACAATTTTTCCTTCAATAGGTAATGCCATTTCTTCACCTGACAACCCTTTTGAAAAAGACAGGTTATCAATAATCAAAAAGATTGATTCAATGGTTGCATCTGATAGCTCTAAACGTTGCAAAAATTGATGTAACTCTGCTTTTGCTTTCGTTTCATCGGCTACTACTTTATCATCGATCGTATCATGCAAATAAGCAGAAGCAAGAGTAATCAATGGATCAGCTTGCGGTTCAGTTGCTAAAATTTTCTCTGCTAATTTAACGACTCGTACCGTATGATCAATCCCGTGTCCAGTTTGATCCATTGCTAATTGCTTGAAACTGTAATCAGCAATTTCCTGCAGTTTCTCCATTTATTTTCCTTCTTTCTCGCTACTGAATTCAGCTACTTGATAGACCGAAAAATAGATTTTTTTCATGTAATCGATCAAATACTGCGGATTTAGCTCCTCACCGGTTGCATCCTGAATCAATTGCGTTGGTTTTCTAGATGCACCATATTGATGGATCTTTTCTTTCATCCATTCTTTGATTGGTCGATAATCATCGGATGCTAACACTTCATCGATCGAAAGCTCTTTTTCTAATGCGTGAAGCAGTTGCGCAGCATACATATATCCTAAAGCATAAGATGGGAAGTAACCAAAACTAGCTCCTGACCAGTGGACATCTTGCAAGATTCCTTCTAAATCATTCGCAGGTCGTATTCCTAGATATTCCTCATACTTTTGATTCCAAATAGTTGGTAATTGAGCCACGTCCACGCCCTCATTGAAAATCATTTTCTCAATTTCATAACGAATAATGATATGCAATGGATACGTTAAACTATCTGCTTCAATTCGGATCAAGCTTGCTTGGGTTTGTTTCAGCGAGCGATAAAAGTCAGTAAATGAAATATCATCGAATGTTCCTTCTGCACATTGTTGGAAAAATGGATATTGTTTTTCCCAGAAACTTCGATTGCTACCAATGATGATCTCATTGAACAGTGATTGAGATTCGTGGATTCCCATCGAAGTACCTTGGTAAATCGGAGTATAAGCAAATTTTTCGTCAATATCTTGCTCATACATTCCATGACCAGCTTCATGGATCACGCCAAAGACTGCCATTTTAAAGTCATGTTCATTCCAACGAGTCGTAATACGTGCATCATTATGATTGATCCCGATCATAAAAGGGTGGATTGTGTCATCTAAACGTCCTCTTGAGAAATCATAACCTAACTGTTCAATCACGCCTGTGACAAACCTTTTTTGTTGGGCTTTAGTCATTTTTCGAGAAAGAAAAGAGGTATCTGGTTCATGCCCTTTTTCTGCTAAGTTTTTTCTAATTTCCATGATCCCTTCTTTTACTTGTTGGAAAACACGATCTAAGATTTCAACAGACATCCCTGGTTCATATTGGTTTAGTAACACATCATAATCAGTTGCTTCGTCTTTTTTCCAATAGGGGATCAACTGTTTTGTTAACTCAATATTTTTAGTCAATGCTTCTTGAAAATCCGCAAAATTTTTCGTTTCACGAGATTGCTGCCATTGCACCTGTGCGGTAGAAGTTGCTGCTGTCAATGCAGTCATCAATTCTTCAGGAACTAAATATTCAAGTTCATAGTCTTCTTTGACCTTCTCAAACACGATTTTTCCCGTTTCAGATAATTCATTGGGATGTTCAGAAAAATATTGGATGGCTTCTTTGATCTTAGGTCCAATTTTCTTTGAGAAATAAAGACTATAAAGATAACTATTGACTTCACTACGATCCTCACTCGCTTTTTCTGGCATACCCGTTTGGATATCCCAATCTAAAATGCCCAAGGTTTGTTGCAAGAGATTGATTTCTTTTAGTTCTTTCATAAATTCTTTTTCATTCATCATTTATTCCTCCATCCATCCCATATAATTTTAAATCATTTTGTCTTTTCTTGGTGGCCGCGTTCCCCAGTATTGGAAGAGATCGGTCCGTTTGTCTTTTCTTGGTGGCCGCGTTCCCCAGTATTGGAAGAGATCGGTCCGTAAAGCTCCGTTATACAGTTTACGTTTTTTAGTAGCTTTTTGCCCATAATATTCTTCAAAAGTAAGATCACTTGTCAAAATGTACTTACTCCATGTCTTTAATGGACGGAAAACATCGCCCATTTCTTCATACAAGCGACGAACCGTTTCTTCTTCACCTAAACGCTCTCCATAAGGCGGATTCGCGACGATTACGCCGTATTCTTTATCCGTTTTGAAATCTTTGACTGCTTGTTGTTTAAACGTGATTGAAGAGCCTAAGCCAATTTCTTCCGCATTCGCTTTAGCAATTTCGATCATCCGCCCATTGATATCAGAACCTGTGATATCGAGTTCAATATCATAGTCTGCTTGCTCTTCTGCCAATGCTCGAACATTTTCCATGACATCTTTACTAAACCAATCCCATGATTCACAAGCAAATTCACGATTAAATCCTGGTGCAATGTTGTGTCCAATCAAGGCAGCTTCGATACAGATCGTACCAGAACCACACACTGGATCATAAAACGGACGATCTTTTCGCCAATTTGTCAACATCACTAAAGCGGCTGCCATGTTTTCTTTCAACGGTGCGCCACCTTTTTCCAAACGATATCCCCGTTTGAACAAACTAGGACCAGTTGTGTCTAGTGTGATCATGACATGATCTTTTAGTAAAGCGACTTCTAATTGAAAATGTGCGCCTGTCTCCGTTAATGGAACAGATGCCGGACGGTGATAATACTTACGCAATCGTTCAACGATCGCTTTTTTAGTGATCGCCTGACAATCAGGTGTGCTATAAAGCTTAGACTTGATTGATTTTCCTGCAACCGGAAATTCAGCATCTAAAGGTAGAAAGTCTTCCCAAGGTAATGCTTTAACTTTCTCAAATAGTTCATCAAAGGTAAACGCATCAAATTCCCCAACAACGATCTTTACCCTGTCAGCTGTTCGTAACCATAAATTTGCTGTAGCGATCGTTTCCATCGTTCCTTTGAAACGTGCCCGTCCATTTTCAACTTGACAATCAATGCCTAAGTCACGTAGTTCTTTTCCAACAAGGGCTTCTAACCCACTTGCAGCCGTTGCCACAAGATTAAATTCTCTAGTCGTATCCATACTTATCTCCTTATAAGAAAAGCTGAACGTGGTCGTCCAGCTTTTTGTAAAATCAAACCGAAAAATGAATCAGTATTTTTTTCATACTTGTCTCTAAATTGCCATTCTTCACTCGTTCATTTTTGTGTTCCTGAACAAACAAGTCATTTATTGAATGGTATAAATCAGTGGTGACACTCTAATGTTAAAAAAAACCTTCACAACATGGTTGGAAGGTATTCCCTGTTATATTGCGGTTTTCTGTAAGCCATGTTCTGTACACTACTTTTCCAGGGAGAAAAAGCAATGTGGTAACCATCTATCTGCAGTTAACCTGCCTTTTTGTCTCGTTCTTAATTCCCAACAAAAAGCGCCCCTACCATTGTTTGGGTTGCTCGCTCGAGGGGTTTACCGCGTTCCACCGAATAAGTTTCCCTATCCGCTTCGTCACTGTGGCACTTTCAAGGATACTTAAGCATAGTTAAAAACCTTAGCTTGTTTTCCTGCCGTTACTCTAATAGAGTACCTTAGCTTATTGTTTCGCTAAGCACGAACACTACAGGCATCACAGCCTGTGCGAGCATGGACTTTCCTCAGCCTGATCATGTCAGACCGCGATTACCCAAAAACCGCAATGTATCATCAATCTTAGAATTGACGTGTCTTTTCGTTATCATCGTCACTTGCATTTGTGTAGTTGTTTGGGTTAGGTTGGGAAACATTCACTGTTGATGATTGTTGATCCAATTTTTTTCCAAATACTTCACGTTCAAGATTTGACAAACGTTTCAAGATATCGAAATTTGTGACTGCTGCACTTTTCGGTGTTTCAACTTGTTGAACACGCGTTTGTGCTGCTCCTTGTGTTTTTGATAATTGTGCTACTTTGGCACTTAATTTATCATTTTCTTCTTGTAAAGCAAGGAGTTTTTTGCTGTAAGTTTCATAATCTTTGATGATATTGTCTAAGAATTCATCCACTTCGATGGGATCATAGCCACGCATCTTTGTTTTGAATTCTTGTTGTAAAATGTCTTTAGGACTATAAACCAATTCCGCCATATTTACACCTCTAGTTTTCATTTACATAATAACGGTTTCTACCTATATCATTGTATCGGAAATAACTTGATAAATCAAACACTATCTGAATTATTCACTGAAATTTTGTAAATCATCCATACTGACTAGCCGAATTTCATAAGAATGATCCTGTTGATAGGTTTGCGCCTCTTTCAGAAAATACTGGGTTTTCCCTGGAAACTCAGGATCATAAATCAGTAGACAGCCATCGGTATGGTCAAGTAAAAAACGCGTGTGGTTTCTTAATTGGCTAGGCGACTGATAGGCTTGATGGCTAACTGCTTCAACGTAGTCTGCTAACTGTTCTGCCATTCTTAACTTTTCTTGATTATTCTCATTCCAATTATTTCCAAACTCTTTGAATGGATAGATGATCCCCAACTTTAACTCAGGGTATTCCTGCTTTAATTCAGCAACTACTTCCGTGACCCATGTTTCTATACCCAAGTTTCCACTAGTAAGAACCCATTCAAGTCCTTCTTCGACTAATTGCTGTATCTCTTTTTTTAAGACTTTTTTAATAACCGTTATTTTAGGGTCATTTTCCTTAAAAACCCCAAGTTCAAAACTTCGATAACCGGAAATATACATCACTTTTAATCGGTCCATTTGAGTTTCCTTTTCTTTCTTGATTCTTTTTTGCTATAATGTTGGCTAGGAGTGTGATTAAAATGGTTTTACGCTATCCAAACGGCCAACCCTATCATAAGAATGCCTCTTTAAAGGAAAAAGTTCAAGAAAAAAGAGAATCAGCCATTGAATTTGGCAATCGAGGGATGCGTTTTGAAGAAGCAATTAACGAAAGTAACCAGTATTACTTAGCGCACCAAGTAGCTGTTATCCATAAAAAACCAACCCCCATTCAAATTGTTAAAGTAGATTATCCTCGACGTAGCGCCGCTGTTATTAAGGAAGCTTATTTCTCACAGGCCTCCACAACAGATTATAACGGTGTATATCGAGGTTTCTATTTGGATTTTGAAGCGAAAGAAACAAAGAATAAGACATCTTTTCCCTTCAAAAATTTCCATGCGCATCAAATTGACCATATGGAAGCTTGTCTAAAGCAACAAGGAATTTGCTTTGTCCTATTATGGTTTTCTACGTTGAAGCGTTGCTTTTATTTAGATAGTACTTATCTGATCGATTATTGGCATGCGCAAAATGATCAGGGGAAAAAGTCGCTTCCGCTTTCATTGATCGAAAAAATAGGGATCGAGATCCAAACAGGTTTTTCGCCACGTATCCCTTATCTAAAAGCGGTAGATCAATACTTATCAACATTAACTATCGAAGGAGATCGCAAGAATGGCAAATGAGCAAACAAGAACTTCCAGACGAAACAGTCCCTCTTCTTCTAAAAAGACGAGTCAAACAAGAAATAAAACTTCTGGCAAAGGTTCCGGGCATAAGAAGCGTGGGCTTTTCATCCGTATCATCTTGATTTTATTTTCTTTGATTTGTATCGCTTTCCTAGCCGGTGTCGGATTATTTTGGTTTTATGCAAAAGATGCTCCAAAATTAACGGACACTGCATTAGATGCGACTGTTTCTTCTAAACTTTACACACAAAATGGCGAATTATTTGAAGATTTAGGAGCAGAAAAAAGAGAAAAGATTACCGCAAACGAATTGCCGAAAACGTTAGAAAACGCCATCGTTTCTGTTGAAGATCGACGTTTCTATAAACATATCGGGATCGACCCAGTTCGGATCGTCGGCTCTGCACTTTCTAACTTTACTTCTGGCGGACTTCAAGGTGGTAGTACATTGACCCAACAATTGATTAAGCTCTCCTACTTCTCTACCAACGCTTCAGATCAAACCTTGAAACGAAAAGCACAAGAAGCTTGGTTAGCTGTAAAATTAGAACAACAAAAATCAAAACAAGAAATATTGACTTACTATGTGAACAAAGTCTATATGTCCAACGGATTATACGGAATGGAAACGGCAGCAGAAAATTATTTTGGTAAAAGATTACCAGAACTTTCATTACCACATACTGCTTTGTTAGCTGGAATGCCACAAGCGCCTTCTGCCTATGACCCATACCAATATCCAGAACAAGCCAAAAAACGGCGAGATACTGTTTTATATACCATGTTACAAAATAAGAAAATCTCTCAATCAGAATATGATGCTGCAGTGAATACACCAATCGATGATGGTCTTCAAGAGATGAAAAAAGAAGATGATAATTCAAAAATCGTTGATAATTATGTCAAAGAAGTCATCAATGAAGTTCAAGAAAAAACGGATAAAAATGTATTTACTGATGGATTGGATATCTATACTAACTTAGATCTAGACGCACAAAAACATCTTTATGATATTGTCAACACTGATGACTATGTCAACTATCCAGATGATGAAATGCAAGTTGCTTCTACGTTGATCGATGTCAATACTGGTCAAGTAAAAGCGCAAATTGGCGGTCGCCATATTGCAGAAGATGTCACACTAGGTATGAACTTAGCTGTTAATACTTCTCGTGACTTCGGTTCGACGATGAAACCAGTCACAGATTATGGCCCAGCTTTTGAATATCTAAAATACTCTACAGGAAAAACGATCAGTGATGCTCCTTATAACTATGAAGGAACCTCAACACCAGTAGGCAACTGGGATAACCGTTTTATGGGGACGATCACCTTAAGACAAGCCTTGTATCTTTCCAGAAACGTTCCAGCTGTCAAATTGTTCAATGAAGTCGGCGCAGATAAAGTTAGCACCTTTTTAAAAGATCTTGGAATTGAATATAGTACGATCCATCAATCAAATGCGATTTCAAGTAACACAGAAAAACAAGACGGCACAAAATATGGCGCTTCTTCCTTGAAAATGGCGGCTGCCTATGCTGCTTTCGCTAATGGAGGAACGTATTATAAACCACAATATGTCAATAAGATCGTCTTCCAAGACGGGACAGAAGAAACGTTCGATCCCGATGGTAATACAGCTATGTCACCAGAAACAGCCTATATGGTCACAGATATTTTAAAAGATACATTAACAAAAGGAACTGGGACGAATGCGTTGATTCCTGGATTATACCAAGCTGGGAAAACCGGGACTTCCAACTATACGGATGATGAGTACGCAAAATTAGGAACTTCTAGCGGTGTGTATCCTGATATTTTATTTGCTGGTTATACACCAAACTACGCCATTTCAGTATGGACCGGTTATAACAACAAAATGACACCTGTCACATCCGCTTCGTCTCATGTTGCTTCTGATGTTTATCGAGAATTAATGAAATATGTATCATCCAGCGTCACAAATAGCGATTGGCAAATGCCTAGCGGACTGGTAAGATCTGGCGGTGAATTATACTTTACCGATCAACTCAAGAAAACACCAAGTACGACGATTCCTTCAACAACGGTGCCATCTTCATCAGTGACACTGGTACCTGAAAGTTCGACACCGGTATCTTCTTCGTCGGAATCGACAGAAACTTCAACAACTGAGTCATCTGCCGAATCTTCGACATCGGTAGATAGTTCAAGTGAAAAAAATGATTCAAGTAGTTCTGCTGAAACGCCAGAAAATAGCAGCAGTAGTCAAAGCTCTTCATCTTCGGCAACTCCTGAGTCATCCACGACACCACCAGCGCAAACACCTCCGGAGAACAATGCACAGTCCGGACAGTCCTCTAGTCGTTCAACGTCTTCTGGCACATAACAAAAAAGGAAGTTGAGAAAAACCTCAACTTCCTTTTTTTATCTTTTATTTTACGTTCAATGTTTTTTCTTTCATTCTGTTTTTTCCATCTTGACACATGTCTAACAAGGGGCAAACTTCACACCGTGGACTTCTTGCCGTGCAATGATAACGACCAAAAAATATTAAAGTGTGGTGAGTCTTGACCCATAATTCTTTTGGTACTTTGCGCATCAGCGTTTCTTCTACTTCCAACACCGAGGCATTCAACTTACAAATCCTTAAACGTTTTGTTACTCTCTCGACATGAGTATCCACAGCAATTGCTGGTATACCAAAAGCATCACCTAAAACGACATTCGCTGTCTTTCGTCCAACTCCTGGAAGAGAAATCAATTCTTCTCTAGTTTGAGGAACTTGACCTGAAAAGCGATCCATCAATTGTTGGGCACATGCTTTGATATTTTTTGCTTTATTGCGGTAAAGACCAATCGTTTTGATCTTAGGGATAATGTCATCAATCGGAGCCGCAGCCAGCTTTTCAGGAGTTGGAAAAGCTTCAAAAAGAGCTGGGGTCGCTTTATTAACTGAGACATCGGTTGCTTGAGCACTGAGTATGACAGCAATCAACAGTTCATAAGGGTTTCGATGTTTTAATTCACCATGTGCTTCTGGGAACATGTCGTACATTTTTGTCAAGGCTTCCATTGTTTTTTGTTTACTTAACATATTATTCCTCCAGCCAATTTTTCAACGTAACTTTTGGCAAGGCTTCTGGTTGTGCGTTAGTGGTTTCCACTTCTTTTTGTAACATTTGTTGTTTTCGTCTTTTTTGATCTTCTTCTACTTGTTGCTTCGTCTTTAAATTTTTACGTTCCCAAGACAACAAGATTCGATCCACATAGTTAAAACTATACGCTTGATTCAAAACAGCCTCACGTAAAGCAAGTTTCAGAATTTCCGGTTGATAATGATCTTCTTCTAACCATTGACCGATCCGTTGAAATTCGATGGCTGACAATGGGCGACCAAATTCCTGTTCAAATAACTGATAAACAGACTGCACCATTTTTTCTTGACTTAAATCAGCTTGTTTTTGATTTTGACTTTCCAAAAAATTCCCTAAAATTTCATATATAGGATATAGATTGTAACGATCAGCTTGCTTACCATCAATTGTTGCTGTTTCAATTTTAATAAACCCATTACTGATCAAGTGATTTAAAATTTGATAGATACGCTCTTGTTTGACACCCATATCCAACGCAATCGAGTGTAAATCTGGGAAAAAGTCTCCTTCGAGTTGCGCCCTTTGTAATTGCAAAATAAATAAAAACTCTTCTGCTTGTAATCCGATACGATGATAATTTTTTAACAACAAGTTCGATATCGTTGTTTGTCCTGCTTTTAAGTAATTTTCTAAGTTCAACATGATTTTTCCCTCACTTCAAATCCAGTATACGGAAAAAGCTTGTTCGAGGCAAGGTAGCTTTCCTTTACTTCTATATGTTTTTTATTTTTTGTTTCACTTTTTCACTTTTCGGAATAAATATAATATTCGCTCTATCAAAGAGCATCTGCCGTCGCAAAAAAAGCCAGGTTTGCCAATCATCAGTCGATTGAAAAACCTGGCTTTTTTTAAATGATTAGAGAACTGCTTATTTATCTTCTTCCGTTTGCAAGACGTAAGGTTCTCCTTCATAAGTATATTCCGTATTGATTGTTCCATCGTTTTCATCTGAATAAACGCGACGACTGAATGGGAAACGATGGGAATTGCCATCTTTCGCTACTTCCCCACTCATTAGATAATAATCCTCTTGTGTTTCATTCAATTGGTTGATTACTTGATCTGCTAATTGATCGACATTGATCGTTTCATCTTTTGCTTCTTTTTTATAATCGTCCAGAAATGCTGCTTGTTGTACAAAGTATTCTTTTTCCATTATTTGATTGCTCCTTCGTTATCGTTTGACATGATTTTCATCATCCTATATTTATTTTGTCAGAAAACGAATTGAAAGACAACTTATAGCTTTTATGTCTAAGAATTAAAAGAATACTTTATCTCAAAATAATATTAAATTTTGTCTACTTTGTTATCTATGTGCTTATTTAGACCTAAATTTTTTCAAACTACTTCCTCACTTATCCCCTTACAAACCTAGGCATATTAAAAAGACGCTATTTTTTAAATATAGAAAAAAGTAATTTTTCAAATTATTTCATTCAATTGATAGACTTGACTATCTATATACTTTCACTTGGATTTGACATCCATTTTACTGTAATAATCAATACAATCGTTTTTTTTGTTATTGCTGACGCTCAGATTTTTATCATCTGATGTCAGTTGTTTTCTTGTATGTAATTCATTTTTCACACTAGCATTTATACTAGCATTTCTTGTTAAATGATGAAGATTCTTACGGATATTTTCTTCATCAAGTATTCCTTTTAAAATCTCCCCCAAGTTTGGTAATTGCCTTTTTGACGAGGTGAACACCTTAAAATTATCAAACGATTGACTTTTTTTGAAAGTAAGCGGCGAACTTGAGTCGTTGATTATACTATTGGTAAAACTTGCTGTAAATTCTCCCTGAGAGTATTCCAAAAAATAATAGGGGTTTTCAGCAATTCTTTTTTCTCGTTGTTCTTTAAGCTCTAAATAAACGTTATATAGATGAGTCAACGCACTGACTTGTTTTTTATTAAATCTCGCTTCTTTTATAAAAGCTTCAAGTAACATCTTACGATTATCTCTGGTATTTCCTACCTTTGGCTTAATTGTTCTACTTTTTAATTCTACTGGTAGTTTTTTTAACCCAGTAGCTATTGTCTCTTGAAAAATAGATTTCTGACTGTTGTAGAGAACGACTCTAAAAGTCCCAAAAAGTTCTTTAACCGTACAATTTGCCATTCCATTATATCCCCTCATACTAAGGTTGAGGTATGTAGGGTCTATTTTTTCTTCGCCTAATTGCTGAATAACTTTTGCTGTATTGCAACGACTATCTTTGTGATGTTCAAATTTTGTCTGGAAAATGATTTTACTTAAAGTACTTAATTTTTCTGGAAGAATCGTTGTGAATACACCTGATGGACGATCACTGTTCGTATCTTCCAATTTATCAATCATCGCTACTAAATAATGTCCTTCTTTTCTATAAAGGATTAATCCAAATACATGATCCTGAATTTTTTTAGTGATATATGCTGGAAAAATTATAAAATCTGTTGGATCATCTTTTTTCATGTTTTCCATCATTTGCTGTAACTCTTTGGGATTTTTCATTTCATAAAATTTAATCGTTCTTTTCAAGGAATCAATGATTGCTGGTTTTTTCTCTCGGTCAATCAATGCTTCCTGTTCATCATTTTCAAGCATTTTAATAAAAGTTGAGAATAACAATTGATAATTTTTTTTCCTTCTTCACCGACTGCTTTAAAATCTCCTGCATCAGCCAACCCATAAGCTAGTGCCAACAACATATAAGATCGTTCAAACAAGTTCATAACATCACTCCTGATTAGAATAGTTGAATTTTATCATATAAAAAAGAAACAAAAGAATCTTTTTTTCTTATCTTTAGAAAAAAAGATTCTTTTGTTTCGATAATACCAGTTGATACCTTTACGTTAAAAAAAGAGTCCAAGACGAAAAGTCGTCTTAGACTCGTTGATAGCTATAAAGCGAATAAACAATGTTCAACCATTCGCTGATTGCTTATTGAGCAGTTTCGATCTCGCCCAATGCAGCTTGTGCCAATAGGTTCAAGTAGTTCCATGGACGGTCAAAATGAGGTTGGAAGAAGAAATCAGATAGCGCTAGATCTTCAACGGTCATTTTATTTTGAACAGCCAGTGACATCGTATTTGCTGATTGAGTGATATCATATTTCGACATGAATTGGGCACCGACAATGCGGTTTGTCCCTTTTTCATAAACCAATTCCATCATCACTTTTTCATTTGTCGGCATGAATTCTGGACGATAATTGTCTTCAAAGACCGTTGCTTGGACTTCTAAATTATTCATAGGTGCGCTCTCTTTTGTCACCCCTGTTGAACCAATCGTCCAACCAAATAGGTAAAGTCCAGACGTTCCTTGCGTTCCACGATACGCCATTTTATGTTCAGTCAAGTTATTTCCTACTAACAATCCTTGACGAACTGCGTTAGTTGCCAAAGGAATATAATTTTGGGTACCACTTGGGTTATAACTTACTACAGCAGAATCCCCTGCAGCAAAGATATCTGGATCACTTGTTTGCATGTATTCATTAACTTTGATGGCTCCATTAGGTAACGTATCAACTTTTCCATCAACTAATGTCGTATTTGGTCTAAAACCAACACATAAGATGACCATGTCCGCGTCAAAAGTTTCTTTAGCAGTTGCTACTTGTTTCACTTTTCCCTCTTCATCCGCAATAAATTCAGATACATTTTCACCTAATGCTAGTGTAACCCCACGGTCGACAAGTTCTTTTTCTAATACATCTGTGAATGGTTTATCAAGATATTTATTTAAAATACGATCTAAACCATCAATCAATGTAACTTGTTTACCAGATTCAACAAAAGCTTCGACTAATTCGATACCGATATAACCGCCACCTACGATGACCACCCGTTTGGCATCTTCTGCTTGTGCAATAATTTCATTTGCTTGGTTATAGTTTTTACATAACAAAATATTTTTTGATTCAATTCCTTTGATTGGCGGAATGATTGGCCAAGAGCCAGTAGTCATTACCAATTTATCATAAGAAACTGTTTCAACTTCACCAGTTTTTAGATCTTTGGCTGTCACAGTTTTCTTTTCAGTATCCACGTCAGTTACATCATGTTCCATTTTTACAGTTGCACCTAAAGAATGTAGTTCTTCAGGATTAGAATAGAATAAACCGGCTGGGTCTTTTACTACACCACCCACGTATAATGCGATCCCACATGATAAAAAGGAAATATTATCATTTCGCTCGTACACAGTAACATCCGCTTCTGGGTGATTTTTTAAGATACTTTTAACAGCTGCTGTACCCGCATGCGTGCAGCCAATTACTACAACTTTCATATGTGAATCCCTCCGATTAACGATTTGTCCTTCGACAAGTTTAAATATAGCAAAAATAAAACGGATACAACAGTTTAATGCTTGTGAATTCACAAATTCAACCTTGTTGTTTTCTGTTCATTCTCCTGCGCAATTGCTGATTACTCCACGCTTTACTTGTGAAAACAAAAACATACACTATAACCTTTGTGAAAGAAAGAGAAAAAAATAAAAAAAAGTCAGTGATTTGTTTATCAAACTGACTAATTTTTTATTTTTTCATATTTTTATCAATACTTTCAGCAAACTAAATCGCTTGTTCTTTTTGACACTCAGGACAGCGACCATATAATTCCAAACGATGCTCATTGATCTCAAAGTTCGTCAATCGACCAGCTGCCATTTCGATGTCCGCTAAATCAGGATAATGAAAATCGACGATCTTTCCACAATTTTCGCATATCACATGATAGTGACGTTTTGAACTAAAATCGAATCGACTAGATGAATCCCCAAATTTCATCTCTTGTACAAAGCCAATTGAAGTAAACAATCTTAAATTGTTATAAACTGTTGCCACACTCATATTCGGAAAACGATCTTCCAGAGCACGATAAATTTCGTCAGCAGTTGGATGTGAATGATGTTCAATCAGATACTCTAAAACTGCATACCTCTGAGGTGTGATCCGTATATTTTCCTTTTTCAATTTTTCGATTGTTTCTTCAACTAATAGTTTATTCTCCATTTTTAACACCCCGCGTTGTTATTCTCGTCCTATCATACTATTTTTACTTTTTAAAATCTACTTTTCATGAAAAGAAATTTCAAATTAATCATAATATTGCGAAAAAAGACGCAATTAAGGAAAAAATCTCCTTAATTACGTCTAAATGTTGTGGTAAGAATTCTTTACATTTCTTGATAAAGCGCTGTTGACAAATAGCGTTCTCCGTTATCTGGGACAACCGCTAAGACTTTTTTCCCTTTACCTAACACTTTCGCTTCTGCCAAAGCAGCAGCAATCGCTGCGCCTGATGAAATGCCTACTAAGATTCCTTCTTTTTTTCCAACTTCTCTAGCAGTGGCTAACGCTTGATCCCCTGTTACAGAAACTACCCGATCATAGACGCTCGTATCCAAAGTATCTGGCACAAACCCTGTCCCAATTCCTTGAATTTTATGTGGTCCTGCTTCTTTCCCTTCTAAAATCGCTGATTCGGCTGGTTCAACTCCAATGATTTCAATTGCTGGATAGACTCGCTTCAACTCTTTACCAGCACCAGAAATCGTTCCTCCAGTGCCAATCCCTGCTACAAAAGCATCTAACCCATTCACACCAAACGCCTCTTGAATCTCATGTCCAGTTGTTTTCTCATGGATAGAAGGATTTGCTGGATTTTCAAACTGAAGTGGCAAGAAGTAGTCATTTTCCGCTGCTAAACGTTTCGCTTCTTTGATTGAGCCACTAATTCCATCCTTACCTGGCGTGAGCAGTAATTCAGCACCATAACCTTTCATCAATAAGCGTCGTTCGATACTCATCGTTTCTGGCATCACGATGATCACTTTATACCCTTTAGCTACCCCAACCATGGCTAATCCGATCCCTGTATTTCCTGAAGTCGGTTCGATGATTGTGTCTCCTGGCTTAAGAAGGCCATCCCGTTCTGCTTTTTCAATCATACTTAATGCAATCCGGTCTTTTACGCTACCACCAGGATTAAAAAATTCCAATTTCACATAAACTTCCGCTGAATCTTCTGGAACCAAATGATTAAGCTTAACGATCGGTGTCTGACCAATCAATTCTGTAATCGAATGATAAATTTGTGTCATTTTAAGTTCCTCCTTAATATTTTCTTCTATTCAATGATAATACAACTAAGAAACTTCTGGCGAATAATTCGCCTTTTCAACGTAAAAAAACAGGAAAGCTGCGAAGAGCCTTTCCCGTTTTTATCTCTTAATTTAACTAAACGTTTATTTCTTGTCCGACTAATAAGGAATAGTTAGACATCGTCATCCCATTTTTAGCCATTAAGTCGTCAACTGACAAACCAAATTTCTGTGCGATATCCCACAAAGTATCACCTGAAACCACTTTATAGGTCTGGCTACCACTTGTTGAAGAGGTAGTTGACGTAGTAGTCGTTGTGGTAGTACTTGTCGTCGTTGTGGTACCAGAAGAAGGCGTATCAAATCGGGTTAAATTATACGTATTAATCAATGAGTTCAATTTTGCTCCGTAACCCGGATCTGTTGCATAACGACCAGTTAGATATGCTGTTGCATCGTAAAAACTCGTGGTATTACTTTTCCAGACACCAGCATAATGATAGTCTCCAGTTGAAAAACTAGTTGAACGCAAAACGTTGGCATGATCTTGCAGAGATTCCCAATAAGAAGAATATTTACGGAAAGGTTCATTCATCGTGACCCATTGTCCATTAAGATATTCCTTTGTAGCCATATAAACGACTTGACCACTATAACTTCCTTTAACTCCGAATAAATTATAGTTTGGCGCACTTGCCAGGCTAGATGTGCCATAAGCACTTTCTAATAAAGCTTGGGCAATCATGACCGATGCATATAAATCATTGTTTGCAGCCACTTCAGAAGCTGCCCAACCGATTTGATTGATGAAAGCTTGTGGATCTGCAGTCGTTTGTGTGACCTGCTCATCTGCTCGTACATTTTGCGGTGCTGCTGTAACCATCATTGGCCCCACTAAAAGAGTTGTCCCCATCAAAGGAGCAATCGCTTTTTTATTGATCACCATGGTTCTTTTATTCTTTTGGTGTCGGGCACTGCGGGTTTTCAGCTCTTGCATTCGAATTCCTCCTCAAAAAAATAAAAAACTCTTGATAAAGTTTCCATCTTTAAACAATCTTAATTAATTAAATTATACTTTTAATTTATGGGAAACTCAAATCAATCTTTACTATTTTTCTTTTTGTAACACGAACGTAATGTTAAAGAAACATTAAGTAATATTAAACACGAATCATTATTCTAATTTTCTACTACAAAAAAAGAACATCTGAAAATAGTCTCCTTTTTTCAGATGTTCTTAAACGTTTGTCGTAAAACTTCTTTAACTCATTTTATAATTGGTTGAAAGTTGCTACAACATTTTCCACAGTGAAACCAAATTCTTCAAGAATTTTATTTCCTGGAGCAGAAGCACCAAAATGATCGATCGTGATAGTTGTTCCTTCTGTCCCAACATAGCGTTCCCAACCAAATGAAGCTGCTGCTTCAATAGCAACTCGTTTTGTTACGGCTTTTGGTAAGACGCTTTCTTTGTATTCTGCAGATTGTTTTTCAAATAAATCGAAACTTGGCATTGAAACGACTGAAACATCTTTTCCAGCTGCTGCCAATTCTTTTTGTGCTTTGACTGCTAGATCCACTTCAGAACCAGTCGCGATCAAGATACCTTCTGGTGTTTCTCCTTGAGCTGGTGATAGTACATAAGCTCCTTTTTTCACCATTTCGTCTGCCACTTCTTTCGTTGATGGCAGAACTGGAAGATTTTGACGACTTAAAACCAAGATCGTTGGTGTATCAGTCGATTCCATTGCTACTTTCCAAGCAGCGCGTGTTTCATTCCCATCGGCTGGACGAATCACGTGAACACCTGGCATACATCTTACAGACGCTAATTGTTCGATTGGCTCATGTGTTGGTCCATCTTCACCAACCGCCACTGAATCATGTGTCAACACGTAGATGACCGGTGTATTTTGAATAGCTGCTAAACGGACTGCTGGACGTAAGTAATCAACGAAAACAAAGAATGTGCCACCATAGATACGAGTTCCGCCATGAAGCTGGATACCGTTCATCGCAGCTGCCATCGCAAACTCACGAACGCCAAACCAAATATTACGACCTTCATAATGTTCTGGAGTAAAGTCTTTGTCCGCAGTGACCATCGTATTATTCGAACCTGATAAGTCCGCTGATCCGCCCCAGAAACTTGGGATTGCTTTTGATAACTCTTGAATCACTTCTTTGCTTGAAACCCGGCTAGCTTGACTTTCGCCTACTTCATAAGAAGGTAATTCAGCATCCCAGTCAGCTGGAAGTTTTCCAGCAAACGCATCTTCAAATTGTTGAGCTAATTCTGGATAAGCATGTTTATAGTTTTCAAACATTTCTTTCCATTCATTTTCAGCTTTTTGCCCTTCTTCAACCATCGTTTGGTGGAATCTTTCAGCTACTTCTTCTGGAACTGTGAAATCAGGATACTCCCAACCATACACTCCTTTAGCCATTTTAATTCCATCATCGCCAATTGGTGCCCCATGGACAGCAGAAGTTCCTTCTTTAGGAGCTCCGTAGCCGATCACTGTTTTGACTTCGATCAATGTTGGTTTTTCAGTTTCAGCTTTTGCTTCTTCGATCGCTTGATTGATGGCTTCTAAATCATTCCCATCTTTAACCAAAATATGTTGCCAGCCATAAGCTTCATAACGAGCTCCTACATTTTCAGTGAAAGCTTTTGAAGTAGGACCATCTAATGAAATATCATTTGAATCATACAATACGATCAATTTACCTAATTTCATGTGAGCAGCCATTGAACTTGCTTCTTGCGAAACACCTTCCATCAAGTCGCCGTCGCCACAAAGAGAATAAGTATAGTGATCTACCACTTTGAAGTTTTCTCTGTTATATGTTGCTGCCAAGTGAGCTTCTGCCATTGCCATACCTACAGCCATAGCGATTCCTTGTCCTAACGGTCCAGTTGTTGCTTCTACTCCGTCAGTATGATTGACCTCTGGATGTCCAGGTGTTTTTGAATCCCATTGACGGAATTGTTTTAAGTCATCGATTGTGACTTGATAACCTGATAAATGTAGTAAGCTGTATAACATTGCCGAACCATGTCCTGCGGATAAGACAAAACGGTCACGGTCAACCCAATTTTTTGAAGTCGTTGGGTTCACTTTCAAATGTTTCGTCCAGAGTGCATATGCCATTGGGGCTGCCCCCATTGGTAACCCTGGGTGTCCAGAATTTGCCTTTTGAACTGCTTCAATACTTAATGTACGGATCGTGTTAACGCCAAGTTGGTCGATTTTGTCGAACAAAATAACCCCTCCTATTAATTTAGGTTTTTTTTACCTTTATTTCTTACTTACTAATTTTATTAGATACGTCTAGAAAAAGCAATGTTTTTTAGTAATTATTACTGAAACTTATTTCCTCGACGATGTAAGCCTTTTTCACGTTGGATTTCTTTCAATTTTTCTGGAGTGACATCGTTACCTTCTGGATCAACGATTTTCATCCCTTCGATATGGTGTCGCATCCCAGAACGAAAAGCAGACAGATACTCTTCTCTTAACGCCAATTGTTCTTTTTCTTCGTCAGCTGTTAAGCCTTCTGTTTTCTTTTTTTGGGCCAGTTCGTTGATGCGGGTAATTTTTTCCGGTGATAACATAGCAAGTCCTCCTTTTTACTCTACTTCATATTATATAAAAATCACGAAAAAAACAACTAGTATAAAATATTTTAAATGCGAACATTTGTTTGAAAGAAGTAGTTTTATGTGGTACTATTTAATTATTAATTGAAAGAAGGTGTACTCTGTGGCCCGACAAACCGAAACCAGACAAATCGAAGTCTTACGATATATCCACGAGCAAGTTTCCCAAAAAGGCTACCCACCAACTGTTCGGGAGATCGGAGAAGCGGTTCAGCTTTCTTCTACCTCCACAGTTCACGGTCATCTTGCACGATTGGAAAAAAAAGGATTTATTCAACGTGACCCTACGAAACCACGTGCAATCGAATTAACAAAACAAGGATTAGCCAAAATAGGGGTAAAACCTTCCACGATTCCAGTGCTTGGTGTGGTCACTGCAGGTGAACCGATTTTAGCAGTTGAAGATGCGTCCGATTTCTTTCCGATCCCTCCTAACCTTTCTTCTGAAGATGGAAGCTTGTTCATGTTGACGATCCGCGGAGAAAGTATGATCAATGCAGGAATTTTAGACGGAGATAATGTAATTGTCCGTAAACAAGAAACTGCCCAAAACGGGGATATCGTGATTGCAATGACTGCCGAAGATGAAGCGACTTGTAAACGATTCTATAAAGAAAAAAATCATTTTCGTTTACAACCGGAAAACGATCTTCTTGAACCGATCATTTTAGATCAAGTCTCTATTTTAGGTCGAGTCGTTGGGCTCTACCGCAGTCATATCTATTAAAGACGATTCTTTTGACTAGACTTAAGTGAAGGTCTTACTCGCATACTCATTTATTTGCAGTAACTGCTATATCTATCAATAAAGACTGAAAAACCCGGGGCAACGTGTCTCGGGTTCTTTAATGGGCATTAAGATGGATAAACGATGATTAAGTGTCCATAAACGGCCTGAGTTTTTTCTCTTGTGCTTTCCTCACTCCTTAAATAAAATGCACCGATCTCCTACTTTTTTATCGATCTTTGTCGTATTTCCATTTCGATTTTTTTCATTTGGTACCACTACAATCGTCATTTACCTATCATGATCTGTGGCATGATTTAGATCAAATACCGCTAACTGCTTTGAATACGGTGAATAAGCAAATGACCTGTGCTGGTTTAAAAAAATTCTGAGTATTACACACATAGATTTCGATCTTTTTTGTTCTTCCCTCTTTACAAAACGAACAAAAGTTCGTATACTAATTATACGAACTTTTGTTCGCATAAAATAATGAGGTGAGAAATCATGAAATCAATGAGACGTCTTGGCTTAGTATTAATGGTATTATTTTTAGGCATTATTATTGGTAATTTTGGTATGCGTACAGCATTGTTGATCTTTGTTCCGTTGTTTGCTTTATGGTTTATGTTGTGGGATGAAAAGAAATACCGTCAGTCTGAACGGCGTCGGATTCATGATGACACTTTTTATCCAGACTCCTATTATCGATCGAGACACTCTTGATCTTGATCCATAAAGAATCCTGAATAACGAAATAAAAAAAACACATATGTAAGAGTCAGAAAACGGCTCATGCACAAAAAAGTAGTCGATTGTTCCCCCCCCATCAAAAAACAATTGACTACTTTTACAAATACACCTGCACAAACTAAAAATAGTGAGCAAGCGTACTTGGGATTGCTTCACAAAAAAGAGAGTGGGACAATTAGTCAGAAAAAATCTGATTAATGCCCCACTTTCTTTTTACATTTATTTTTAATGTTTATTAAGCAAAAAATCGTTTAATATTCCATCAAGGTGATCATATCATATCCTTCGATTTTTTCACGACCATCTAAGTCCATTAGTTCGATCAAGAAAGCACAGCCAACAACGACACCGCCCAATTTTTCTACTAATTCGATGGTTGCTTTGATCGTTCCCCCTGTAGCTAATAGGTCATCACAAATCAAAACTCTTTGTCCAGGTTGGATCGCATCTTTATGGAGTGTCAATGTATCTGTACCGTATTCCAGTCCGTAAGTTACTTCGATCGTTTCACGAGGCAACTTCCCTTTTTTACGTACAGGCGCAAATCCAACTCCTAATTCGTAAGCTACAGGACAGCCAACGATGAATCCTCGCGCTTCTGGTCCTACAACCATATCGATTCTTTTTTCTTTCGCATAATCTACGATCTGTTTCGTTGCTTCTCTGTAGGCATCTCCATCAGCCATAAGGGGCGAGATATCACGAAAAATAATTCCTTTTGCTGGATAATCAGGAATACTTGCAATATATTTTTTTAAATCCACCATTTGTCTCCTCCTAGGTTGTTAACCTTTTTTTAATAGAGGGAATATCACTTAACAATAAGAATTCCTCTACTTTGATTTTTTTTATTCGTTGCTGATAACGCACGCTATCAGTCAACGGATGACTTTTGGGATTAGCGATCTTTTGCAAAACGCCATCTTCTATTGTAACAAATTTCAATTCAAAAAACACCTGAATCATAAAAATTAATAATTTTTGTGGTATTTTTAGATATTGAGCAATTGAGCCTAATTTATAGCGAATATCAATTTTTTCTTGTGTATGGATCAGTTTGAACAATTTGGCATATTGTTCTCTTGACCCAACTCCATTCAAATAAGCTTCTTCATAAGAAATCCCTAATAAGTACATTCGATCGAAAGAACCAAAGGCAAGGATTTCTTTTAATATTTCTAAATCATTTGGACAATCAACTACCAGCAAGGAATGATATGAATTATCGTGGATCAACTGCTTGATATGTTCCACACTTTCGAACACGTGGACATCGTCTGTAGCCAGTCCAGAGATTTCTTTTAAAGAAGAGCGATCAAACGCAAGATACAATGTTTGTGGACCAACCTTCGTTAACTGACGGTATCTCTTTGAACGCCAATCAAAAATTTGAAATCCATCAACAACAAAGTCTGATACCAGCAATTGCGGTTTTTTCCGACCGTTCCATTCATTGATAGCTAATTTCCCAACGATATCCACTGGATTATTTAACAACTCAGCTTCTTGGTCGCCAAAACCAAATGCTACCGCATCTAACGGACTAGCTTCTTCCATCAATGTTAACTTCAAATGTTGCTGACTCGTACCAATTCTTTTCACATTTTCAGCCAAGATTTGGCGAAACAGAAAGTGAGGTACCGCATTGTCTGTACCATATGGTGCAAGTAACTTTAATTCATTAAGCAATTCAATGGTTACATCTTTGGGTGTAAGGACTTCGTCGATCGGTAAAGCTGCGCCTTTTGTCAAATCAATTTTTTGTTCGGAAACATACTGATTCATTCGTTTTTGTAATTCTTGAAGATTATCACTAGGCATCGTTAACCCTACAGCAGCATGGTGTCCTCCAAAGAAAGTAAATAAGTCACGCATCGCATCTAACATTTCATATAGATTCAGGGCTTCGACACTTCGGCCAGATCCTTTCGCTGTACCATCTTCTTTGATCGTTAAGACGATCGTCGGTTTACCAGTGGCATTCATCAGCTTACCAGCTACGATCCCCAACACTCCCTCATGCCACCTAGGATGGGCAAGAAGGTGGATCTGATTCGTTTCATCAATCATTTCCAATGCTTCTTGGGTAATTTTTTCAACGACTGCTTTTCTTTCTTCATTGATCGTGTTGAGTTTTTTGGCATACGTGAGTGCCGCTTCCTCATCAAAGGTAGCTAGCATCTCGACAGCTGGATTAGGATCACCCATTCGGCCAATCGCGTTGAGCCGAGGGGCAATTGAAAAGCCGATGGTCGTTTCATCTGCTTCTTTCATAGAGACGCCACTTTCATTAAATAAAGCTTGTAAACCGATCCGTTCGGTTTCTTTAATCGTATCTAACCCTAAAGCAACAAGTGTGCGATTTTCCCCTGTCATTGATACCAAGTCTGCAATCGTTCCAATCGCAACTAGATCTAAAAATTCAGCAGGAGGTTCTTCTAATAATGCTGTTGCCACTTTAAAAGCTACTCCGACACCTGCTAGATCAGGAAACGGATAATTCCCTTGTGGATGTCGTGGATGCACGATAGCGTAGGCTTCAGGTAATTCACTGGGCATTTCATGGTGATCTGTGATGATTACATCAACACCTGCTTGTTGCGCATAAGCTACGGCATCGTGACCAGCCACACCATTGTCCACTGTAATGATCAATTGCGCCCCTGCATCAATTTTTTCTTGATAAACGGCTTTGTTTGGTCCATAGCCATGGATAAAACGATTGGGTAAAAATGTTTCGACATTGGCGCCGAGTAGCTCCAATGTTTCTTTCATCACTGTCGTACTTGTAATCCCATCTGCATCGTAGTCACCATAAACGACTATTTTTTCACCATTGATCACCGCTTCTTGGATTCGACTGATGGCTTTATCCATGTCATGCATTAAGTAAGGATCATGCAATTCTTGATGTTTGGGATTCAAAAATTCTTTTACTTTCTCTACATCACGATAGCCTCGTTGCCAAAGTAATTTGCCAATAAAAGGCGATAGATTTTCTTGCTTTATACTTTGAAGAAACATTTCAGTCGGTTCTGATTCACTTAATTGCCAATCATAATTTGCTTGTCTCACTTGCTCACCCCTAACCTAGTTATTATAGCAAACGAAAAGTTTAAAAAAAAGAAGAAAGATAGCCACAAACACATTAAAATGGTCTTCAAAAAGTCGTTACGCACTTTTTGAAGACCATTTGACAAACCCGAAACTCAGCTTTTAACTTCTCAGCCAAATATGACAATGGTTCCTGCCATCTTTTATTTTGATCTCGTTCATGAAACTTTAGTCAAAATAATTATAGCTTTGCTTTGCTGAAATTTTCTGCGTATCAGATGTTGTCGACTGCGCTTGTTGTAGTTGTTTTTTCGTTGCTTGTAATTCTGCCTGATAAGCAGCTTCTAATTCTGCTCGTTCATTTCGGAATGTTCGTTGTTGTTCTTCCTTTGCTTCAGCAATTTTTTTATCAAGATTTTCTTGATAATCTGATAGTTCCTGCTTTAATTGTTTGATTTGTTTTTTCTGTTGCCATAAAGTGGTTGATGCAGTAACAAAAACAATCAATGCACCAATAATCGCCGAACCAATGATAACTAAAATCAATGGTGCAGAAAATGAAGCAATCCCAAAGTTAACAGGAACATTTCTGTTGTTTAATACAGCAAATACGACAATAATCAAGACAAGCAAAAATCCAATAATCACACTACTTTGTTTTTTCATACTCTTTCACCTACTTTTTATTAAAAATCCCACTTGCGAGGTAGTCGCCAATAGTCGGAAAGAGAGTGTAAAATTTAGCCGCTATTTCAAGAAGGACAGGACGATTCACTTCACGCTTTGGATGTTCCATTGTTCGTACAATTGTTTTTGCTAGTTTCTCCGGTTCTAAAACAAGTTGACTAACTTTTTCTAAATAACTGCCGGTAGGATCAGCTTTATCAAAAAATTCAGTAGCAACCGGTCCTGGATTCACCGTAGTGACTGCCACTCCAAGTGGTCTTAATTCTAATCGTAAGGCATTAGAAAAGCCTAAGACAGCAAATTTTGTTGCTGAATAGATCGTTGATTTCGCCGTCGCCATTTTCCCAGCCATTGAAGCGATATTGATGATATGTCCTTGCCTTCTTTCAGCCATATCAATCGCAAATTTTTGGGTTAAGACCATCATACCTAGTACATTTACTTCAAACATATCGTAAGCTTTTCCTAAATCGAAAGTTAAAAAATCTTCAAAAATGCCAAAGCCGGCATTATTGACTAACACATCTACACGTCCGACTGTTTGCATCACTTGTTCATAGAGCCGATCGACGCTGTCAGGATCACTCACATCTACTGGAAAAGCATAGGCTTCCTTTCCGCTTAATCTCTGACATTCTGCTTTAACCTCATCAATCAATTGGCTGCGTCGAGCACAAGCAATGACGATAGCACCTTTTTTTGCAGCTTCATAACAGATTTGAGCGCCCAATCCACCAGAACTACCGGTAACTAAGACAACTTTATTTTCTAAATTCATTCTTTTCCTCCTCACGAAATGGAATATCGACAGTATCAAAATCTTTCATAATCCTTGTATTTGCAAAGACCTCACGTGCCTCTTCTTCTAGCTCTTGCGCAGCTTTTCCTAAATAGCGCGCACTGATATGGGTTAATAACAAACTTTTCGCTGCTGCTTCTTTAGCTACTTCAGCCGCTTGATAAGTCGTCGAATGGAAGTAGTTCTTTGCCAACTTGGCTTCATTTTTGTTAAACGTACTTTCATGAACCAAAACATCACAGTCTTGGGCCAATACGATTGAATTTGCTGTCTTCCTCGTATCACCTAAAATCGTAACGATCCGCCCTTTTTTGTCTGGCCCCACAAACTGTTTCCCGTCCACAACCCTTCCATCAGGTAATTGAACAGATTCTCCTTTTTTCAACTTTCCATATATTGGTCCAGCCGGAATATTCAGTTCTTGTAATTTTTCAACTTGAAGCTCTCCTTTATGGTCATGTTCCACAACCCGAAAGCCATAGCTGGCAATTCCATGATCTAATTTTTTAGTATAGACAGAAAAATGCTGATCTTGAAAAATCGGCTGATCTTCAACTAACTCGATGAATTTCAACGGATAGCCTAAACGTGTTTGCGAAACAGCTAACGAAGTTTTGACAAATGTCTCGATTCCTTTTGGTCCGTAGATCTCCAAGGGCGTATCTCCCCCTTGGAATGAACGACTGCTTAACAAGCCTGGCAACCCAAAGATATGGTCACCATGTAAGTGAGTAATAAATATCTTTTCAATCTTTCTTGGACGAATGTTGGTACGTAAGATTTGCATTTGCGTTCCTTCACCACAGTCAAATAACCAGACTTCATTTCTTTCATCCAAAAGTTTTAATGCAATACTGGTAACGTTTCGATGTTTGGCAGGTACCCCTGCACCAGTTCCTAAAAATTGTAATTCCATAATCTACCTGACTTTCTTTAAACTCACTATTAATTTTATGGGAAATGTGTCGGATAATCAACCGAAAGTCCGTATTGCTTCCTAAATAATTGCATTTTTATTGGTACTAAAAAAAGAAAAACGCCTTTTTCACGCGTTTCTCTTTCTTTATTCTGTTCGTCTCTTTATTGAGGATGTTTGTCTTTCCACGATTTCCGTGCCGTTTCTTGTGTTTGTTTTTCGACTTCTTTGGCAGCGTGGACGTCTTCTTCGACCTCTTCATAATCTAAGCGAGTAATTTCGCCACCTAAATCCATCATGACTAATTGGTTCAAAGGACGATTATCTTCTTCTTCAGCAATCAAAATCAAACCGGTTGCTCCTTCGCCAATTTTATTGCCCACAAAATCAAAAACTGTCTGAGCATCTTGGATTTCCTTGGCATCCTGCGTAGCACCGATCATCCCGCCAGCAAACCAGCCTAAAAGAATCCCTAGTGGGCCTCCCAAGACACCGACTAACATTCCGATTAAACCACCTTTTGAAGATTTATTGTTTCCAGTAAAATCCAAAAAATCCTCTATTTTGAATTGATGCGTTCCATTAGGATCATGACTAATCACTGCCATTTGTTCACCCTTGATGGCACGAGAAGCGTGTAATCGTTTGATTTCAGAAAATGCTTGGTAAGCTTGACTCTCTACAGGGAAATTCAAAATAATCACTCGTTTGCTCATAAAAACACTCCTCTATTCATTTTCTTTATTCTAACTTTTATTTTAAAAAAACAAAAGGAAAAACCCTTTAATAAATAACACATAAGAAATATAAATTTTTCCTATTAAAAAATCTTTCTGGATACTATTGGTGATAGCTTAAAAATTTTTACCAAAAGACAAATCCTACCATTGCTTAAACCAAAAAAGCGCCAAACCATTTTTCTGGTTTGACGCTTTGTTGATATTGAGTGTTAACATGGGCTCTTTTCATGAGCATACGTAATCTTATTCGACAAACTCAAATTCAAATTCACCAATTCTCACTAGATCGCCATCTTTTGCTCCACGGGCACGTAAAGCTTCGTCAACGCCCATTCCTCTCAACTGACGAGCAAAACGCATAACAGTTTCATCGTGATCGAAATTCGTCATTTGGAATAGTTTCTCAATTTTTTCTCCTGATAAGATCCAAGTAGCATCAGGATCGCGATCGATTTTAAATTCTGGCCCTTCTGGATTGAATCCATATTGAACTGTTTCTTCTTCGATTTCTTCATCATATAACGGAAACTCTGGTGTTACTTCTAGAAGATCCGCTGTCGCATTCAGCAATGGATCAATGCCTTTTCTTGTTACCCCTGAAACTGGAAAAATCGGCATATCGTCTGCAAATTCATCTGTTTTTTCTTTATTAAGCTGCTCTTTGAATTTTTTCAAATTTTCTTCTGCGTTTGGCATGTCCATTTTATTGGCTACAATTATTTGAGGTCGTTCCAATAAACGAAGATTATAAGTAGACAATTCATGGTTGATCGCCAAATAGTCTTCGTAAGGATCTCTGCCTTCCATCCCACTCATATCAATCACATGTAAAATAACACGAGTACGTTCGATATGACGTAAAAACTGCGTTCCTAAGCCAACACCTTGAGAAGCTCCTTCAATCAATCCAGGAAGGTCCGCTGCTGCAAAACTGCGTCCATCGCTAGTTGTTACCATACCAAGATTTGGTACTAATGTCGTGAAATGGTACGCGCCGATTTTAGGACGAGCAGAAGAAATAACTGAAAGCAGCGTTGATTTACCTACAGATGGAAAGCCAACCAGCCCAACATCAGCCAAGACTTTTAGTTCTAATTCGATTCTGCGTTCCTGACCTGGTTCGCCGTTTTCTGCAATTTCTGGTGCTGGGTTTCGTGGAGAAGCAAAGCGGATGTTTCCTCGTCCCCCTCGACCGCCTTTAGCAACGACTAAGGTTTGACCATTTTCAATCAAATCGCCTAACAAAGCGCCTGTTTCAGCATCACGGACAGTCGTTCCTTGAGGGACTTTTACATAAGTATCTTCTGAACCCCGACCGTGCATCCCTTTACTCATTCCGTTTTCTCCTGGCTGTGCTTTAAAATGGCGATTGAAACGAAAATCCATTAATGTACGTAAACCTTCATCAACGATCAAAATGACGTCACCGCCACGACCGCCGTCACCACCAGCAGGTCCTCCATCAGGTACATATTTTTCTCTGCGAAAAGCGACCATTCCGTCGCCGCCTTTACCGGCCTTCACATCGATGGTTACTTGATCTAAAAACATGGACATCTTTAAGTCCTCCTATTTTAATTATCTATTATTCATTTGACTGCCTGAATTTCCACAATAAACAAAAGTCTTATTTATTTTATCGGTCAAAAGCTATTTTGTCTATCGTTTCAATTAAACTTTCCAGGTTTTGTTCATTTTTTCTACTCTACTTAAGGAAATTGTTTCAAAGATCTCCTAGTGCTTTTCACCTCTCAGACCATTTTATCACTTTACTTTTGTAAGTATCTTTTTTTGACAAATTTTGTGAACAGGAGGAAAATGACAGTGTATTAATCAAGGATGCGAAGTTTGCACCCTCAATATCACTAAAGGAGGAACTTTTGATTATGACAGTAAAAGTAGGTATTAACGGATTTGGACGTATTGGACGTTTAGCTTTCCGCCGAATCAAAGAAGTATCTGATGATATTGAAGTCGTAGCAATCAATGACTTAACTAGCCCAACAATGTTGGCACAGTTGCTACAATTTGATTCAACTCATGGAACCTATCCCGGTACAGTTACTGCAACAGAAGACTCAATCGTAGTAGATGGTGAAGAAACGCGTGTCTATGCTGAACCAGATGCAAGTAAAATCCCTTGGGTTAAAGAAAACGGGGTTGATATCGTACTGGAATGTACTGGTTTTTATACTTCGGAAGAAAAAGCACAAGCCCATTTGAACGCTGGGGTAAAACGTGTAGTGATCTCTGCTCCTGCTGGTGCAATGAAAACAATCGTATACAATGTAAATGATGATACGTTAGATGCTAATGATAAAATCATTTCGGCAGGCTCTTGTACGACAAACTGTTTAGCACCGATGGCTTATTTCTTAAATAATGAATTTGGTATCGAAGTGGGGACTATGACTACCGTTCATGCTTATACTTCTACACAAATGTTATTAGACGGACCAGTAAAAGGTGGAAATTTACGGGCAGCTCGATCAGCAGCTGACAACACGATCCCTCACTCAACAGGTGCGGCAAAAGCAATTGGCTTAGTTATTCCAGAGCTTCAAGGGAAATTGCAAGGTCACGCACAACGAGTACCTGTAGTGGATGGTTCATTAACAGAACTAGTTTCCATTTTAAAAACAAAAGTGACCGCTGAACAAGTGAACGAAGCGATCAAGAAATATACCGAAGACAATCCATCATTTGGTTATGATGATCGTCAAATCGTCTCTGGTGACGTAATCGGTACCACACAAGGTTCGATTTTCGATCCAACTCAAACAGAAGTCACAACGGCTGGCGATTACCAACTCGTAAAAACCGTTGCTTGGTATGACAATGAATATGGTTTCACTTGCCAAATGATCCGTTTGTTGGAAAAATTTGCTAATCTTTAATCACCAAAAAATCACATGTTTTCAACGATAGAAAATAGAGACCGTTTGAACGACTCGTTGAGTGGTTCAAACGGTCTCTTTGTCTAGTTCTTCTAAACTGGTTCAAAAAGAACGAGTGATGGTAAACCTTATCATCTCTCTTGATCAAAGATAGAATTTTTATAAACGTCCCTTATTTGCGAATTACCAGCTCGTGTTTTTTTCACTTTCTTTTGAGCAAAGTGTTCTGGATAAGCTATTTTCAATGCTCTTTCTTCTCCTAAATTATTCGCTAACTCTGTATTTTTTCCACTCAATTTCTCAAGATCATTAATATAAACATAACGCCCTAACTGCATTGTACTTGAAAAAATAGCAAAATCTACTGCGGCAGAAAAATGATGAAATCCCTGTTTTGATTTTAAATAAGCACTTTGATCAATGATATAATCTGTAACTTTTCCTCCATTGCTAATTAAGGATAAATCCCTTTGAAGAATAAAGTCACTTTTGTTCTTATCGTTGCGCTTATTGAGTACTTGTGCTAGTTCTGATAGGTTAGATTTAGAAATTTCAAATTCATGTACACAAGGTAACAGACCATTTACTTGCGTTCTTTTTTGATAGTAACCTGTGGGATCAACCACTGAAACGATAAAGTTCCCGAAAGTATTTTTCCGTATCACACAACCAAGATTCTGTTTTTCATGAGGACCCTTGTCCTTCAACTTGATCTGAATATCATGAGAAGTAACTAGAAAAGAAGTTGGATCGCCTGGCATTAATCGAGAGAGTTCTTGTACAATCGAATTTTTTTCTAACTGATAATACTTACTATATTGAAGTGAACGGCTAATTGCTGCCACTTCATTTGGCAGAACAATCCCTCTTGACTGTTTTAATTGTTCTTCTGCTTTCTCAAATATTTCTTTTGGTTCCCGCAGCTCAGCTAGGTAAATCCCTCTGTCTTCTACTTCTACTGAATCTTGTCTATACGGCGATTTTCTTTGTTGAGAAGTTGTGAGTATTGTATCTTCAATTTTTGTTTTCCAATTCTTATCCATATTTTCCACTTGTTCAGTTTTATTATGTACAATAACCATCGAATGAAGAAGATCTTCCGAATATTGTAATTGGTTCATCCTCTTAAGTGCTGCGTAATGAAACTCATTCATCAAACGTTTATGATTATTTTGTTGAGTTGCTGGTGTAAGATTGAAGTAATCCATTGGGGGCTTCGTTTGTTCATCAATTGCCTTCCCCTTCTGATCTTGTATTTGACCGTTCTTTTGAACATCCTCATGAATTTGATCAATAGCATTCCCATAAAAAATGTAGTCAACAGTGTAATATAGTTGCGGAAGTAAGAAATGAAATTTTTTTGAATGTGATATATTCTTTGCCGTTTCTTTTATTTCTTGTTTATTCCTAAGATTCTCAAATTTATCCACTAGTGTAGTCTCATTCACATGGCTAGAGTGTAAAGGCGTGCCCAATAGATTGGCTAACTCTTTGGTTTTGTCTTGATCGACTGCGTATTTGCGAATCGTGAGCTCTTGGTCATTCGAAGCTACCAATGTAACGAGATATTTATTGTTTTGATTTTGGATAATTGCTCCTGTTAAACTAGTATATATAGGCTCATTTTCAGTGGTGTCCTTAATCAACTCTTTTTCCTCTTTATGTAACGGTCTCCCACTTAGGAGTGGTAATACGAGAAAACGAGCTTCATCTCCACTTAAGTGTAAAAGTTCCTGTTCTATTTTTTGTGTATCTTGGATAGCATCGCTACTCCGTTCGAATGAATCGTACATTGTAAACTGACCCTTTTCTTCAGCTAAACTTGTTATGTTAGGATCGTCACTCACATTGATCATATGACTCCAATTTTTCAAATACTCTTTAAACATCGCTTTCGTCTCATTCAAATCAGGAATATGCCGAATATCTCCAACTGGAAGATCAAAAAATTGTTCATACATTTTGAAATTCCCAAATTTGTCTTGCTTATTTACTTCAATCGAAGGTTTTTTTTTGAACAAACGTTTTGTGCGGTTCACAATTGAATGTTTAGTATCTTTAGAGGATATTGAATTGACTAATAATCGTGCGCGCAAAGCTTGTTCTAGTTCTAGTTTATTTGCCAGTGGCATTTTTTCGCTCCCTTTCTTGAGATCATTTTTTATAATAAAAATCGTTTTGTGCGGTTGATTCGCTTTTTTTCATGAAACGATTTTATATCCGTTTTTATGTCAAAAAGGCTCCTAAATTCATTTTCTCTATTTTCATTCTTCACAATGTATTTTTCGATAATGACAGAAAGGTTCCTCTTTGCCTATTCTTGATTTTCGTTCGTTTTTTTGTCTGATTTATGTAAAATTCTCAACTATATATGTAAGCAGTCACCCATATTTCTATTGTGAACGGATGACTGCCGGTAAATAAAAAGAATGAGTTCTCTCTATTAGAATCCTAAAATTATTTTTGTATTAGCTATTAGCAAACAACTCATTGGACATATTTTGCTAAAAAGTCTTTGACGGTTTGCTGATACTTTTCTGGGTCTGCCTGATATGCTTTTGCGTGTTCGGCTCCCTTGACCACGTATTTTTCTTTTGGTCCCTTAGTTGCAGCATATACTTTTGCTAACATATTATAGGGAACGAATGTATCCGCATCACCATGGATAAATAACATTGGTTTCGTATTTTTAGTTAATTGATCAACGGCACTTGCTTCCCCAAAAAAATACCCTGCTCGAATTTTTGTAATCAAGCTAGTCACTTGGATCAATGGAAAAGAAGGTAAGTTGAACATATCTTTTAGTTGATATGCAAGTTCTTCATCAACTGACGAATACCCACAGTCTTCGATGATCGCTTTCACGTTATTTGGTAGCTTCTCACCGCTCGTCATCATCACAGTTGCAGCACCCATACTTACTCCATAAAGCACGATTTGTTGCGACTGCCCTGTTTCTGCTAAGATTTTATCGATCCATTGGACGTAATCTTTTCGCTCTGGCCAACCGAATCCGATATAATCCCCTTCACTACGCCCGTGGCCTCGAGCATCTGGAACTAACACATTGTAGCCTAAATCATGAAACATTTTTGCATAATTTGCCATTGTTTCTGCATTCCCCATATAACCATGGGCAACAATAACTGTTTTATCACTTTTCTTTTCTGCTGGCAGATAGATCGCAGACAATTTCAAATGATCTGTTGATGTTAGATGCCAGTAAGTGCGATTCTCTTTCTGATTGAACCACTTTGTCGCCTCGTTTTCTTTTGTTGTTTGAGAAGTTCCCGGCGTATCGTTTTCTAAAAAATCTTTTTCTGATGGGACAACTGCATAATTATAAAAATAGTTGCCTGCAAATAATAGAACCACTATCACGACAATAGCAATTCCGATTACTATTTTTGTCAAAAGTTTCATCGCTTTCCTTCCTTAATCCATTATTAATACTAATTCTTGATTAAGTATAAACAAAGAAGTTATTCGATGCAATCCTTCAAAGAGTAAATATAAAGCTCCACATCACCCATTTCCCTTCAAATTTCATTATAAATGGTTGTAAAAAAACCATCTTCACACAACTAATCTATCAAGATCATTCTTGTTATCGGAGAGACATAACATCTTGACAAATTATTTAGACTAATCAATTTTTCAATCATTTTTACAAAAAAAAACTTCAAAACCAGTTGAATTAACCGGCTTTGAAGTTTCCCCGATGGTTCTTAGCTTTTAAACAAAAAATTTAAAAGTTAGGAACCATTATTTTTTATTTTCGATCATTTTAAAACTTGACCACGGTTTTAAGAAGTCTAATAAGAACAATTCATCTTCTGAAATACGTCCGACTACATTCACACGACCGTCATTTTTCATCTCTTTTAGCGCAATTTGAGTTTCACCTTTGTATTGGTCATACCCCACATTATCAATCAAGACATCCCCGCGAGACATGTCCCGGGTATTATGTGGTGGGAATGGTTTATCTTTATAGTAGATTCGTGTCATTGTTGATCGAAGGATATATTCTGAACGATCACCACGATAGCTGTGGAGATTATCAAACAAACAAATCCGTTCATCTTCGGTGATATCTTCTTCAACATCTACTTTCAACGTTGGATAATCTGCATTAAATGCTTCTGCCATCGCTTTTAGTTCTTCCTCGCTCGCATAAGCATTTCCGATAGAAATATCATCGATCAAACCCGTAAGCATCAAGTGCTTGACTTGTGTAGAAATCTCTAAGTTTCGATGATCTTCAAGCGAACACAAACCGTCTTGCGTTGGCCATGGTCCGAAATCAGCGGTTTGAGAATTGACGAATGCCATTGTATTCAAATTATAATTCCTAAATTTTTCTGAGCAATATACAAAATGATCATAACTCAAACCAGAATAGCGATGAGGGTAAAAATTATGAGACCCTAACAAATTATTAGTATTCGGAGAATAACTCATGATGTTGTCAACATAACTAGTTCCAGAACTCATATTGATCTCAATCTTAATACCGTATGGATTACGTGTCATTTTTGCTTCTTCAGCTCCCGTAAACCCGATATCTAAACGGATGCCGTACGCTCCCATCTTATGGAAAAAGGAAAGATCATCGTAGGATATCCCTAATTGTTCAAATAATGCTGGATTGATATCTACCATAACTTCCATTCCTAATTGGTTCGCATATTCCACAACTTTAGAAAAATCAGCTAAAACCTTCTCTTTGTCATCTTCTATTTGTAATAAGCTAGTAAATACACGTTTGAATCCATATTTATGTGCTAAATCCAAATATGCTTTGTCCTTTTTGAACGTTGAACGTTCCGGATAAATCGAAATACCTAATTTTCCCATCAGTTGAATCCTCCCAAAATCTTTTTTGTATCCACTTACATTATAACAAAAGCGCTTTAAATGGTCTACACCTTTGAGAAAAGTGATCATAAACGAAGAAATTATGAGAAAAAGAATAGGTAAATTGATCATTATTTGTTATCATTATAGATAACAAACTGATTATCTTTGAAAGGAACCAAAAATGAAAACAAAAAAACTTCTTTTAAGTATGGGATTGGTTGCAACCCTACTATTTGCAGCAGGGTGTAATCAAAGTGAACCAAAAACAAACACTTCTGAAACAACAAGTTCAACAGAAAAAACAACGGAAAGCAGTACAAAAGAAAGTGTCGATTTAAACGCACTCCCTCTTCCTCAATTGAACAATGAGGTCGCTGCCAATGAAGATCTGGTTGAGATGGTCACATCAAAAGGGACAATCAAAATGAAATTATTCCCTGAATTGGCCCCTAAAGCAGTTGAGAATTTTATGACACATGCTAAAGATGGCTATTACGATGGCTTGACTTTCCACCGAGTGATCAAAGATTTCATGATCCAAGGAGGCGATCCTAAAGGGGATGGTACTGGCGGTGAAAGTATTTGGGGCAAAGGATTTGAAACTGAAATATCTAACCAGCTTTACAACATCCGCGGAGCTTTATCCATGGCACGTGCCCAAGATCCTAACAGTAATGGGAGCCAATTCTTTATCGTCCAAAACTCAGATGATATGCATGACGGACTATTAAAAGATGATTACCCTCAAGCAATCATCAATGCGTATAAAAATGGTGGCTATCCTAATTTAGATGGTGAATATACGGTCTTTGGACAAGTCATCGAAGGAATGGACGTTGTAGATAAAATCGCAGAGGTTGAAACAGATGCCTCAGATAAACCAAAAGAAGCGGTTAAAATTGAAAAAATCAATATCTTACAGGAAGCGAAAGAATCATAAGACGAATCATTAAGTAAAAGCCGAAGAATAACGAAAGGTACTCCATTGCCCTTTGCTGTTCTTCGGCTTTTACTGATAACTGGGTCCTTGTAAATTCTGCTTTTATAATAAAAGCCGCTTTACCCAATTAAGCATCTTTGTTCACAATAAAAGTAAACTCACACTCACAAACTTTTTTATCCTCGACATAAGCCGCAGATAAAGCGGTCCCTACTGCACCCTTCATTTTTGTGATTTCAAAATGACATTTCATCACGTCACCAGGAACCACTTTCTGGCGAAATTTCGCTTTGTTAATCCCACCGATATACGCTCTTTTGCCTAAAAATTCTTCTGATTTTAAAATCAGAATCGATCCAGCTTGCGCTAAGGTTTCTAGAATCAATGCGCCAGGCATTACTGGATTATCAGGAAAGTGTCCTTGGAAGAAATCTTCATTGATCGTTACATTTTTCGTTGCGACGATTTTCTTTCCTGGTTCTAAGGTATCGACATAATCGATATAGCATATTGGATAACGATTGGGAATCAAGTCCATTACTTCAGTAGCTGATAATACGTAAGACATAATATACTCCTTCTTTTGGCTAATTGCCTTGATTATTACTTTGATTATCAAAGTATCATATTCTTAAATTTTTAGCAATCTTTTTTTATTATTAAAAAAAATAGTTTGACAATCAAAGCATTTTGACTAATAATAGAAAATCAAGAGGTTATTATTTTGCAATTATTGTTTATTATACAACCTATTAAATCTTTTTAAGATCAAAGGAGTGTCAATATGTCTTTTTTAGAAGGAAAGAAAATCATCATTATGGGCGTCGCAAATAAGCGTAGTATTGCTTGGGGTTGTGCCGAAGCAATGATGAAACAAGGTGCTGAGATCATCTATACTTATCAAAATGAACGCATGAAAAAATCATTGCTTAAATTAGTCGGCGAAGATGCCTTTACGGTGGAATGTGATGTATCAAGTGATGAAAGTATTGAAAAAGCAATGGATGCAATCGGCGAATATGCTGGAGAAATCCACGGCCTAGTACACGCGATCGCATACGCAAACAAAGAAGAATTATCAGGAAACGTATCCGATATCTCACGTGACGGCTATCAATTAGCGCAAGATATCAGTAGCTATTCATTAATCGCTGTAACAAAATATGCACAAAAGTATCTAGCACATAACAGCGGAATTGTAAGCATGTCTTATTTAGGATCAGAACGCGCTATTCCTAACTACAACATGATGGGAATCGCAAAAGCATCTTTAGAAGCAGCCATCCGTTACTTAGCTGCAGAACTATCTCCTAAAGGCATTCGTGTCAACGGTATTTCAGCTGGAGCGATCAAAACATTAGCGGTTACTGGCGTGAAAGATTACCAAAAATTGATCCAATTATCTGAATCACGTACACCAGATCAACAAGGTGTGACGATCGAAGAAGTCGGGAATGCCTGTGCCTTTTTAATTAGCCCATTATCAAGCGGAATGATTGGCGACATCGTTTATGTAGATAAAGGCGTCCACTTATCTTAAGAGAACCCTATTTACTTTAGTCATCCCATTTAAAACAACACGAATCGCTTTTTATTTAAGTAAGATAACGGAAAAATTCGTTTAACACTAACGAACTCACCGGTTTCAAATAAACTTTAAACGACGACCTACTATTGATAGGCTTATCAATATTGGGTCGTCTTATTTTGATTGATCCCTAAAGAAAATATGAGACCCAGACGATGATACGCATGAAATATGCCTATCTAGATTATTGTGGCAGATTACAAGCCATTTGATTGTTAAAATATAAATAGTTTATATTTTAATATGAGTGAAATTGTATCTTCTATTTGGTGATGGATAAACTCTTCTAAAGTAGTATATGGCAAGAAAGCTTGTAGAACTAAATTTATAAAAAAACTAGGACAGATCGTCTTTATCTGTCCTAGAAATCGTAGCATCTCTTTTTTATTAGATTATACTGTTGTTTATTCGACTACTTCGATCCAACCCTCAGGCGCTTCTACATCGCCAAACTGGATCCCTGTCAATTCATCATACAATCGTTTAGTTACAGGACCAACTTCTGTTTCGCTATGGAAAACATGTAAGTTATTTTGATAATAGATCCCTCCGATCGGTGAGATGACCGCTGCTGTGCCACACGCTCCTGCTTCGGCAAATTGGTCTAATTGATCAATAAAGATATCCCCTTCGACAGCAGTTAAGCCTAAACGCTCTTCAGCCAATTGTAAGAGTGAATATTTCGTGATACTTGGTAAAATCGATGGCGATTGCGGTGTGATAAATTGCCCATCTTTAGTAATACCAAAGAAATTCGCTGCACCGACTTCTTCAATTTTCGTGTGAGTAGCAGGATCTAAATACACGCAGTCTGAATAATCTAATTCCTTCGCTTGTGTACCTGGCAACAGACTAGCTGCATAGTTCCCTCCTACTTTTGCTGCCCCTGTTCCATTAGGTGCTGCCCGGTCGTACTCTGATACGATAAAGTTCGTTGGTTTCAAACCACCTTTAAAGTAAGCACCAACTGGGGTACAGAAAACGACAAATAAGTACTCTGGCGCTGGGTGCACACCAATGTTTTCACCGACACCAATCAGAAAAGGACGTAAGTATAATGTTGCGCCTGTTCCATAAGGTGGTACAAATGCTTCGTTCGCTTTGACTACGTCTTTCACAGCTTCAATGAACATTTTTTCTGGTACCATCGGCATCAATAACCGTCTAGCACTTTGATTCAAACGACGGCTGTTTTGATCTGGTCGAAAAAGATTGATCTTGCCATCTTTTCTTCGGTAAGCTTTTAATCCTTCAAAGCATTGTTGTCCATAATGAAGCGCTGGAGAACCTTCATGGATTGTTAAATAGTTGTCTTCCGTCAATTCTCCTTTTTCCCATTGACCATCTTTCCACTTTGCAACGTAACGCCAAGGAGTTTTGATATATGAGAAACCTAAATTATTCCAATCCAATTGCATATTCATTCCACCTATCTTTGTTTTGTGAATATTTTAGCACTATCCTTGAGGTTTGTCATTTTATTTTTTGGAAAATTTCTGAAATTTGAAACAGTTTTGCTGATTTTCTTTTTCCCTCGTTCTTGTTACAATACAGTAGTGAGTATATATTTTAGAAAAGGGGATCTTATGTTTTTACAACTAGCGACAACAGCAACCACTTCCACAGGTGAAACATTAACTGACCAAGCAGTCCACCAAGTGAATGCTTTCCAACGTTTCTGGAATACGATCGATTGGGATGCAATTTTTGCAACCTTTATCCAAAAAGGACTTTATTTAGTTTTTTTAATTCTTTTATTTGCCATACTCAACCGTGTCGGAAAATATTTAATTGATAAATCTTTTAAACAATATTCTAAGAAATCGGTTTTGAATGAAAGTCGTTTAAAAACGTTACACAGTCTGTTAAATACGATTTTCCAATACACGATGGGTTTTTTCTTTATTTATGCGATTTTATCCGTCATTGGTGTTCCGATTGGTTCATTGTTGGCAGGAGCGGGAATCGCTGGGGTAGCAATTGGATTGGGCGCACAAGGCTTTATGAGTGATGTGATTACTGGCTTTTTCATTATTATGGAACAACAAATGGATGTCGGAGATTATGTAAAATTAGCGAATCTGTCAATTGAAGGAACAGTGGCTTCTGTCGGTATTCGGACGTTACAGCTAAAAGCCGTAGACGGTACGGTCCACTTTATTCCCAATCGAAACATCACGACTATCAGCAACCTATCCAGAGCGAATATGCAAGTTCTACTTGATATTCGCATCGTGCCGGAAGAAGGCTATGATTCTATCTACGAAATCATCGATCGTGTAAATCAACGATTAGCTGAAAAATACCAAGACGACTTACAAACTGAACCAACAATTTTTGGATTAGTCGATTTAGGGAACAGTAATTTTGCGATTCGAACCATTTGTTATGCCTTGAATGGAAAACAATTTGTTTTGAAAGAAGAATTTTTGAGTTCTTATGTAAAAGAATTGACAACAGCAGGATTTACCATTCCTAACAGCCCGATCAGCTTGAAATAAAAAAGATTGAGACGATTCCTTACGCTTTCCATTAAATGACCTTAATGGAGAAATAAGTGTAATCAGTCTCAATCTTTTTTGCTTTAATCGTTAACTAACGATGTCTAACTTTTCTTTTAATTCTTCGACTTTAGGCGAAACAATGTTTCGTCGTTCCAATTCATGCACCATATAGTTGACTGCCTTTAGTAGTTCTTTTCGAGTAATGATCCCTTTAAAAACTTTGTCTTCTGTAACAACCGGTAGAAAAGGTGAATCAACTAATAAATGGAGAACTTCTTCTAGTTCCCAATTTTCATCGATCGTTGCAACATTCGTTTCCATTACATCTGCAACGGTTAATCCTTCTAGTGGGTCCATACTGATCGTTTGTAGATCGATCATTTTATTGACGACATCAGATAAGCTAACTAATCCCACAAAACGGTCATCTTTTCCTAGTACAGGGATCTTCGTATAACCTACTTTCGATAAAACAAGCAAACCATGTGATAATGGATGTTGATACATGACATTCGCTACATTTTCAGCTGAGATCAAAAAAGTCTCTCGATTTTGTAGCAATAACTCTCTTACAATCGGTCCAATCATTGGAGGGCCTCCATTTCAATTTCATTTCAACATAATTATTTTACCGAAAACGGATGCAAAATTCATATAAAAAATCGAGATTTTAGTAAAAATTAGAGATTTTTTGCTTACAAGGAAAAAGTGAAAGCCAGTTCCTCAACAGGTTGATGCGCTCGATTATAATATTGAACATTGACTTGTTTTCCACTGTGTTCAATCAAGGCATAAGAAGGGATTTGGATCGGTCCTCGTGGTTGCGAAATGCTTCCAGGATTCAAATACAAGACCCCTTCTACTACCTCACAACCAATTTGATGCGTATGACCAAAAAAGACCATCGTTGCTTGGTTGGCTTGCGCTTCAAGCGCTAATTGAGTAAGACCAAAACGAACATTTGCCAAATGTCCATGAGTGATAAATATTTTATCTTTCCCAGTATCAACCCACTCTTTTTCAACAAATCCCGGTCCGAAATCACAATTTCCTTTGACTACATGGAAGTGCGTCCACAATTGATCTTCTGGCGATAATTCTGAATCGCCACAGTGAAAGAAGAAATCTACTTTCGTTTGATAACGAGCAACTAGATCAGCTAAGATTTCCCGATCACCATGGTTATCACTGACAACTAAACATTTCATTTGTTTTCACCTTCCAACCAGCTTTGCCATACTTGGCTCAATTTCTTCATTGCTTGTGCCCGGTGGCTGACTTGGTTTTTTTCTTCACTTGACATTTCGGCTGCAGTTTCAGTTGAACCGTCAGGAATAAATAGTGGATCATACCCAAAGCCGTTGTCTCCTCTTGGGATTCTTCCTACTTTTCCTGGCCATTGCGCTTCCACCACTAGACTTTCTTTATCCGGTGCAGCAAAAACCAAGGTGCAATGAAATTGCGCCGTTCTTTTCTCATCAGGAATCTCCGTCATCTCATAAAGTAATTTCGCATTGTTTCCTGCATCACTTTTGTGTTCACCGGCAAATCGTGCAGAGTAGATTCCTGGCATGCCACCTAAAGCATCTACTTTCAAACCAGAGTCATCAGCTAATACAGGTTGATTCAACAAATAAGCAATCGTTTCCGCCTTCAGACGAGCATTTTCCTCAAACGTTGAACCAGTTTCTTCTACATCAGGTAATTCAGGATAGTCAAACAATGTTTTGACTTCATAACCAGCTTTGCCAAACATCGCTTTAAATTCTTCTGCTTTCCCAGCATTTTTGGTAGCAATAACGATCGTCTTCAAATCGTCCTCTCTTTCTGCTCGTTGCTCGAACAAGACATTTTTTTGTTCAAGAATCAATTGCTCAATCGCCGTTTTCCCATAAAAGAGCAGATCGTTTAATTGTTCTCCATCAAAGGTTGCTTCTTCCCCAGTTCCTTGAATCTCGACAAATTTGCCAGATTCAGTCATGACTAGATTCATATCGACTAGCGCTGCAGCATCTTCTTCATAATCTAAATCTGCCACACATGTCTGATCGGGTAAAATCCCAACACTGATAGCAGCTAAATGTTCAATAACTGGATCTTCACGTAAAACTTTTGTTTGAAGTAACTTTTCGACTGCTAATTTTAACGCAATAAAAGCTCCTGTGATGCTAGCCGTTCTTGTCCCACCATCTGCTTGCAAAACATCACAATCAATGATAATACTACGTTCGCCTAACTTTTTCAGATCAACGACCGCTCTTAACGAACGACCAATCAACCGTTGGATTTCCATTGTGCGTCCTGAAAGTTTTCCTTTGCTGCTTTCTCTTCGATTTCTAGTATGAGTCGCACGTGGCAACATGCTATATTCTGCTGTTACCCAACCAGTTCCTGTTTCTCTTAAAAATGGCGGAACGTTTTCTTCAATCGTAGCAGAACAATTGACGATCGTATCACCAAAGTGAATCATAACAGAACCTTCTGGATGTTTAAAAACATTTGTTTCAATCTTTATTTTTCTTAACTGCTGAGGTTGTCTTCCATCGTGACGCATCTGTTATTTTCCTCCTAATTCAATATGCTCAACATTCAACTGATCGAGCATCAACCAATCTTGTGCAATCTCTTTAAAAAGCTTAGCTGAACCAGTCGTATAGAATTGGCATAACGTCCGCCCCTCATTGACTGAATTGCTGATTTCAAAATAGTCCAGCAACATCGAAACTTCCCCGACAGTCTCTGCACCTGAATCGATTAATGTTACACTTTCTCCCATAACGTTTTGGATAATCGGACGTAACAAAGGGTAATGGGTACAACCCAATACTAATGTATCGATTTTCTTAGTAACCAATGGCGCTAGTGTCTGGGCAACGATTTTTTTTGCCACTGACGAATGATATTCATTACTTTCCACTACCGAAACGAATTTTGGACAAGCCAAACTAGTCACGGCAAGTTCAGGTACCTTCGTTTTCAGCGCTGTTTCATAAGCACGACTTTTGATCGTTCCGAGGGTTCCGATAATCCCTACTTGTTTATTTCTTGTTTGTTTAACAGCTGCTCTTGTCCCAGGTAAGATCACACCAATGACTGGAATAGGAAGTGTCGCCTTGATTTCTTCTAAAGCAACCGCAGTAGCAGTATTACAGGCAATCACTAACATTTTGATGTTTTGTTCCACCAAATGATTCGTCATTTCCCAAGTAAATTCGATCACTTGTTCTGCCGGTCTAGGACCATAGGGGCAACGGGCAGTATCTCCAACATATAAGATATTTTCATTTGGTAATTGTTTCAATGCTTCTTTGACCACCGTCAATCCACCAACACCTGAATCAATAAAACCAATCGGGCGATTATCAGTCAATAGTATCATCCTTTTTCTCAATAAATTCTATCTTCCTTATTGTGGACTTTTTAAGGTGATTTTTCAAGTACTACCTTTGTACTTCTATCCATAAAGCTTGAATAGCTCACACAGTCGATCTAAAGAATCACTAGTTTGACTTAATGATCTTAAGTTAGTTGTTTTTAGCAGATGAAGTTTGCTCTTTATCTACACTTATCATGAATGATTGCGATTCGTTTTAGAGATACTAGAAGAGACTGAGACAAGTTTTGTCCCAGTCTCTGAGCAATTATGGTTTATCGACTAACTTCAGCTGATCCTTGAGATAAAGAATTCATTTGTTTTATATTTTTGTTTGGTTTTGGTAGAGTATTTTGTTCCGATCCTCGATTACTTAGTCTTTGATTCAATGGTAATGGAACTTGATCTATTGGATTTGGGTTTGTTCTATCTAGTTCGGGAAGCTTACTTAGCAAAGTTGTTTTTCCATTGATTATTTCGTTAAGCTCTTTTTTATCTTCTTTAGTCAGAGTAAGCATATAAGGTATATTGCGTCTATTTATTTCATTAAGTTTTCTGCTACCAATAAATTCCGCCATCGTAGATAGCATTTTGGGTTCTACCTTTTGGTTCTCTTTAAGTGCTAATGCAGTGTTCATTGCTCGAGATAACAAAAGCGCGTTGTCATCCACTACTTCAGCTATAGTCTTCCCATTTATTTTAATGTCTGCTTCATTTTCTTGTTTTTTATCTGTTTGTTGTTTCGCTCTTTCTCTGATTATATCCCGAAGTGCTTCTTTTTCTTCTATTCTCATGACAAGATTATCAGAAAGTGTATCCATATACTTTTCATCAAGATAACTATTCTCAATGGTAATTGCTATTTCATGTAAATCCTTTGGAGAGGTAGTTTTATTCTCTGAAAGTTGATAATTTACTTTTATTGTTTCAGCCAATAGGGAGACTATCTTATTCTGTACCACAACATTTAATAGATTAATCCGGGCTGGTGCTTTTGGTAAAGTTCCTGGTTTTGGCGACGTATTTGGTTCCAAGCCAGGAGTATTCTCACTTTGATTTAGTAGAGTTCTTAAATTTGGTTTTGGTGATGTCTGTAGTGGATCCTTTGGGTTTGAATCTAAATTGTTAAGTCCTTGACTTAATGTTGAGCTTAGGTTCATTTTAGCTGGTACTTGTGAAATTCCGAGTTCCTTATTAAGCAACGTTGTTTTTTCATTTATTATTTCACTAAGCTCTTCTTTATCTTCTTTAGTAAGAGTAAGCATATAAGGTATATTGCGTCTATTTATTTCATTAAGTTTTCTGCTACCAATAAATTCCGCCATCGTAGATAGCATTTTGGGTTCTACCTTTTGGTTCTCTTTAAGTGCTAATGCAGTGTTCATTGCTCGAGATAACAAAAGCGCGTTGTCATCCACTACTTCAGCTACGGTCTTCCCATTTATTTTAATGTCTGCTTCATTTTCTTGTTTTTTTTCTGTTTGTTGTTTCGCTCTTTCTCTGATCATATCCCGAAGTGTCTCTTTATCTTCTCTTGTCATGACAAGAGCGTTTGAAACCGTATCCTTATACTTTTTATCAAGAGAACTATTCTCAATGGTAATTGCTATATTATGTAAATCCTTTGGAGAGATAGTTTTATTCTCTGAAAGTTGGTAAGCTACTTTTATTTCTTCAGCCAATAGGGATACGATCTTATCATTTATTACACTATTTGAGAATATATTCCGAAGCTTGTCTTTGTCTGCTTGTGTCAAGGCAAGCGTACGCATGAGCTCCAGTTTCTGGTCTATATTTAGGTTTAAATTCACAACCTCATTTGCTATTCTATGTAGTTTATTCGGGTTTGCAGGTCGTTTCTCTGAAAGCTGATGCTTATTTGTAATTGTAGTAGCAACAGCATGTACATTCTGCTGAAATAATTGTTTTGATTCTGTTGATTTTTTTTTGACATTATTACGTCTTTCATTCGCAATATGTTTTGCTATTTCCTTTAGATCATATTGGGCATTAGGTTGGTATTTTTTTATAATAGCTATATTAGCAGCTTTCTTTTGTTCTTCGTATATAGATAGAAGAGTGTCTTGATCTTTTTCTGGTATTTTAAGTTCGAGAATGACCTCTCTTTTCTGTTCATCAGTAAGATCTAAATTCGCAATCTTTTTTGCTGTTTTATTTAGTTTTTCTGGGGAGTTAGATTGATCCTCTGAAAGTTCATATTTAGTTGTAATAGCTAGAGTAGCAGCTTTCTTAATTACTTGTATTTTTTTTAGTTCTTTGTATATTGTCCGAAGAGTGTCTCTATCTTCTGTTTCTATTTCAAGTAGATGAATAATTTCCTTTTCCTTTTCCTGTGCTTTACTAAGATTTAAATCTATAAGCTCATTTGCTATTGCCTTTAGTTTCTCTTGAGGGGTCGTTTTTTCAACTGAAAGTTGATATTTACTTGAAATAGCTGTAGCTGCAGTAAATATTTTCCAATTCAATTTCTCCTCAAATTTGTTTAAGTACATTTCTCGAAGAGTGTCTTGATCTTTTTCTGGTATTTCAAGTATTCTAATAACTTCTCTTTTCTGTTCATCACTAAGATCTAATTTCGTAATCTTTTTTGCTATTGTATTTAGTTTCTCTTGAGGAGTCGTTTTTTCAACTGAAAGTTGATATTTACTTGAAATAGCTGTAGCAATACTAACTCTTTCCCCATTCAAGTTCTTCTCTAATTCGTTCGAGTACATTTCTCGGAGAGTGGTTTTATCTTTTTCTGGTATTTTAAGTTCGAGAATAACCTCACTTTTCTGTTCATCACTAAGATCTAAAGCCACAATCGTTTTTGCTATTTTATTTAGTTTTTCTGGGGAGTTAGATTGATCCTTTGAAAGTTCATATATATTTGTAATAGTTAGAGTAGCAGCTTTTATGTTAGCGTATTTCTGACTTTCTTGTGTTTTTTTAAGTTCGTTATATATTGTCCTAAGAGTTTTTCTATCTCTTGTTTTCATTTCAAGTAGGTGAAAAATATCCTTTCCAATTCCCTGTACTTCACTAGGATTTAAATCCATAAGCTCATTTGCTATTGCCTTTAGTTTCTCTTGAGGGGTCGTTTTTTCAATTGAAAGTAGATATTTACTTGAAATAGCTGTAGCTATACTAACTCTTTCCCAATGCAATTTCTGCAATTTCTTCTCTAATTTGTTCGAATACATCTTTCGAAGAGTGTCTTTATCTTTTTTTGGTATTTCAAGTTCGAGAATAACCTCTCTTTTCTGTTCGTCACTAAGATCTAAATCCACAATCGTTTTTGCTATTGCCTTTAAATTATTCTGGGAGTTAGGTTGATCCTCTGAAAGTTTATATATATTTGTAATAGCTAGAGTAACAGCTTTTATGTTAGCGTCTTTCTGACTTTCTTGTATTATTTTTAATTCTTTGTATATTGACCGAAGAGTGTCTTTATCTTTTTTTGGTATTTCAAGTTCGAGAATAACCTCTCTTTTCTGTTCATCACTAAGATCTAAATCCACAATCGTTTTTGCTATTGCCTTTAAATTACTCTGGGAGTTAGGTTGATCCTCTGAAAGTTTATATATGTTTGTAAAAGCTATAGTAACAGCTTTTACGTTAGCGTCTTTCTGACTTTCTTGTATTTTTTTTAATTCTTTGTATATTGTCCGAAGGGTGTCTCTGTCTTTTGTTTCTATTTCAAGTAGGTAAATAATCTCATGTTCCTGTAATGTACTAAGATTTCGATTTATAAGCTCATTTGCTATTGCCTTTAATTTCTCTTGAGGAGTAGTTTTTTCAACTGAAAGTTCATATGTATTTGTAATAGCTATAGTAGCAGCTTTTATTTCAGCGTCTTTCTGACTTTCTTGTGTTTGCAATAAGTCTCGTTTTTCTCTGTATATTTCCTCAAGAGTAGCTCGATCTTCTTTTGAGATTTCAAGTTTAGCAATAACCTCCCTTTCCTGTTCTTCACCAAGATTTAAATCCAGGATCTCAGTTGCTATTGTCTCTAGTTTCTCTTTGGGGACAGATTGGTTCTCTAAAAGTTGATATTTATTTGTAATAGCTAGAGTAGCATTATTTATTACCTGCGTTATTAATTCATTCACCTTGGGAATTTGATCATTTAGAAGCTCATATACATCATCTCTATTTATAATATGTAGATCGGAAATAAAGTTATAACACGTACTAGGTTTCAAAGGAAGATAATAGAATTTATCAAGGTCTTCAATTAGTGCAGCTTTTGTTTTTTCCGATAAAGGCGTGTTTGAATTAAGGTTATGCTGTTCATTATGATAGTCAATAAAAAAGGTTCTATCTATGCTTTCCATTTCAATAGTTCTTTGTTGTAACAGGTTTTTCTCTTCTGGATTCAATGGACGATTGGAGATGTTTCCTTCGCTTGAAGTTGGATCATCTTTAGAAAGATCTTTATCTAATGCTACTAGTGTTTCCATATTAGTAGATTGCTTTTTCTCTTCAGTTAGTTCATAAGCAAGAGCAGGCTGATCTTCGGGCTGTGCTATTCTATTGCTTGGTTGTAACAGGTTTTTCTCTTCTGGATTCAATGGAAAATTGGAGATGTTTCCTCCGCTTGAAGTTGGATCATCTTTAGAAAGATCTTTATCTAATGCTACTAGTGTTTCCATATTAGTAGATTGCTTTTTCTCTTCAGTTAGTTCATAAGCAAGAGCAGGCTGATCTTTGGGCTGTGCTATTCTATTTCTTGGTTGTAACAGTTTTTTCTCTTCTGGATTCAATGGAAGAAGTAAAAGGATTCCTGCGGTTGAATTTGGATCATATTTAGAAAGTTCTTTACCTAATGCTACTAATGTTTTCACATTAGTATGTTGATTTTTTAGTTTATACTTTTTGGTTAATCTATAAGCAAGATTAGGCTGATTTTCGGGTTTTACTATTCTATTTCTTGGTTGTAACAGGTTTTTCTCTTCTGGAATCAGCGGAAGATGTAAGAGGATTCCTTCGGTTGAATCTGAATCATATTTAGAAAGTTCTCTATCTAATTTTGCGAATGTCACCGGATCAGTACGTTCCATTTTTAGGTTATACTTAACGGTTAACCTATCAGCAAGTTCAAGTCGATCTTCGGGTTTTATTATTCTATTTCTTGGTTGTAACAGGTCTTTCTCTTCTGGGATCAGCGGAAGATGTAAGAGGATTCCTTCGGTTGAATCTGGATCATATCTAGAAAGATCTTTTCCTAATGCTACGAATGTTTTTAGATTAGTATGTTGATGTTTTAGTTTATACTTTTTGGTTATTCTATAAGCAAGTTCAAGCTGATCTTCGGGCTGTACTATTCTATTTCTTGGTTGTAACTGTTTTTTCTCTTCTGGAATCAATGGAAGATGTAAGAGGATTCCTTCGGTTGAATCTGGATCATATCTAGAAAGATCTTTTCCTAATGCTGCCATTGTTTTCAGATTAGTATGTTTATTTTTTAGTTTATACTTATCGATTAATCTATCAGCAAGTTCAAGCTGATCTTCGGGCTGTACTATTCTATTTCTTGGTTGTAACAGGTCTTTCTCTTCTGGAATCAGTGGAAGATGTAACAGGATTCCTTCGATTGTAGCTGGATCATATCTAGAAAGTTCTCTACCTAATTTTGCGAAATTCTCCGGATTAGTACGTTCCATTTTTAGTTCGTACTTATTGGTTAGTCTATAAGCATGACTTTGCTGATCTTCAGGCTGTACTATTCTATTTCTTGGTTGAAACAGGTTTTTCTTTTCTGGAGTCAATGGAAGATAGAAGAGGATTCCTTCGATTGTAGCTGGGGCATGTTTAGAAAGATCTTTTCCTAATGCTACTAGTGCTTTCATATCATCAGATTTATTTTTCTCAAGTTTATACTTATTAGTTAGTTCATAAGCAAGTGAAGGCTGATCTTCGGCTTGTACAATTACTTTTTTTCCGTTTTTTTTATTTAGTTTCAACCTATCCTTTAGTCTATAAAAAATACCACGCTGATTTTTGGACTGTACGCTTACTTTCTCTCCATTTTTTTTATTTAGTTTTTCCATGTTGTTTTCTCCTTTGCACTTTTATATACTGCTTTATAAATTTATCAGAAAAAAAAGGACATCAAAAACTTTTATTCCCAAATAAAGAAATTCTTGGAATTTAATACCATGGTATTTGTTCAAATTTTAGAATATTATTTTTAATTTCTGAAAATAATTAGTCAAGAATAGTGTTTTCAAAAAGATTATGCATGAATAAAGTTTTATTTGAGTCCACTTATACATAACTATTTCTTTCATAATTTTTTTCTGAATATATTTGCGTAACCACGTGTAGTGATTTGAAAAAAATAGTATTCCTGTATAAAAATATAGAAATACGTAATTTACGGATTTAATTCAATGACATCATGAAAAATAGAAACTTTTTGATTAATTAACGAACAAATGTGAGAAAACAAAAAAATCTGAGAAAGAATGGGGTGCTTTCTTGCCCAGATTTGATTTTGCATCACTCATCAGTACTTATTGACGAAGAGATGAAAAATATTAATCATCCCTAAAACAGCAAGAGCCGAACAATCCCTTTTCAGAAAATGATTCGGCTTGAGCAATTATGGTTCATCGACTAAATTCATCTAAACCTTTAGATAAGTGAATCGTTGGGTTTAGTGGAGTCTGTGGTTTCGAGCTTAGACTGTTTACTCTTTTTAAAGGATTACCTTTTGATGCATTTGGTTTTAGCGATATCGGTGGTTCCGATCCTAGATTATCCTCACTTTTCTTTAGTAGAGATCTTAATTTTGATTTTAATGACGTCTGTAGTGGCGTAGTGGGTTTTGATTCAAGATTATTTAGTCCCTGACTTAATGTTGAGCTTGGGTTCGTTTTAGCTGATTCTTGTAAAGTTTCTACCTGGTTTAGCAACGTTGTTTTTTTATTTATTAATTCATTAAGTTTATCTCTATCTATTTCTGGTATTTCAAGTTCGAAAATGACCTCTCTTTTCTGTTGCTTATTAAGATTTAAATTCAAAATCTCATTTGCTATTGCATCTAGTTTTTTTGGGGGATTAGGTTGGTCCTCTGAAAGTTGATAGTTGGTTATAATAGTTAGAGTTGCATCATCTACTCCATGATAAAAGAACACTTCATCGTCTGTCTTATTTTTTTGTATTTTTAACAAGTCTTGTCTTTCTCTGTACATTGTCTTAAGAGCGACTCTATCCTCTTTTGATATTTCAAGTACTCTAATAACCACCCTTTTTTGTTGCTCACTAAGATTTAAATCTATAATCTCATTTACCATTTTCTCTAGTTTATCTCGGAAGGTAGGTCGGTCATTCGAAAGTTGATATTTATTTGTAATAGCTATAGTAGCATCATTTATTCCCTTAAAAAAAAATGGTGCTGCTTCGGCAAAATTTCTTCTGATAATTTGCTTCTTATTTTTATGAATCAATTGTGCCCTATCGTCACTATACCCATCTTGTGTCCGTCCATTCACTCTAGAGTCTGTCTTACTTTCTTTTATTTTTGGCAATATCTCAAGTTTTCTGTATATTCTCCAAAAAGCTTCTCTATCAGCTTCTGGTATTTCAAGACCCTTAATAACCTCTCTTTTTTGTTCATCACTAAGGTTTAAATCTATAATCTCTTTTGCTATTGCCTTTAGTTTCCTATGATGAGTAGCTTGATCTTCTGAAAGTTCATATTTATTTGTAATATAAGTAACTGAATCATGTACTAGCTGATTAAATAACTGTAATGCTTTAGCCCCTCTTATTATAACTTCTAACTTACTTTGGGGTGGTGTTGGCCATCTCTGTAATTCTTTAAATATTTCCAGAAGAACATCTTTATATTCGCTTTGTATTCCAAGATAGATAATAACCTCTTTCTTCTGTTCCTCGCTTAATTTTAAATTTAAAATCTCTTTTGCTATTTTCCTTAACTCCTCTTCGGAGACAAATAGTTGAAATTTATTTATAATGCCTATAACTGCATCACCTATTTGCTGATAAAATGATACTTTATCTTCACCTTTTGTGTTCTCATCTAATTTAGCATCAGTCTTACTTTCTTGCGCTGTTAAAAAGTCTTGTCTTTCTCTATATATTGTTTGAAGAGTGGCTCGATCTTCTTCTGATATTTTAAGCTCGAAAATAACCTCTCTTTTGTATTCTTCACTAAGATTTAAATCCATAATTTCCTTTGCTATTGCCTTTAGTTTCTCTTCAGGGACAGATTGGTTCTCTGAAAGCTGATATTTATTGATAATAGCTATAGTAGCATGAATAGCAGCATTGTTTGCTTGCTGATAAAATAACTGTTCTGCTTTCATCAAATTTATTTTGTATATTTTCCAAAGAGTGGCACTATCTTCTGTTTGTAGTCCAAGTTGGAAAATAACCTCCTCTTTTTGTTCCCCACTAAGATTTAAATCCATTATCTCATCTGCTATTGCCTTTAGTTTATTTTCGGGGATAGATAGCTGATATTTATTTATGATAGCTATAGCTGCATCATCTACTTGCTGATAAAATAATATTTCATCGTCATCTTTTGTAATCTCTTTTAAATTAGCATCTGTCTTACTTTCCTGTGTTTTCAATGTGTCTTGTTTTTTTCTGTATATTTTCCGAAGAGTGGCTCGATCTTCTTTTAATAGTTCAAGTTTAGCTATAACCGCCCTTTTCATTTCCTCATCAAGATTTAAATCCATGACCTCATTTGCTATTGCCTCTAGCTTTTCTTCGGAGACAGTGTGGTTCTCTAAAAGTTGGTATTTATTTGTAATAGCTATAGTAGCATCATCTGTTAGCTGCGCTATTAATTCATTCACCTTTAGAAATTGATCATCTTTAAGCCTAGTTAATTCCCTTCTAGTTATATTCAGATCGAAAATAAAGTTATGACACGTACTAGTTTTTAAAGGAATATAATAGAATTTATCAAAGTCTTCAATTAGTGCAGCTTTCGTTTCTTCCGACAAAGGCATGTTTGAATTAAGTCTATGTTTTTCATTAAGATAGTTAATAAAAAAGGTTCTATTATTACTATTTATTTCTATATTTCTTTGTTGTAACAGATTTTTCTCTTCTAGAAAAGATTTTAGATAGGTGGAGATTTCTTCATAGGAGGGGATTTCTTCAGTTGAAGCTTGATCATCTTTAGAAAGATCTTTATCCAATGCTGCTGATGTTTCCAGATCAGTACGTTTCTTTTTCGTAAATTTATACTTATTGAATAGTCTATAAAAAAAACCACGCTGATCTTGGGACTGTATGCTAACTTTCTCTTCATTGTTTTTATTTATATTCTGTTCCTTGTTTGGCATGCTGTTTTCTCCTTTGAGATTTTATATACGCTTTATAAATTTATCAGAAAAAAAAGGACATCAAAAACTTTTATTTCTAAACAAAGAAATTCTTGGGATTTAATACTATTGCATTTATTCAAAATCTAGATTATCTTTTTTAATCTCTGGGAATATTTGGCATCCACGTGCGGTGATTTGCAAAAATAGTATTACTTTATAAAAACAGAAGAACATGTAGCCTGCAAATTTAAATCAATATCAACATGAAAATTAGAAGCTTTTTGATCAAATTATGAGACAAAGTGAAAGAACAAAAAGCTGAGATAGAATGAGGTACATTCTGACCCAGATTTAATTTTGCGCAACTTATCAGTTCTTATTGACCAAAAACCTTTTTTTAACAGATATTAAAACTAATCAAAAAAAACGAAAATCAGAATAACTGCTTTTCGTTTTTTCAGCTTGTTCATACGAATACTTTGACCGCACGCTCAAGTTAATTTTTGAACTGTTACACTCTTACTTGAATGTCGCTAAATTGAACACTATCTGATCGTTAGGTGATAATTTAATATCATTTGCTCCTTTTTCCGCCATTTTGCCGTTGATTGTGAACGTCCAATATAATCCTTTATCTTTGTCTTGTGCATGCCCATCAATTGCCGTCACAAAACCATTGTCTTCTTTCACTGAAAACTGTTTTTTTAGTAATTCCAACAAGGTCTGATTTGGTTGGTAAGTAACGTTTTTTGCCGATAGTTCTTTTCCCTCTTCTTGCAAAGTGATGGTCACTTTTTTTGTAGTGGCTTGTGATTGAGCGCTTGATTGTTCTGTCGTGGTAGGTGATTGACAACCAGTCATAACGATCATACTTGATAAAGCAGCTAATAATACTATGAATTTCTTCAAAAAAAACACTCCTATTTATTAATTTGTAAAAAGAATTTACTTAAGTTATCACTTTAAACATTATAGATATGATTCTTAGACAGTTAGATTTTAATCCAAACAGTAAGGTCTGATAAATAATTAATGGAATACTTTCCCAGCTCGCTCATAGAATGGTTCTTTAATATGATAAACCACATTGACATAACGTGCCAAGACAAAAAAGAGATCCGATAACCGATTAATCAGTTTATAACTCATTTGATTCGTTTCTGTTTCTTCCAAAATCAGTTGAGTGATTTCACGTTCCGCTCTTCGGGTCACTGTTCGGGCAAGATGGAAATGCCCTGCTACTGGATGTCCACCAGGCAAGATAAATTTGTCGATCACCGGTAGTTTTTCTTGATAAAAATCAATCATTTCTTCCATTTTCTCCAAATCTTTTTTAGTCACGATCCGTTCTTTGACTTCCGTTGGTGTGGCAAAATCTGTTCCGATATCAAATAGTAATCGTTGAAGTTGGATTAATTGTTCGATCAAAAGCGCAAATTTATCAGGATCTAATTCTGCAACGATCGTTCCTACCCAAGAATTGATTTCATCCACACTTCCATAAGCTCTAACACGAGAAGCTGACTTAGCTAGCCGTTGCCCTCCGATAATACTAGTCATCCCAGCATCACCACTTTTAGTATAGATTTTCATGGTACCATGCTCCTTTTTAACCTTATAATCCACACTTTAGTTGTACTTTACAATGGGTGCAAGTACTGCAACCTCCGATTTCTTCAATTGTACCTTCATGACAAATCGGACAGCGCTCTTCACTCGTTGCTGAGTCGTTTGAAGCTTCTGTTAGCAAAACATCTGGGTGTACCTCTGATGTTACTAGCTCATCGGTAAAACTATTTTCTTCCGCTGATAAAGTCAGGACTTGTGAATCTCGGCTACCGTCAACATATACCGTACCGCCTTTTGCCCCACCTTGATAAAGTCGTTCGTAAATATCAGCTACTTCTTTAACACGATATCCCTTAGGTGCGTTGACTGTTTTGGAAATGGAACTATCAACCCATCGTTGGATCGTACATTGGACATCCACGTGAGCTTCTGGTGAAAGTTCCATTGCTGAGACAAAGTATTCCGGTAACTCTGAGGCATCTGCCTCTGGATGTTTCGCTAGATATTCGTCAACGATTTCAGCGTGTACTTCAATGAATTTTCCTAAGCGACCGCTTCTAAAGTAGGAAAAAGAGAAATAAGGTTCCAAACCCGTGGAAACACCAGTCATCGTACCTGTCGAGCCAGTTGGTGCAACTGTTAATAAGTGTGAATTACGGATTCCATAAGTTAAGACACCTTGCCTAATATGTTCTGGCATCTTTTTCATATACCCAGAATGGATAAAACGCTCACGTAATTGTCGTGTTTCTTCTTCGTTCTTACCAACTAAATAAGGAAAACTTCCTTTTTCTTTTGCCAATTCGATCGACGTTTGATAAGCTGTAACGGCAATCGTTTCAAACAATTGATCGACTAACGCATTTCCTTCTTTAGAGCCATACGTTTTGCCGCAATAGATCAATAAGTCGGCTAAGCCCATCACCCCTAAACCAATACGACGTTCCCCTTTTGCTTGTTGCTCATTCTTGTCAAAAAAATAAGGGGTCGCATCAATAACATTATCTTGGAAACGTACACTGGTTCTAACCACTTCTGCAACTTTTTGAAAATCGATTTCTTGGTGCTCATCTACCATATTCGCTAAATTGATAGCCGCAAGATTACATACCGCATACGGTGTCAATGGCTGTTCTCCACAAGGATTTGTTGCAACGACTTTTTGTCCATAGGCAGCAGCATTAGTCATCTCATTGGCGTTATCAATAAAAAAGATCCCTGGTTCCGCAGAATAAGTAGCACAGTAAGTGATCAATTCCCAAAGCTCTCTGGCTCGAATTGTTTGATGAACTTTCACTTTACGTCCTGTCGCTTCCCACTCACGAACATCACCGATTTCAGCCCAATGTTGATCATAATCAGCCATTTCTATTTCTGTATACTCGTCAATAGCAGGAAAACGCAAATCATAGGTCTTATCTTGTGCGACAGCTGCCATGAATTCCTTTGTCAGACAGATTGAAATATTCGCCCCTGTTAAGAAGTCAGGATCTTTGACACTATAACTTCCACCCATTTTTAATTTTTGCTTAGCCTCTTTGATGAAAGTTTGTTCTGCAAATTGCAAAAGCCCCTCTTCCTTAAGCAAGACTTCAAATAGCTCCCTTTCTTCTTGAGTTAAAGGAGAAAAAGCTAGTTTCTCACTTGCCAACTGTTTGATTAGCGGGTTTTTACTTGTAGTTATCAACTGTTGCAAGATCAATGGATTCTGGATTTTTGAAATAATAAATTCAAAAATATCTGGGTGCCAATCATTGAGCATGATCATTTGCGCCCCTCTGCGACTTCCTCCTTGTTCGACTAAATGAGTGAGATTAGCTAAATCATTGAGCCAAGAAACAGCACCAGAAGATTTTCCATTTACGCCATGTACGACAGCTGATTTTGGTCTCAAGGTTGAGCCATTCGTTCCTACTCCACCACCACGACTCATGATTTCCATGACTTCTTCTCGGTGTTTTGCTAAACCAGAACGAGAATCTTGAATAAATGGCATGACAAAACAATTAAAGTATGTGACTTCTGATTGCGTACCAGCACCATATAACACCCTTCCTGCAGGAATCAAATTTTGTTCAGTCAATTGTTTGTAAAAATCTTCAAAAAATTCAGCTTTTCTATCGCCCTCGACTTGACTAATTCCGAAAGCAACTCGAGCAGCAATTTGTTCATAATACAGCTCTAAAGGTTTTTCAACTTCACTTTTGTTTCTTTTAACGAATCCACGAGCTATTTCTTCAGGATCAGTCAAAGAGGAGCGAAATTCCTCTTCCACTTCGATCGTTAAATCGTCTCCAGAGTGCTGAATGATCGTTCCAATTCCACGAGCCGGGTATTGTGGATCCGCATGTACCGTCAAGACGACTAGATCACCTATGGTTAACGTCTGATTATGTGGATCTTTGTAAGTATATCGATCCAACATGACCAAGCGTGAAATCCCTTCAAATGTCAGTTTCATTTGTGGATCAATAGGTTTGACCTCTGGATAATTCCGTATATCCTGATTAAGTTTTTCTATATATTTTTTTGAATAAATTCCCATTCCATCGCCACCTTATCATAAAAAACACTATATATAGTGTCTGTTAATTATTATCACACTACATCATGTGTTTTTCAATCTTGTAATAAAAAAAATTTATGATATAATGAGAACTATTATCAGTGAAGGAGCAGCCTCAAAAGATGAACACATTTAAACAAAAACCTTACTTTACGATTCACAAATTTGCTTATTTGTCATTATTAATTGCTGCCTGTGTCGTAGGCAGAATTTTTTTTGCTTGGTTACCAAATATTCAACCTATGACAGCAATTTTTTTACTACTTGCGGCATTTGGTTCTTTAACAGATGCTTTAATCGTCTCCATATTGAGCTTATTCATCACTAATCTATATTTAGGATTAGGGACTTGGACAATCAGTCAAATGCTCGCCTTCAGCGGGATTGTTTTGTTTTTCCATTGGATGAATCAGTTACCTATAGTCGCTAAGCATGTGACTATTCAAGCAATTTTGAGCTTTATTTGTGGATTAATTTACGGTTTGATTGTTTCACGAATTGAAACTTTCATCTATCAACTTCCCTCTTTTTGGGCTTACTATTTTCAAGGACTTCCTTTTGATCTCGCCCATGGTATAGGTAATTTCTTTTTTTATTTGATTCTCTTTCCCGCATTTCAACGGATACTATTTCCGCTATACAGTAAGACGCTTGATGACAGATATAAAAAATAAATGACGTGAGAATTCTTATTTTATCAGCCCTCTGATTATTTTTGTCTAACTTTTTTTGGGGGGATAGAATCAGAAGTGATTCTTCTGTCCCAGTTTTCATTTAGCCATAAAAAGTGGGATATTAATCAAATTTTTTCTGATTAATATCCCACACTCATTTATTATGTAATCATTTTTAGAGTTTATTGATTATTATCTATGTAACGGGTTATCCTGCTTATGCTGTAGGTCTTGAGATACAGCTGCTCTTTCTGGGGATGAGTTTTCTTCTTTAGATACTCTATTTAATTTTTCTTTAAGATCTTCTCCTCTATCTTTGTTCCCTGGAACTTCAGAACTATTTCTAACATTATTTCCTCCCTCATACTTCCCCATTTCTTCTTCTACTCTCTGTCGGCTTATGGATGGACTTTTTGTCAACTCATTTTTAAGATACCTCAATACACTACTTCCAGTAATGTCTCTATTATTCACAACTGTTTTTATCGCTCGCTCAACCGCTTTATCCTCTTTTTTTCTATTTTTACCCTTAAATTTCTTCAATTCTTCTTCTGCTCTCTCTTTACTTATGAATGGACTATTCTTAAATTCATATGTGAGATACTTAAATATTTGGGAATGATCTTGAATCCTGTCTGCATCCTTCATAACTGTTTTTATCACTTGTTTAACCGCTTTATCCTCTTTTTTCCTAACTTTACTCTCAAACTTCTTCAATTCTTTTGCTCTCTTTTTACTTATGAATGGACTATTCTCTTTTTCTTTAGTTGTACTCGGATTTAATTCAGTTGGTTCCTGTTGAATAGTTTTTGTCTTTTCCTGTTCCTTGTTTGGCATATTATCTTCTCCTTTAAAATTTTATATACTGCTTCATCAATTTATCAGAAAAAAAGAATACATAAAAAACTTTTATTTCCGAGAAAAGAAATTTTTGTAATTTAATACCATTTAATTGATTAAAATTCTAGGTTACTACTTTTAGTTTCTGAGAG